>DASPUI010000198.1:0-18707 GCA_035622995.1 Chthoniobacterales bacterium
TGACGATGTCCTTTTGTGCCCAGATAGTTACCGGACAGGAAGCGGCACTCAGCAATAGAAATGGAATCTTCTCCAGCACTAACTGGCCAATGGCAGATCTTGCATTGCGAAGCGCGAAACGTTGCAGGGGCCACCAGTCCAGCAACACCAAAACAAATGGCAGCGTCACCAACATAGGCTTGGACAGCAAGCCCAGAGCAAAAAGCAGCAGAGCCACCCAGTAACTGGGAAAACGAACAAAAGTAGTCTCAGTTCCAGATCCCTTGGCCCGGGTGTAGCAAACGTAGGCCAGGAGCGTCAGCACGAAAAACAGTCCGCTCAACACGTCCTTGCGCTCGGAAATCCAGGCCACCGACTCCACATGCAGCGGATGAACCGCAAATACCGCTGCCACAAACGCGCTGCGCCAAAGCGCTCCAGTCATCTGCCGCAACACCACAAACAACAGGATCGCCGTTATCCCATGCAGCAGCACATTCTCCAGATGATGTCCCCACGGATGCAGACCATACATCTGGCAGTCGAACATGTGAGTGAGCGTGGTCAGCGGATGCCAGTTATGACTATGAATATGAGTGAACGCCCAGGAGATCGCTTTGAGGCTCAAACCCTGGGTGATCTGCGGATTGTTAAAAACATATTCATCGTCATCGAAGTAGATGAAGTTGAACCCAACGGTCTGGCCATAAATGGCCCATACCGCCAGTGCCAGAAATATGCAGACTGCGATCGAGATCCAAGGACGGTGAAGCGGAGAAACCGGGCCACTCAAACTGGCGACGGGAGTCGTCCGGGCACGAGAGCCGCTGCCGGAAGGCTTGCGTTTTCTCCGTCGGCTCATGGAACTTTTGGATCAGAGATCTCGAGCAAAAAATCAATGTCGAGCGGCGCTACTAGAATGTTATCGCGATCCTGGCCGAGGATGGTACCAGCGAGACTGCCTTCGACGCCTCCCGAGAAGTTAAGCTGTCCGAACTTAGTCGAGGTTCCGCGATACAGCACTTCGGTACGTGAATAAATGTCAGCAAGCTGTCTACCTGCGCGCTCTAGCTCGTCTAAAAGCAAATGTGCACCGGTGCTAGTGCAAACATTCACTTTCATGCGTTGTCTTCTTCCGTGCAAAGATGCAAATTATTAAACATGATAAGTGGTCCCAGTAGTATGAAAAGAAGCAAGAGCGCCCGAAGAGAAATCTGTGCGCTATCGGTCGTCGCTTAGAACCGGCTCTCCTGCCTTTATGAAGCATTTGACGCAGAGCCGTTCGGATTTGGACGGAATGATCGTAGGAATTGAACTGACTCTCGTCAGCATCATACAGGGCGTCGCCTTGGCGGTCTTAATCGAAAACGCCCGAGGCATCGCCAGTCTGCGTCAATTGGCACTATGGCCTTACGTAATCGCCGGGTTGCTCACGATTTTTATTTTTTGGTCGCGGGCCGTCTTACACATCATTACGGTGATTCGTTGGCCACTGGAGTTTGCCCATAATTTTCTCTACATCGGCTGCGCGCTGGTCGAAGCGATCTCATTTGCGCAACTTGCGAAGCCGGAAAACTGGTTTGCGTTCGGCGCCGCATTCATCGCCGTTGGCTGGCTGCTCTTCGTTTACGATTTGCGACTGATCCGCGCGCGCCAAAACGACAGTGGAGGTGAAGCAGCCAATAAATTATTCCAGATCGTACTGCGCGATCAGCGAATTAACATTGGGCTGCTCCTGCCGATCGTTTTCCTGTTGAATGTCGGTTGCGCTTCAGCCATCCATTTCCGGCCGGAACTGTTTCTGGTCAATAACGGTCACCTCTGGCTCCTGGCGGCACAGCTGTTCGGTTTCGCTTGCTACCTGACCTACGTCGTCCGCTTTTACGAAAAGCTTGCGCCGCTCATCGCGAACGCACGCGAAGAATGGCACCGGGATCACACCGGCTGATCGACAAGATCTGACAATTTGTTGGTTTCGATCTATCCCGTCGCTCACAATCATCATTTCTTCCACGAAAATGAAACGTCATCTGGCAACCGCGCTCGCCGAAGCCCAAAAAGCGGTGCAGGCCACCACTCTGCAACCGCGCGTTGTCGATCAAATCATGGCAGAAGAACGAGCGGCGATGTTCGCTAAACGCAGCATTAAGAGCTCGGCCAAGCTCGGCGGACTCAAGCTGGCAGTCTCAATGATGGATTTAACCACGCTTGAAGGCAAAGATACGCCTGGAAGAGTTGCTTTTGTTTGCCGTAAAGCGATGCAGCCGCTCGAGCCGCATTACCAGGTCCCAGCCTGTGCAGCGGTTTGCGTCTATCCGAATCTCGTGCCGATCGCGAAGAAATTTGTCGCTAACTCCGGCGTCAAAGTCGCTTCGGTCGCAACTGCGTTTCCGTCCGGTCAAATGCCGTTGCGATCAAAAATAAGCGAAGTCCGCGCTGCTGTTCACGGCGGGGCGGATGAGGTCGATATGGTGATCAATCGTGGTGCCTTCCTCTGCGGAGATTTCCGAAGGGTGTTTGATGAGATCGCGACGACGAAAGAAGCATGTGGCAAAGCGCATCTGAAAGTGATCTTGGAGACTGGCGAGTTGCAAACCTATGACAACGTTCGTCTGGCCAGCGAAATCGCGATGCGGGCGGGCGCCGATTTTATCAAAACGTCTACCGGAAAAATCTCACCGGCCGCGACCATGCCGGTCACGCTCGTTATGCTGGAAGCAATCCGCGATTATTTTTATGCAACCGGAGTCCGCATCGGAATGAAACCGGCTGGAGGCATTCGCACAGCCAAACAGGCGCTTGCCTACCTCGTGATGGTAAAAGAAACGCTTGGCGACGATTGGTTGACGCCTGATTTGTTCCGATTCGGCGCGAGTACACTCGTCAACGACTTGTTGATGCAAATTGTGAAAACCGTAGATGGGAACTACCAGGGCATCGACTACTTTTCACTGCCATGAAGTCGCGAAGCACCGTAAAGAGGAAGGTCAACTCGCGCAAGAAAGCGACCGCGCGCGCGATTCTTGTCCGCGAGGCAAAAATGATCGATGACCGCGTCCCGCTCTCGCCCGGCGCGCGAAGACTTGACTTCGGCGATCGCTGGGAGTACGCGCCGGCGCCTGAAGCCAGCGATTATGTCAAGGTGAAATCGCGCTATGAACTCTTTATCAATGGCCGGTTCGTTAGGCCGCGTTCCAGCAAGTATTTCGAGTCCATCAATCCGGCAACGGAAGAGAAAATTGCCGAAATCGCCGAAGCCAATGCGCGCGATGTCGATCTTGCAGTAAGATCCGCCCGGCGCGCTTACGAAAAGATCTGGAGCAAAAGATCCGGACGCGAACGTGGCAAATATCTCTACCGCATCGCCCGCCTGATCCAGGAGAAATCGCGTGAGCTGGCTGTCTTGGAAACAATGGACGGCGGCAAAACGATCAAGGAATCGCGCGATATCGATCTTCCCCTCGTCGCGGCGCACTTTTTTTATTATGCCGGTTGGGCTGACAAACTGGAATATGCATTTGCTGGTCGGAAACCGAATTCGTTAGGCGTCGCCGGCCAGATCATTCCCTGGAATTTTCCATTGCTGATGGCGGCGTGGAAACTTGCCCCAGCACTCGCTTGCGGGAATACCTGCGTTCTCAAACCGGCTGAAACCACCTCGATCACCGCAATGCAACTGGCCGAAATTTTCCAGCAAGCCGAATTGCCCGAAGGCGTCGTCAACATCGTGACCGGCGCGGGCGAAACAGGTCGAGCGATTGTCGATCATCCGAAGATCGACAAGATCGCCTTTACCGGTTCGACCGAAGTCGGTAAGCAAATTCTGAAGACGGTCGCAGGCACGAAAAAGAAATTAACTCTTGAGCTCGGCGGCAAGGCCGCCAATATCATTTTTGAAGATGCGCCGATCGATCAAGCGGTCGAAGGGATCATCTCCGGCATTTATGTCAACCAGGGTCACGTCTGCTGCGCTGGTTCACGCCTGTTTGTCCAGGAAGGAGTTTTTGCGCCGGTGATTCAGAAATTACGAGATCGCATTGCGACCCTGCGTGTTGGCAACCCACTCGATAAAAATACCGATATCGGGGCGATTAACTCGCGGATGCAACTCGACAAAATCTGCGAACTGGTCGATAGCGGATTGAAGCAGGGCGCAAAATTAGTTCAATCGCCCGCGCGCCTGCCAGCGAGAGGTTTTTGGTATCCGCCGAGTTTTTTCACCGGCGTAACCGGTTCGCACCGGATCGCGCAGGAAGAAATCTTCGGGCCGGTGCTGAGCGTGATGACATTTCGCACGCCGGAGGAAGCGATCGAGCGCGCGAATAATACGCCTTACGGTTTAAGCGCCGGTGTTTGGACCGACAAAGGCAGCAAAATTTTCAAGATGGTAAGCAAACTCCGGGCCGGCGTGGTTTGGGCGAACACCTACAACAAATTCGATCCGACCAGCCCATTCGGCGGCTACAAAGAAAGCGGCTTCGGCCGCGAAGGCGGTCTGCACGGCTTGCTGCCGTATCTGACGCTCACCTAAATCAGCTTCTGGACCGATTTGAGGTCGGGATCTTTTTTCGCCAGCTCTCGGAAAGTCGAATCCATTTTGAAACTGGTGAGCAAATGGCGTCGCGCGTCGCGAATGTTTCCGAGCAACGCATCATAACAACCCATGTTGTAGTAATAGATCGGCTCGTTCAGGAGCGCGCTCGGGCCGCGAAGAAGAATTTTTTTCGCTTCGGCTGTTCGGCCGAGTTCGTGCAGGCAGAAGCCGGCATGCAAAAAACCGGCGGCGCATTGCGGAGCCACACGACAAAGTTTCCGGCTAACTACCAGCGCACGGCACCAGCTTTTGCGCTGCATCAAATGATGCAGCCGTAATTGCAGAACTTCCGGCCGATTTTGAAGCGCGCGCTCGATCGCGTTTAGTTCGCCAATTGATTGCCGCGTCATGCCAAGTTCGGCATAACCGCAGGCGGCCCGAAAGTGCCACTCAAAGCTCACGCATTGTGCTTTAAGCAGGGAGCCTGCCAAGCGGCGCGCCGTCTCCGATAAATTGTTACCGCAACAACGCTTCCAACTCGCCTAATCGGCGTTCGAACAAGCGCAATGTGCTTTCCACCGGGGCCGAACTTGCCATGTCTACGCCCGCTTCCTTCAATGTCTCAAGAGGAAACTTTGATCCACCCGATTTCAAGAAGCCGAGATATTTTTCGACCGCGTTGGGTTCGTTCGCCAAAACCTTCTCAGAGAGTGCAACCGCTGCCGAAATTCCAGTCGCGTATTTGTAAACGTAAAAGGCGCTGTAAAAATGCGGAATGCGGAGGCACTCCAGGTCGAGTTGCGGATCGATCACAAAATTTTCCGCAAAATAGACGTTGAGCAGCTTGCGATATTCCGACTTGAAAATCTCGAGTGTCAGAGCGCCGCCATTCTCCTCGACTGCGTGAATAATCTTTTCGAACTCGGCAAACATCGTCTGTCGGAACAACGTGCCGCGAATGTCATCGATCTGCCGATTAATGACATAGGCACGCATTTTTGGATCAGTGGTTTGTTCGAGCAGAAAATGCGTAAGCAGCTCTTCGTTGAAAGTAGACGCAACCTCCGCCAGAAAAATCGGATAATCGTGATCTTGAAAGCTCTGAGATTCTTGAGCGAACCAGGTATGCATCGAATGGCCGGCCTCGTGCGCCAGGGTGTAAACATCGGCAAACACGTCCGCTTTGTAGTTCATCAGGATGAAAGGCGGTGCGCCGTAACTTCCGGATGAAAACGCGCCGCTGCGTTTGCCTTTTGTTTCGTAGCGGTCACACCAGCGGGCGCGCAAACCACCGGCCAAAACATCGACGTATTCCCTTCCGAGCGGTTGCAGCGCCGCGACGACCTTGTCGATCGCCTCTTCGAAGGAGATATGCGTTCCAATTTCTGCAACCATTGGCACGTAGGTGTCGTAATGGTGCAGTTCGCTCAAACCTAGAACGCGGCGGCGTAATTCGAAGTAGCGAAACAACGGCTTCAAGTTCGCGCGGACCGCCGCGATCAAGCCGTCGTAAACTGACATCGGCACGTCATCTCCAAATAGCGCGGCCTCGAGCGCGGATGGATAGTTTCTCGCGCGAGCACGAAACACATCGGCCTTCACCGAGTACGCCAATGACGACGCCAGCGTGTACTGATGATCTTGAAACTCGTTGTAAAACTGATGAAATGCGCGCTTGCGCAGATCGGCATCGCGTTTCACCAGAAACGAACCGAACGAACTTTGGGTAAGAGGTTTTTCGCGGCCATCGGCACCGGCCAACACGCCGAATTTCATGTCCACATCGGTCAGCTGCGAAAAAGTCTCGTCGTAGCCGCTGAGCGCAACGGCGCCGAGTGCAAGTAAACGTTCCTCCGGTTCGGAAAGGACATGCGGCTTCAATCGGCGAATTTTGCGGAGCTTGATCCGCCAAGCAGCCAGGGTGGGATCCTCAATGAACGTCGCAAATGTCGGATCGTCGATTGCCTGGATCTCCGGCACGACAAAGGCAGACACCTCGCCGATCCTTGTCATCAAATTCTGTAGCTGACCAATTCGCGCCAGGTATTCGGTATTCGCGCCGTCCTCAGCCAGTTGAAGCGAAGCGAAGTGATAAAGCCGTTCCAGTTTGAGATCGATCGATTTCTCGAATTCCAAACAATCCGCCAAATCTTTGGCTGACTGCCCGAGTTTGCTTTTCCACTCTTTTACCCGCGGATAAGTCTGCTCGATCCGGGCAAAGCCCTCATGCCACTTGCCAAGGTCGACAAATAGTTGAGTCAAATCCCATTTGTCCGAATCGGGAATCTCCGCACGCGTCGGAGTTCTTGAACGATCATGCGCGCTCATCTAAATCCCTGTTCGCCTTCTTCATGCAAGCGCGGTCCTTTGTGCTTGAGCGGCTCGCGCGCTTCGGAGATTGGAATTTGCGGGCAACGGTCGATCCAACGCTCGGAATCGGGCGCGGCCCAACGGACGGCGTTTCGCAACACCCGCTGCACGCTCGGATTAAAGTAAATTGGATACATTTCGTGCCCCGGGGCGAAATAGAAAATTTTTCCGTTGCCACGTTTCCAGGTGCACCCGGAGCGAAATACGTCACCGCCTTCGTACCAGGAAATGAAAACAATTTCGTCCGGCGTAGGAATGGCAAACGGTTCGCCGTACATTTCCGTGTTTTCGATTTCGAAGCAGCGATCGATGCCGGTGGCAATCGGATGCGCCGGGTTACAAGCCCAAACGCGCTCCCGTTCGCCCGCTTCACGCCAGGTAAGCGAACAACTTGTGCCCATCAATCGCTTGAAGATTTTCGAATAATGCGACGAGTGCAAAGCAACAAAACCCATCCCCTGCCAGATTCGCGCGAGAACGCGCTCGACGATTTCATCCTTCACCTCTCCGTGCGCGGCATGCCCCCACCAAATCAGGACATCGGTCTCGTCCAGCACGGCTTTCGTTAGGCCGTGATCGGGATCGTGTAGTGTCGCTGCATGCACCTCGAGCTGTTTGTCGAGCACAAGCGCGTCCGCAACGCAGCCATGAATCCCTTTTGGGTAAATCCTGGCGACAACCGGGTTCTTGCGCTCATGCACATTTTCGTTCCAAACCAGAGCGCGGAGCGACGCAGCCATGCGTTATCGTAGCGCGCGAATGGCCGGATGCCGCGAAATTTTGCGCAGGGCTTTCGCGAGCAGCTCTTTTCCAGGCGGAATCTTGTGCCATGGCGATGCACCGGATGGATGCGGCAAAGGAATCAAATCGAAACTGCGCTTCGCCCGCCGCACGCGATATTTCTGGCCAATAACCTCGTCTAACTTTGTGGATTCGATGAATTGGGCAATCGCTAATCGGCCAACTGGAATAATCAACCGCGGCCGCAGAATTTCGATTTCATGATCCATCCAGGAGGCGCAGTTGCGAATTTCGTCCGGCGCAGGGACGCGGTCCGTTCCGCTCGGAGATTTGCCCGGGAAACATCGGCAAACTGCCGCAAAATAGATCGTCGAACGGACTGCAATTTCATCCATCCCGCAAAATTGTTCGAACCACCGAAAAAGCGTTTGGCCGGCGGTATGTGCGAATGGGCGGCCCAAAATCGGTTCGCGCAGTCCGGGTGCTTGACCGACAAACATCACTTCGCTTGGCACCGCGCCGCCGGAGACGGGCGTTGACTGCATCCGGGGACAACGCCTGCACTTGAGCAGTTGTTTGATGTGTTGTTTCAGACGGAGCTGTTTGGCCGGGCCTGTCATCAGCGCCGAAATATCGATATGAGCAAACTTATTACCACGCTGATGATGATGCAGGTGACGATCGGAAAATAAAAAGCTGAGTTGCCCCGCTCGATTCGGATATCCCCGGGCAGCCGGCCTAACCATCTCGGCACGAAGCCCGTCCAGAGAATTAAACCGACAATTGCAACGGCCAGGCCGATGACCACCAGGATTTTGCCAAGCTCATTCACGCAGCGAGAAGGTTGCGCTGATTGCTCAGACGCACAAGGTTGAGAGCGAAATGGCGGTCCAGTTTAGAGATTATTACGAAACTCTGGGCGTTTCCAAGACGGCGACGGAGGACGAGATCCGAAGCGCGTTTCGAAAACTCGCGCGCAAATATCATCCTGACGTCGCGAAAGATAAGAAGACGGCTGAAGAGAAATTCAAGCAGATCAACGAAGCTTACGAGGTATTGAGCGATCCGGAGAAACGCAACAAATACGACCAGCTAGGCGCAAACTGGAACCAGCCAGGCGGATTCCAACCGCCGCCGGATTGGGGAGCGCAACAGCCGGGCGGCGGATTCTATCAATGGGGCGGCGATAACGGGGGCGTTCAGTTTGAATTTGGTGGCACCGGCTTCAGTGATTTCTTCGAAGCCTTCTTTGGTGGCGGCCGCGGCCGCTCGGCTTTTGGCGGATTTGGTGGGCGTGAGGCAACTACCGCGCGCGGCGCGGATGTCGAAGCGGACATTATGGTCACATTGGAAGAAGCACTTCAGGGATCGACGAGAACGGTTTCGTTACGCCGCGCTGGCTCAAACAAAGTCGAAAACTACCAGGTTAAGATTCCGCGCGGTGTCCACGAGGGGCAGCGAATCCGGCTCGCTGGGCAAGGCGAAGCCGGTGCGCGCGGTGGTCAAAGCGGCGATCTTTTTCTGCGGGTGCGCCTGGCAAAACATCCCGAGTTTAATGTCGAAGGAAGCGACTTGATCCACGAAGTAAAGATCGCCCCATGGCAGGCAGTCCTGGGGATGGAGCTAAAAGTTCCAACTCTGGAAGGGAACGTTCGATTGAAAATTCCAAGCGGCACCCAGGGCGGACAACGTTTTCGTCTGCGCGAGCGTGGTCTCCCCGGCATCTCCGGCAAACGCGGCGATCTCTACGTCGTGGTCCAGCTCCAAGTTCCGAAGAAATTGTCCGAGCGCGAACGCCAGATCTGGAATGAGCTCGCCAAACTGCACGGCGCCTAGCTTGCCATGTCGACCACCATCGAGACATCACTTGCTATTTTGCCATTTTTTTTAACAGGTTTAACAGATTAACAATTGGAGATCCCTCGACTCCGCTCGGAATGACATAAATGAAAATATCACTCGGCACCGACCACGCCGGATTCCGATACAAAGAGAAAGTGAAGCAATTGCTCGGTGAGCTGGGCCATGAGGCAAAAGACTTCGGCACTTTCAGTGAGGAGCCGGTTGATTATCCGCTTTTCATCCGCCCGGCCGCCGAAGCGGTCGCACGCGGCGAATGCGACCGCGGAATCGTCTTTGGCGGTTCGGGCAATGGCGAAGCGATGACTGCCAACAAGGTGCACGGCGTCCGCTGCGCCCTCTGCTGGAATGAAGAATCAGCGCGACTTTCACGGCAGCACAACGATGCCAATGTTCTCTCAATTGGCGAAAGAATGATTCCGGAAGATTTCGCTCTGAAAATCGTCCGTATTTGGCTGGACACGGCCTTCGACGGCGGCCGCCACGAAAAACGAGTGGCAATGCTGAATGCAATGTGACCCGCTAAACTAACCGATCCAGGCAAACGGCGATCAGAAAGAGCGCGCTGACGACGGCGTTGCTTTGAAAAAAAGCGCGATTGATTCCGGAAATATCCAGGCGACTCGCGCTGCGATGTTCGAAAAAAAGCGCGGCTAGCACAAATGGCATAACTGAAAAGTAAAGCCATCCGAGTTTGGCCACAAAACCAAACCCAACCAGCGCGACGAACATCGCTGCGTGCAAAAGCTGAGCGAGGCGCAAACTACGCGCGATCCCCATCCGAACGGCAAGAGAATGTAGATTTTCGCGCCGGTCGAAGTCGTAATCCTGCGTGGCATAAATCAAGTCAAAACCGGCAACCCAGCACACAACTCCAGCTCCCAGTACGATCGGTGCAAGATCGATTTGCCCGGTTTGTGCAATCCAAGCCCCTACCGGCGAAATGCCCAGGGCAATACCAAGGAAGAAATGGGTGAACGCGGTGAATCGTTTCGTTACCGAATAAAGAAAAACGCAAGCCAGCGCGAGCGGCGCGAGCCGGAGCGTCAGACCATTAATCAACGCGGCCGCACCAAGAAATACAACTGAGCTAAGCAGAAGCATGATTACGACGGTGGTTTTTGGGACAAGCAGGTGCCGCGAAGCTGTTCGTGGATTGCGTTGATCGAGCGACCAGTCCGCCAGCCGGTTAAAAAGCATCGCAGCCGTTCGAGCCGAAACCATGCAAATTAAGACCAAGACCAAGACGCGCACTGATGGCCAACCGTCAGCAGAAACAATCAACGAACCCAACGCGAAAGGGAGCGCAAAGACTGTGTGGGAAAACCGTATTAACCGACAAAAACCGCTCAAGGTTTGGGTATCCCGCATTTCGCGCGTTTCAGGATGCATCAGAAGTGAGTGAATCGAACCGCTAAAATCGGGACCGGAGCAAGTTCTAACATGGTCGGAACCGGGGTAATTGGGATTAAAGATCGAGCGGTGGCATTTTAGCTGCTATATGCACTATAATTACCATATTTAATGATAACCTTCTCCTATCAAGCTCGCGATTCCCACGGTAAAATTGTCTCCGGTATTCAGGATGCCTTGAACGAAGACAACGCCGTCACCAGTCTCATGAACCGGGGCCTGATGGTCCTGTCTCTGCAAAAGAAGGCAGCGGCCACCCGCTCCAAAAAAAGAATTTGGTCGGTCAAAGAAACCGATCTCGTCCTCTTCACTCGCCAGCTGGCGACCATGATCGAGGCTGGCATCTCTCTCGTACAAGCGCTGACTGCCCTTTACGAACAGAGCGACCCCAAACGCCAACGCAACCTCCGCTGCGTCATCAGTGACGTCACAACGCGAGTCCAGGGGGGCGAAACCTTTCACGATTCCATTGCCAAACATCCGCGTGTTTTCAATCGTTTGTTTGTCAGCATGGTAAAAGCGGGCGAGGCCGGCGGCTTGCTCGCGGAGATTCTCGACCGGCTTGCCGGTTTTCTCGAAGCCAGCGCGCGCCTGCGCAAGAAAGTCAAGTCGGCGATGACCTATCCGGTGATCGTGGTCTGCATCGCCCTTGCGATCACGACATTCCTGCTCGTCAAAGTGGTGCCCATCTTCGGCGAAATCTTCAAAGACTTTGGCGCGAAGCTGCCTGCGCCCACACAATTCTTGATCGATGTCAGCGATTTCATCAGGAGCGAATGGTATTTCCTCGTGCTTGGTATCGGCGCAGCCATTTTCGGCGCGCGCACATTCCTTCGTTCGAAGCGGGGTAAACAACTCTTCGACCGGTGGCAGCTGAAACTGCCCATCTTCGGACCGCTCTCGACGAAAATCTGCATGTCGCGTTTTTCGCGCACGTTTGCACAGCTCATTCGAAGCGGCGTGCCAATTCTCGAAGTTCTGGACATTGTCGGTGCTTCATCCGGAAATCATGTCATTGAAACGAGTGTTCGTGCAGTCGCTCAAGACGTTGAGATCGGTGATAACCTCTCGATAGCGCTTTCGAAGCGGTCGATTTTTCCGCCAATGCTTTTGCGCATGGTCGCGGCCGGCGAAGCTACCGGTAAAATCGACGCTATGCTCGAAAAAATGGCCGATTTCTGGGATGAGGAAATCGAAGCAATGCTCGACGCCCTTACTTCATTGATCGAGCCGCTGCTGATCGTCTTTCTCGGCGTAATCGTCGGCGGCATCGTCATTGCGATGTTCCTGCCAATCTTCAAACTGAACGAAATAGTCTCTCAGAACAAGAGCAACTAGGGAGAAGCTCGCAGACAGGTGGGGGCGGACCCGCAAGGGTTCGCCCCTTTGCTTTTCGTCAGGATCGACTGGTTGCCGCAGAAGTCTGGTGCGGCGTACGATCTTCAATTTTCGACTGCGCGTAGACGTAGAGTTCCCGATAAATCTGCTCGATCCCAGGACAGAGCTTCGAGCGTCATCGAGCGACCATCTGCACGACGCCGCGAAAATGCCACTTCACCAGCTCCAACCCACGCAGTTGCCGGCACCTGGTCTGGACTTCCCTGTTCAGAAACTTGACTACTGATGCAGTCAAGTTGGCCGAAGACTAATAACGGAGATTCGTTAGGACATCGCCGCCGGACTATGATCGGCGAAGATCGGTGCAGCCGAGATATCTTTCGCGGTCAAAGTCAATCCGTGGCTGTTGCGCTGCAAGGATTTTAGAATTTGCGCGACGTTTTGAGCGGTCGACGCGGAGTAAAATCGAACCAGACCGACCGTTGTGCGCGAGCCAAAAACGGTGATCATCATCGTGTCGTCATCAATCGAGTTCATGAACATGTGTCGCTGGTTGCCCTGATGGTAAAGCGCGTTGAACTCAGCTTCGCCGATGCGCCGTGCCAGCTCTCGAGTCGCGGCAAACGAACCAGCTGCCAGCGCTGCGATAATGGTAACGTCCGTCACATCCACATTACCGTATTGCGAAATGACGTTGCCGCCGCGATCGACGACTACCGTGAGCTCGGCTTCAGTTTTTTTTAAAAACTCGCCCAGCACTCCATCGAGCATCGCCACATCTTCAATGGTCAGAACAGGAATCGCGTTCATCTCGGCGCGTTCTCTTGTTGCGGCAAAGGCGTATCCGCAGGAATCGCTACCGCCACTGGCGTCGCTCGCGGCACATCGCCTTGCTTGCTGAACTTGTGCAGCAAAATTTGCGAGACTGCGTTCAACGTCGCGAAAACGTTCTTCCCCGTGCTCGAGATCGTTTCAAAGCTTTGTAACCGTCTCTTTCGGTTGTTAAGAACATATTCCATGTAGTTGATCGGGGCGATGTTCGGCAGATCGCGCTTGTTGTACTCAAGCACCAAAGGCACCTCGTCGATTGACATGTTTTGAGCGGCGAGATTCTCGGCAAGATTGTGGAAGCTTTCGACGTTCTCTTCCATTTTCTCCCATTGCGAATCGGCCACAAAAACAATCCCATCGACACTTCGTAGAACGAGTTGCCGAGTGGCGTTATAAATCACCTGACCAGGCACAGTGTAGAGCTGAAACTTGGTAACAAATCCTTTGATCACGACCGCGTTCAGCGGAAGAAAATCGAAGAACAACGTCCGCTCGGCGGCGGTCGCAAGCGAAACCAGGTCGCCGCGATTGCTCGGGTTAATCCGCTGGTGGATGTAATTGAGATTGGTCGTTTTCCCGCACAGCGCCGGTCCGTAATAGACGATCTTAAACTGAATCTCGCGGCTGGCGTAATTAATGATCGACATGCGGCAACTCCGGTAGGACGAACGTGCGGGAAAGTTTCTCGACCAGCCTGCCAAGTTCCGTCTGCGTCTCGGACGGCAGAGCGGTAGCGTCCTTGTGCAAGGCAGCGAGGTAAATGTTCTGGGCGGCAAAAAATGTAACGGCTGAATTCTTCGTGTGAATAGTCATGGCGGTAAGCGATCCAAGCTTGGTTTCGAGCATGTGAGTATCGACCCTTTGCAGCAGCGTAGGTGCCATCGCACAGAGACCATCGACTCCAATTTCGGCTGGAAGATTGCCCGCCAGACTCAGGCCATCGGGAAACATCAGTTCGCAGGCAGACACGCCTGCAAGCTGGCAAGCAGATGCCATCACCTGTTTCCCATCGATTTTGTCTTCCTCGGCCTGCGCTTTAACTACCGACGTCGGCTGGACGTCCTCTTTCTCTTCCACCGCCTTGCCGGGCTCATCTTTGGCGACCTCCGCCACCGCCGGTCGAAAGCGTTGTGCGTCCTCTTTCGCTTTGAGCGAGATCGGCGTAACAATTTCGTCTTCCAGAAGAGTTTTTTGTTGATCGTCGCGCATTTTCAAGGCGCCGGACGGCAGATTTTTCAAAACTTCCTCCAGCGGCAAGGCCACCGGCGTTTCTGCCGGATCGACCACGAACAGGGACCGGAGGCTCGGAGGCAATGCGCGCTGGAATGTTTTCGCCGGCACGAGCACACGGCCGCTGGCCAATTGCGATTGAACGAAGTCGAGCGCAAACTTTACCCCGACGGTTTCGGAGACTTCGTCCAGATTGCCGTCGCGTTGAAACGCCGGGATATTTTCCAGAATTGGCTTGAGCAGGATCGTAATCGATGGCTCTTCAGCGGCGTGCAAACCTGTTTCGGACTTCTTCGGCACCATCTCGGTCGGTTTGAAAGGCGGACTCGGATCGACTTTGCCCGGAATGGCCGCCAGCGCCATTTTCAAAGGTTCCGACGTTTTTATTTCAGCGGCGGGCAGCTTGAACGGAAGCGGCTTTGGCTTCTCCGCGGCTTCTTCTGTCGGCGCTGCGGGTTCTTGGGCTTCGTCGACGACCGGATCTGTCGGATCTGATTCGAGGGACGGATTGGAAATAGGTGGAACGGGCGGCCCACTTGAGGCTGGAACTCTCTCAGAGGCGGACGCACCCGTTCCGTTCGGCGGAAATTGAAAAGGAATCTTCAGCGACGGAGGTTGCGGAGGCGTTTTGCGGTCGAGCTCGAGCGGGGCTGGCTCGGGGCTCGAATCCGGTGGGCTCAATGGAATCGCCGGCCGCGGAGACATCGATTTGGTCGACCCTACAACCTCGGTGACCGCAGCCTCAGGCTCGGCCGAAGCGATTGTCTTGGCGGTCGCCGCTTCGACTGGTACCGGCGGCAGCACCGAGCTTTCGACCGGTTGCATTTTCGTCCCGAAGCGTTCTGTATCCTCGAGCGTCGCCTGCAAAATCGGCGTCTCCAGTTGCGGTACGCGCTCGTCGCGCTGTTGATCGCTGCGCACCTGCACGTTGCTGAACTGCTCCAATACCTTCTCGTACGGCAACGGCACACGCGTAGTGTCAGTTGGCGGAATGCTGCGCAGAAAAATTTCTGGGATTTGCTGGTAAAGGCTCGGCAACGAGATACTCGGCTCGTGCTGCGGCATCCCCTTCTCGATTTCCGATGCCTTTAATGTAACCGGCCGGTTTGCGTCGATTACTTCCACCGGTTTCACGTACTCGGCCGGGATTTGATCCAGAAAATCGGATAGTTGCAGCGAGATCGCGCGCTCAAGTCTCGGCTCCAGCGCTTTCGCCAAAGCTGGTGGCAATTCACGCGCGCGCGGAGTCGATGCGAAGGACCGGGCGGCGCTTGTCCCAACTGTTTGCTGTGCGAGCGGACGCGGCAGAACCGTTTTACTCCGCCGATCGCCACTTGGCCTGGCCACTCGAACAGGTGGCGGAGCGCTGGCCGATTGCGGCGGCTCGGAGAAGAACCGGTCGCGGATTTTATGAAAAAGATCGAGGAACGGAATCTCCATGGGTCTAGTGATCCTCCGCCGTCACGCGCCAGACTTCTTCCAGCGTCGTTAATCCTTCGAGCGCTTTGTCGATCCCAACCTGGCGCAGGGTTTTCATTCCTTCCGTGACCGCCTGATTTTTAATGATCGAGGCCGACGCCCGTTTGATGATGAGGCGTCGAATCGCTTCGCTTACCGGCAATGCTTCGATTAGCGCGGTTCGTCCAAGGTAACCCCGCCCCTTGCATCGATCACAGCCAGTACCGTGAAAAAATTGAACGCCTTTGCGCTCGGTCAGCGCCAGTCGCTCGAGCATCTCGGGCTCAGGCACGAATTCTTCGCGACAATTGGCGCAGAGCCGTCGAATCAGCCGTTGCGCACACGTCATTAGAATCGAGCTGGAAATTAAAAATGGTTCGATTCCCATGTCATCGAGTCGGGTAATCGCGCCGGCCGCGTCGTTTGTGTGCAACGTGGTAAGAACCTGGTGACCGGTCAGTGCCGCTTTGACTGCGATGTCTGCCGTCTCGTTGTCCCGAATTTCGCCGACCATCACGATGTCGGGGTCTTGTCGAAGAATCGAGCGCAGCGCAGAAGCGAAATCGAGGCCGATATCGGGACGCACCGCCACTTGATTGATTCCAGCGAGCTCGTACTCAATCGGGTCCTCGACCGTGACAATGTTGTACTGCGGGCTGTTCAGTTCCTGGAGGACCGAATAAAGCGTAGTCGTTTTTCCAGAACCAGTCGGGCCCGTGACCAGAATCATTCCGTGCGGCGCATCGATCGCTTTTCGGAATTTTACGAGCGTTGCTTCATCCAAGCCCATCTGCTCGACGCTGCCGCTCAGTGAAGCCTTGTCCAAAAGTCGAATCACGATCTTCTCGCCGTGCGCAGTCGGCAGCACCGAAATACGAAGATCGATTTCTTTGCTCAGCATCTTGATCCGGAACCGCCCGTCTTGCGGAATGCGCCGTTCGGCAATGTTCAGCCCGGCCAAAATCTTTATGCGCGAAGCAATCGCCAGTTGGAGCGCTTTCGGCGGCGATTCTGCCGGAATCAGTTCGCCATCGATGCGGTAACGCAGCTTGAGCGTGTTTTGAAACGGCTCGATGTGAATGTCGGACGCTTTTTCTTTTACCGCCTGCGCCAAAATCAAATTCACGATCTTGATGACCGGTGCTTCCTCGCTGTCGTGCGCCAAACGATCGAGATCGATCTCTTCTCGCTTGGCCGTCTGCACTTCCACGCTGTCGGCCGTTTGCGCCGCTTCCGAAACTTGCTTGAGCACTTCGCTCATGTCGCCGCCGTGCGCCCCGCTCAATGCGTCTGCCACCGCCCGCTCAGTCGCAATCATCGGCACGATCTCGAGCTGAACCCGCCGTTTTAGATCGTCCACCGCCAGCACGTTGGTGGGATCGGCCATGGCCACGAAAAGCTTTCCGTTCAGGCGCGCGATCGGAACCAGCTTGTTGGCCCGGGCCATCTCGCGCGGCACTAGCGACATCACCTCTTCCGGCACGCGCAGACGGCCGAGATTGACCGGCGCGGTATTCAAGCAACGGCCCATGCTGAACGCCATGTCCTGCTCGGTGACAAACTGGCGGTCCGTCAAAATTTTAAGCAACCGGCCGCCTTCGGTCTTTTGAATTTTGACCGCTTCCTGCAACTGATTCGGAAGGAGGAGTCCGTCCTCGATCAACGCGTCGGCAATGCGCTCGGCGAAAGATTTACTTCTCATCTTTCGTTAGGCGCGCGCCTCGAGTTTGTAAATTGATTGCAAGCTTTTCACAATCGCGGCCGGCCGGGCCAGATACCAGGCCACCGTGTAATCGACCGATTGCTGCACCGCTTCGCGTCCGGCCACGTCGAATGGATTGCAGCACGCCACCATCATCGTCCGGCTAACCAGATCGAACGGCAGGAACAATCGACCGAGGGTCAGATAATTCGGCAACATCGGCGCGATCTGACGATCGACGTCGTAATATTCCAGCGGCACGTAGGCAAACTTGGTCCGGTCGATCAATGCCGATAGCACCATTTCCAGCCGGTCGACGTTCCCCTTGCACAGCTCTTCCAGCATCGAAATGGCCATCGACTTGTCTGGCAAATCTTTGTTCGCATGTTTGATGCTGGCGAGCGCGGCATTCGTCTCTTCTTCGTTGAATATCTGCTGAACAATCAGGAATTTCGCGAGCTGATCTTCCCCCCGCTCGTGCAAATTCGTCAGTTTGCCGGTACTGCTGCCACTCTCGAGATCGATCAACGAACCGTCGATCCCGACCGTTTCAGACAAAGCGCCCGTTGCGCCGGAACGTTTTGCGATCGCCTCGCCGGACGCTTGTAACCGTTGCTCGATCTCGCCCAGCATTGCCAGAATTTCCGCCGCGCCCGGCTCCTTGACCAAAATGACCTCGCACTCCTGGAGCGCGAGCGTGTACGAACCGGAATTGAAATAGGCTTCGGCCAGCTTGCGCGAGGTGCGCAAAGCATCATCCTGACGGCCCACTTTGGCGTAGGCTTCCTTTAAAATTTCGAGCGATTGATAGTCGTCAGGCTGTGTTTGAGTGATCGCCTCAAACATTTCGATCGTTTGAACGATCTGACTATGTTCGTCTGAAGACAGTGTGTGTTCCAGCACGCTGCAGGTAAAAAGCTAGAACCATGCCCCTACGCCTCGCAGGACGGGTTTTGCCTCTTAAAACTGCGAATTTCTCAGAATTGACCCAGGTAAGCACGGCCCACATGAATTTCACCGATTTTTCCGCCGGGCAGCGAAACGATAAATTCCGACCGCCGATTTATCGGATCCCACTGTTTGGCGCCGCAACCGCCGGGCGCCGAAGCATAACGATGCAGCGTCGTTTTGATTTCGTCGACCGACTCCGATTTCCAGGCTTCTACTTTCCAATTTCTCTCTTACAATTTCCGTTCTGCTCCAAGTGAATCAGGGAACTCGTAACCGCGATGGCCGCCGATCGGGTTTTGA
>DASPUI010000199.1:0-6019 GCA_035622995.1 Chthoniobacterales bacterium
CAAAAAAATGGGCTGGGAGCAACCGGTTTTCGAGTTCAACAAAATAACGGGCTCAGCAGCAGCCAAACCGTTTACCATGCCCATTTTCACGTCATACCCTCGTTTGGAGGAAAAGCGCCGGGACCTCCCGCGCCAAGAAGAAAGCTCGCGCCGGAGGAATACAAGTCGATCGCGGACAAGCTGCGTGCCGCCTGGCCGAAATAACGGCAGGCAAATTCATGCGGAAAATCGGCGATTCAGTGCTCGAATCGCCTGATTATTGCCGGTAAAACGATGTTTGTTAACCGAACGAAGCCGGTACCCATAGCGCAGCACCATGGCGCGGAAATCATTCAACGAAAAGCAATAGATGATGAGCTAGGCGACAAAACGGTCGCAATCGGCGTAGCGACTCGCTAAGGTCGCCGCCTTACTCATATAACCAGCGTCAATATGAAACAAAACAGCATCATTTTTGGATTTGTGTCGATCGTTGCGCTCGTATTCGGCTTCGGCGGGTTACAAGCTGCTAACGAGTCGCAAGACCCGACTGCGATCCGGCCTTTTACCATCCCGACTACACCTCGGAGCACGCTCGATGATCTGAAAAGACGGATCGCCGCCACGCGCTGGCCCGAAAAAGAAACCGTGAATGATGTATCGCAGGGCGTGCAATTGGCGACGATGAAGGCGCTCGCGAATTATTGGGGGAAAGATTACGACTGGCGCAAATGCGAAGCGAAACTGAAAGCGCTGCCACACTTCGTTACGAACATCGACGGGCTCGAGATTCATTTTATCCATGTTCGGTCGAAGAATCCAAACGCGTTGCCGATGATTGTCACGCACGGATGGCCCGGGTCGATCATCGAGCAATTGAAGATTATCGATCCCCTAACGAATCCAACGGCGCACGGTGGGAAAGCAGAGGACGCGTTCGATCTGGTGATTCCGTCGATGCCCGGCTATGGGTATTCCGGCAAGCCGACCGCTCCCGGTTGGGATCCGGAGCACATCGCGCGGGCAGAGATTGAGCTGATGAAGCGCCTCGGATACAAGAAGTTTGTGGCGCAAGGCGGCGACTGGGGCGCGCTGATCACTCAGTTGATGGGCGTGCAAGCCCCTCCGGAATTGCTCGCCATTCACACCAACATGCCTGGCGCTGTCCCACCCGACATCGACAAGGCGGCATTCGTCGGTGCGCCGGCGCCATCAGGCCTCTCCGATGAAGAAAAACATGCGTACGATCAACTCGTGTTTTTTTACACGCACGGTTTGTCTTACGCGCAGGAGATGGGACACAAACCGCAGACGCTCTACGCGATCGCGGATTCACCCATCGGGCTCGCGGCCTGGATCATTGATCACGATATCGACAGCTACAAAATGATTGCGCGTGTGTTTGACGGACAGCCGGAAGGCCTTTCGCGCGACGATATCCTCGACAACATCACGTTTTATTGGCTCACGAACACGGGAGTTTCTTCTGCTCGTCTCTATTGGGAAAACAAAGCGGCCTTTTTCGCTCCGAAAAATGTCTCCATTCCGGTGGCCGTGAGCGTCTTTCCAGAGGAGATCTACGCTGCTCCCAGAAGTTGGGTTGAGAAAGCGTTTCCCAAACTCATCCACTTTAACACGCTTCCGAAAGGCGGACACTTTGCCGCCTGGGAGCAGCCGGAGTATTTCGTGAACGAAATGCGAGATTCGTTCAGATCGCTGCGGTGAACTAACAGAAGTTATCCGTGAAGCTGTTGCAATACAGCGGGCGCGATTGAATGAACAATCACGTTCGTCAGGCCGGCGATCACGAATTGAATGCCAATCGAGGCGACGAGTAATCCGAGAATACGGGTGGCGATGCTCAGGCCAACGTCGCCCAACAGTTTTCTCAAGAATCCGCCTGAAAGCAGAATAATGAGAGTGAGGAAGGAAACGCCCACGGTCACGACCAACAGTCCGGACGCCAGTCTGGCGCTTTTTTGTTCCCATGCTTCGTCGGCGTACAGAATCAGGTTGGCGATCACGCCGGGCCCAACCAGCAGTGGCATGGCAAAAGGAACGACAATCTGGCCGTAGACGGATTCAGCTTCGCGCAGCGCGCCGACCTCCGATGCGACCGCCAGATCCAGCGCCTTGGTCGTGGGATCGCGCGCGACGGTGCGGATACCGATTAACAACAGCAGGATTCCACCCGCGACGCGGAAGGCGTCTATCGTGATACCAAAGAAATTAAGCAACGCCGTGCCGAAAAGAAGGAACAGGAGCATCAACCCCAGCACCGTGATCGAAATGAAGAGAGCCAGCCAACGTTGGACGCTACCGCTTCTGCCGGCGGTATAACCAATGAAGACGGGAAGCATTCCGAAGGGATTAAGCAGCGCAAACAACGTCGCGGCAAACGTGCCCAGAATGCTGGTCTCACTCGTTGGGATTGCGGAAAGCATGCTCGAACCTATCTCTCAGGAAAACAGGAACTCAGGAAGTTAAATTTGAATTGGCATCACGTTCTCGGCGGTAATTGAGAGGAAGAACAGAAAGCTGACACGCCGAAAAGCTGAAACGCTGAAACGTTGCGACAAAAGCGCCAATCGACCTGAAGCTCGAAAGCCAGAATAGAGAAGTTCTAGCGATTGCCATCGGGCGAGCGTTTCGCCTAAGCTCACGGCGTGAATAAAGTGGCCGCTTCGAAATCGCCGCGCGGGTTCGGCACGATTTTACGGACGGAGTATCCGTTGCTCATTGGCCTGACCAGCGCGGGGTTTTTCCTCTGGCTGGGAAGTGCGACTTTGGAGGACGTCGCGCATCCACTGTTGCTGGCGGGAATTTTTGCGTGGTTGTTTTTTGGCGTTCTTTGGTCGGCGATTTCGGTGGTGCGTCATGCCGAGGCTGTGGCCGTGAAGACAGGCGAGCCGTACGGGACCGTCATTCTGACGCTCTCGGCGATCACGATTGAAGTCATCATGATTTCCGCCGCGGTCTTGCATGGTGCAAATAACCCCACGCTTGCGCGCGACATGATGTTTGCCATGCTCATGATCGCATTGAACGGGGTCATCGGTTTGTCGCTGCTGCTCGGCGGGCTCCGGCACCGCGAGCAGTTTTACAATCTTCAGGGAGCAAGCGCCTACCTGAATACGATCATGGCGTTGTCGGTGCTCGGCCTGGTGTTGCCGAATTTTACGACGTCTCTGTCAGGGCCGCGGTTGTCATCGACCCAGGAAGAATTTCTGGTTGTCACTTCGCTCACGCTTTACGCGGTCTTTCTGATGCTGCAGACGCGCCGGCATCAGCAATACTTCATGGAGGCACAAGGCGAAAAGGCGAGCGGAGGTCACGCGCACGATGTTCCGACGCGCTCGACCGGATTCCACGTCTCGATGTTAATCCTCTACCTCGTCGCGGTAATTGTGCTGGCGGAAAAGTTCGCCATTCCGTTGGACAATTGTATTGAGCGCCTGGGAATGCCGCAGGCTCTGGGCGGCGCGATCGTGGCGAGTCTGGTGCTGGCGCCGGAGGCGTTGGCCGCAATCCAAGCCGCATTGCAAAATCATCTGCAACGGTCCGTGAACATTTTGCATGGATCGGTGCTTGCATCCATTGGCCTGACGATTCCGGCCGTGCTGATCATTGGCATCGCCACCCACCGCGCGGTAACACTGGGAATTGAAGGTGGCAATGTTCCGCTGCTGCTGCTCACGCTCGCATCGAGCATCGTAACTTTTGGCGGCGGCAGAACCAGCATTCTCCAGGGTTGCATTCACCTGCTGCTCTTTGGCGTGTTTCTACTGCTAATTTTTTGCCCTTGAGCCTGGGATCGACACAACCTCGCTAACAAGGCGAGCAAACCTTTCGCTTCATTTCCTGCGAAATATTATGGGAGAGGCGGCGAGAAGGTCGCGGGGACGGAGGCAACAATGAATCGGCGGGTAGAGTTTTTCCAGGCATCACCGGAGTTAACGAAAAAGCTGCAAGAGTTAGGTCAGTTGACCCAACATGGTTCGCTCGGCAATACGATTATCGACCTGGTGAACATTCGAGCCTCTCAGTTGAATGGCTGCGCGTTTTGTCTCGATATGCATAGCAAGGAGGCAAAGATTCATGGCGAACGAGAGCTGCGCTTGTATCACGTCGCGATCTGGCGCGAGTCGCCATTATTTTCGGAAAAAGAACGCGCCGCGTTGGAATGGACCGAAGCGGTGACCAAGCTTTGTCGCGATCATTTGGATGACGAGACGTACGAGCGTGTCCGAAAACAATTTAGTGAGAAAGAGATTTCCGAGCTGACGTTTGCCATCGGCGTGATCAACACCTGGAACCGACTCTGCATACCCTTGCGGGTGCCGCCGGGAATTGCGGACGAAGCTTTCGGCCTGACGAAAGCCGATCTGAAGTGAAGTCTTCGGCCGGATGATTCGACCGGATCGCATCAGGCATTCTGAGACACTGACAGCTGAAAACTAAAAGCCGGAGAAGAAGTTGAGGCGTTGAGAAGTCGAACTCCTCGATTGCTTGCCAGCTGCGCGAGTAACCGACAAGATCGCTTTCATGAAAGAATTTGAAGGCAAGGTGGCGCTGGTAACCGGCGGAGGTTCAGGAATTGGCCGCGCGACTGCACTCGCATTTGCTCGCGACGGCGCGCAGGTTGTGATCGGCAATCGCAATGTTCAGCGCGGCGAAGAGACGGTCGCGATGATTCGCAAGACCGGCGGAACAGCCAGCTTCAAACGGACCGATGTCTTGGTGACAAAAGATATTGAAGCGCTGGTGAATCACGCCGTTAAAGAATACGGCGGACTTGACCTGGCTTTTAATAACGCCGGCGTCGAAGGCGATGTCGCGCCGATCGATGAACAGACGGAAGCAAACTACAACGCAGTGATGGACGTTAATGTCAAAGGCGTCTGGCTCTCGATGAAATACGAAATTCCGCGGATGCTGGAACGCGGTGGGGGCGCAATTGTGAACTGCTCGTCAGTGGCGGGATTGATCGGATTTCCGAACATGTCGATCTACATGGCGTCGAAACACGCGGTCATCGGACTCACGAAGGTCGCCGCGTTGGAATATTCGGCGAAAGGGATCCGGATCAATGCGGTCAATCCGGCGGTGATCGACACGGAAATGGTCGACCGGTTGGCGGCGGGTTTTGGTATGAGCAAGGAAGCCGATCTGGTCCCACTGCATCCGATCGGGCGGATCGGCCGGGTCGAGGAAATCGCCGCGGCCGTGCTCTGGTTGTGCTCGACGAAATCTTCATTCGTGACTGGGCACAGTCTTGTCGTCGATGGCGGATTCACCGCGCGGTAGAAAGTGAGATGCTTCATTCCTGATTTCTGATTTTTGATTGCGTTGGTAAAATGCTTTGGTGAGGGAAGCTGAATTTAGGAGGATCGCGCTGAGTTTACCGGAAGCGGTTGAGAAATCGCATGTCGGGCATCCGGATTTTCGCGTGAAAGGCGGGAAGATTTTCGCTACGCTCGGTTATCCGAACGAGCGGTTCGCCGTTTTGATCCTAACGCCGGACCAACAGGGCGAATTGATCGGCCGTTACCCGGAAATGTTTGAGCCGGTCAAAGGTGCGTGGGGCAAACGTGGAAGCACGCAGGTTATTCTCGACGCAGTCAAGCGCGAGGTGATCGAGTCAGCGATGAAACTGGCGTGGAACAACGCGGTGCCTAACAAGAAGCGAGGAACTGGGAGCAGGCAGCCAAGCGGTTAGAACCGGATATCGAGCTTAGCGAAGCGGAGTCGTCCTAGCTGATCAAGAAAGCAAGACACACAAAATGGCGACAGCTGCGGCGGATGAACACCGCAGCCGTCGTTTTGTTTACAACTTTCAGCCCCGCCGAGCGTTAGTATGCAGCCGGGACAAACGCAGCGCTCTGAGGCGCTTCGTCCGCCGGTTCCGAGGCTGGCGCGAGCGGCAGTGTTACGGTCGGGCCGCTGGTGCGCGTTACTTGGAGGATGATACCATGGTCGATACCGGAGGCATCGGTATAGCGGCCGACGATCATGCCATACTTGTTAATCCCATTGCGGG
>DASPUI010000200.1:0-12854 GCA_035622995.1 Chthoniobacterales bacterium
CGTTAATCGCGAAATACTCACCCGGTTGCAACACACACGCCGCAATCAGCGCCATCAACGCGACCATCATTTCGGTTACCATTGCGCCGAAGCCGATATCGCGGATCCGCGATTCGCTTGCCACCATTTTTGGCGTCGTGCCGGACGCGATCAGCGAATGAAATCCGGAAACCGCGCCGCATGCAATCGTGATGCAAACAAACGGAAAGACCGGACCGGCAAATACCAGTCCACTTCCATCGATGAATCGTGAGATCGACGGCATGAGCAGAGTCGGATGCAGGAGAATAACCGCGACCGCCAGCGCAGCGACCGTCCCGAGTTTTAAAAACGTGCTCAAATAATCGCGCGGCGTCAGAAGCATCCAGACGGGCAGGATCGAAGCCGCCAATCCATAAATCATGATCGCCCACGCCAGCCACTTTTGATCCTGACGAAAGCACGATTCGATCATGGGAAAATGGGCTAAAAACTGTCCGCCCCAAACCGCGAACGTTAGGCCTAACAAACCAAATATTGTAACCGCAGTGACGCTGACTTTTCCACTGCGCAACCCCACTCCCATGATCAACGCAATTGGAATGGTCATTGCAATCGTGAACACGCCCCACGGACTTTTTGCCAAGGCTTGCACGACCACCAACGCCAGGACTGCGAGCAAAATGATCATGATCGCAAGCACGCTGATCAGCGCAAGGAAGCCAACCCCTGCCCCAATTTCTTCTTTCACCATCTGACCGAGGGTTTTTCCACCGCGCCGGACAGAGGCGAACAAACTAATCATGTCATGCACGGCTCCGCCGAGAGTCGCACCGATCAAAATCCAAAGTGTTCCCGGTAGAAAACCGAACTGTGCCGCCAAGACTGGTCCCACCAGCGGCCCCGGACCGGCAATTGCCGCAAAATGATGACCGAAAACCATCCAGCGGTTTGTCGGCACGAAATCTTTGCCGTCGTTTCTAACTACTGCCGGAGTCGCCCGTTCATCATTGAGAACCAATACTTTTGCCGCTAGCCATTTGCTGTAGAAGCGATAGCTGACGGCTGCCGCGCAAAATCCAGCGACCACGATCCATAGAGCGTTAACCGGCTCGCCTCGGGAAACAGCCAAAAGATAGACCGAAAAAAATCCGAGAATGCTGACCGCAACCCAAAGCAGCTTCTTCCAAGAACTCATCGAGTTACCCAAGATTCTCGCGTGCCTTTTTCAGCTTGCCCAACTGTTCGGCAAAGTCTTTCTGGCGTTGCTGGTGTTCTTCTACAATCGCAGTGGGCGCGCGATCGACAAAGTTTTTGTTCGACAACTTCTCTTTAACCGTCCGCACTTCTTTCTCGATTTTCGCGATTTCCTTGTCGAGCCGGTCGCGTTCGGTCGCGCGATCAACTTCTGTAATCAGAGTGATTTCCCCCGCCGCGACTGTTGCGATCGGCATTCCAGCTCCGGTCTCAAATCGAGGATCGACCACGAATTCTGAAGCGTTCAGCAGACGCGCGATTGTTTCCTTCTCACTCGTTAGCTCCACGGTGCTTGATCGTACGGCGAATTTTGCCTTTTGATTCGATGCGATACGAGCTTCGGCCCGCAAATTTCTACCGGCCTGTACCATCTGATAAATCGCGCCCAGCGTAATGCGCCGCTTGTCCCCGGGATCGACATCGGCCTTTTTGGGCGCTGGTTCGAATTGAATCGAATCTCTGCCGAAACCGAACATCGACCAAAGTTCCTCGGTCAGATGCGGCATGAACGGATGCAGCAAACGCAGGACAGCTGAAAAAACGAAATCCATTACCGCGAGCGCCGATTTCTTTTTCGTTGCGCTCGTCGCAAAAATATCGGTTTTAGCGGCTTCGACATACCAGTCACAAAAGTCGCTCCAGACAAAATCGTACAACTGCTGTGCGACGATATTGAATTGATATTCGCGATAAGCTGCTTCAACCGCGTCGATTGTTTCGTTCAGTCTCGCCAGAACTTCGACCGCAAAGATGGACAGCTTTTCCGGATTGATTTTCTGGCCCGCATCGCTGGGCCCATGCATTTGCCGGAAACGCGCGGCGTTCCAGAGTTTGGTCGCAAAATTGCGGCCTTCTTCGATTTGTTTCTCGTCGAAACGAATATCTTGTCCGCTCGGAGCGATCCGCATTAGACCGAACCGCAAGCCGTCGGCGCCATATTTATCGATCAACTCGAGCGGATCGGGCGAATTGCCTAACGACTTCGACATTTTCCGGCCGCGATGATCGCGAATAATGCCGGTGAAGAAGACGTCGTGAAACGGAATGTTGTCCTCGACCCGCTCCGTTTGCCCCGGCCTGAACTCCAGTCCGGCAATGATCATTCGCGCAACCCAGAAAAAAATAATGTCCGGCCCGGTCACGAGAACGCTTGTCGGATAAAATTTTGCGCGCGTCTCAGCGTCCATCGTTTCGTACGCCCATAGCCACGATGAAAACCACGTGTCGAGCGTGTCTGGGTCTTGTGTCCAACCTTCGCCCGGCGAGCGGATTTGAACCCGCACTTCAACAGAATAAGCGTCATCAAGATTTGCCGGATGCTTGCCTCCCTTCGAGATGTCGGGATTTCGATGTCTGTACCATGCTGGAATCCGGTGTCCCCACCAAACCTGGCGGCTGATGCACCAGTCCTGAATATTTTCGAGCCATCGCGCGTAAACCTTCTCCCAATGCGCGGGGAAAAACCGAATAAAATGTTCCTGAACAGCCGCAAGCGCTTCCTTCGTTTTTGGATAGCGCAAAAACCATTGTTCGCTCAGTCGCGGCTCGATCGGGACGTCGCTACGATCGCTGAAGCCGACGTTGTTTTCGTACGGCTCGGTTTTTGAAAGGAGTTGCCGATCTTGCAACAGCTCGGCCGCTTTCTTGCGCGCTTCGAAGCGATCAAGACCGTGTAACTCCGGCACCACGTGACAATTTATTTTTCCCTCCTGCGTCAAAACATCAACAACCGGCAACCGGTGCCGTTGACCGACCTCGAAATCGACTTTGTCGTGCGCCGGGGTGACTTTCAGTACTCCGGTACCAAATTCTGGATCGATCACATCATCGGCCACAATCGGAATTTCTTCACGCGCGAGAGGTCGCCAGACGTGTTTGCCAACGAGATCGCGATAACGCTTGTCGTCAGGGTGAACGGCCACCCCGGTATCCGCCATGATTGTTTCCGGCCGCGTAGTTGCGACTTCAAGAAATTTTCCGGGCGCCTCGACAATTTCGTAGCGGACGTAGTAGAGATTTCCGCGCTGCGGCTTGTTGATCACTTCTTCATCGGATAAAGCAGTCTGGGCCGCCGGGTCCCAGTTGATCATCCGCCGGCCGCGATAGATCAGCCCTTTTTTATAAAGATCGACGAAAACTTCTGTCACGGCGCGCGCGTAACTTTCGTCCATCGTGTAGCGTTGGCGCGACCAGTCGCACGAACAGCCGAGGCGCTTTAGCTGCTGAATGATGATCCCGCCGTGTTTGTCCTGCCATTCCAGCACGCGATTTAGAAACTTCTCGCGACCGAGATCGTGGCGTGACACGCCTTCGTTTTTGCGCAGCCATTTTTCAACCGCAGTCTGGGTGCCGATTCCAGCGTGATCCATTCCTGGCAGCCACAGAACTTCAAAACCCTGCGCTCGCGCGCGGCGGGCGAGGATATCCTGGATCGTGTTGTTCAGCACATGACCGAGCGTCAGCACACCGGTGATATTGGGCGGTGGCATCACGATCGAGAATGGCGGCTTCGACGATTTCGGATCTGCCTCGAAATCGCGGCGCTCGATCCAGCGCTGATACCATTTCGGTTCAACCGATTTCGGATCGTATGTTTTTGAAAGCTCAGCCATTGCCGTTCAATCATCCGAAGCCGGAGCGTGTTTGCAAAATGAAAAGCGAACCGGCAGTCTTGCGGCTGGCATGAACGATTTGCAACCAATCGGAGTTTTCGATTCGGGCATCGGCGGCCTGACAGTGGTAAAAGCGCTGCGCGAGCTGTTGCCCAAGGAGGACATTTTTTACCTGGGCGACACCGCGCGCGTGCCTTACGGCAACAAGAGCGCGGAAACGGTCGAACGTTACAGCCTCGAGCTTGCCGGGATGCTTCTGCGCGAGAAGGCAAAAGTCATCGTGGTCGCCTGCAATACGGTCTCGTCCGTCGCCATTCCCAAATTGCGGGCAAACGTGATGATTCCGGTCATTGGCGTGATCGAACCAGGGGCGCAAGCGGCCATTGCCATCACCCGAAATCGTCATGTCGGAGTAATCGGAACCCGCGCAACAATCCGGAGCGGCGCCTACGAGAACGCGCTGCGCGCTCTCAATGTTCACGTTCGCGTCAGCAGTCAGGCGTGCCCGCTACTTGTGCCGCTCATTGAAGAAGGATTACTCGATGACAACCTTACCGATCAAGCAATCGCCCGTTATCTCGATCCCATGATTGCGGGCGGGATCGACACCCTGGTTCTTGGTTGCACTCATTATCCCTTGCTCTCGCCCGCCATCGCCCGCTCGTTAGGCAAGAATGTGCAGCTGGTCGATTCCGCGCGAAACTGCGCCACGGCCGTGCGCAACTTGCTCGATCGACAATCGCTTCGCGCGCCGGGCAACCGCCCGGGCGAATTGCGCGTGGCGCTGACGGACGCGGCCGACAATTTCCTCAACGTCGCCCGCGACGCTTTACAGTTGGAGATCGGCGCCGTCGAGTTGCGCGAATTGTCATAGATTTGGGCAAGCGTTTGAAAACCAAGTCGTAAGAGTGATCGATCATTTCGCGCAGTTCGCCATCGGGAATCCCGTTGTCAATCTCAACGGTGTTCCAGTGCTTTTTGTTCATGTGATAACCCGGGCGGACCTGCTCATAGCGATCACGCAATTCGAGTGCGAGATCGGGATCGCATTTTAGATTCACTCTCGCTGGAACTTCATAGAGCGACGCGAGCGCAAACATTTTGCCACCAACCTTAAATACGAGCACGTCCTCGCCGAACGGCGTGTCTTCGGCGGCGCCCGACTTCGTCAGGCAATATTTTCGAAAATCGGCCAGATCCATTTTTCGACACGTTCTCGAGCAAGTCTCTTCACTTTTTTCCACCGGTTCGGCTACGCAATTCGCGCGGTCAGCAGTTGTGTTAACTCCGAAATTTTTACCCGTTCCTGCTTCATTGAATCGCGCTCACGCAGCGTCACGGTATCGCGCAGGACCGCATCTTTTTCGCCAAGCGTCTCGAAATCAACCGTCACGCCGAATGGCGTGCCAATTTCATCCTGCCGCCGGTAGCGACGACCAATTGCACCGCTTTCGTCATAAAAAACAAACATATGGGGCCGCAAAAGCGAGATGATCTCTTTTGCTTTTGCGACCAGCGGTTCTTTGTTTTTCAAAAGTGGAAACACCGCGCATTTGATCGGCGCCATTCGCGGATGAAAACGAAGCACGGTGCGCGTTTCCATTTTGCCTTTCTCATCGGGCGCTTCGTCTTCGGTATACGCTTCGCAAATCAACGCGAGCACCGTTCGATCGACGCCCGCGCTCGGCTCGACCACGTGCGGAACAAATTTCTGTTTGGTTTCATCGTCGAAATATTCGAGTGATTTGCCGCTCGCTTTTTGATGCTGCGACAAATCGTAGTCAGTTCGGTAAGCCACGCCTTCCAATTCCTGCCGCCCGAACGGAAAATCGTATTCGATGTCGTAAGTTCCTTTGGAATAAAACGCCCGATCGGCGTCCGAAACATTGAGCACATGCAGCTTTGCTCGCGCGATCCCAATGTTCTCGTAAAATTTTAAGCGCTCTTCCTTCCAATATTCGAGCAGCCTCATCCCCTCTTCTGGCCGGCAAAAATATTCGAGTTCCATCTGCTCGAATTCGCGCGAACGAAAAGTGAAATTGCGCGGATTGATTTCGTTGCGAAACGCTTTGCCGATCTGGGCGACGCCGAATGGCAATTTCTTGCGTGAAGTTTCAAGGACATTTTTGAACTGAACAAAGATCGCCTGCGCCGTTTCAGGTCGCAGATAGGTCACGCTCGATTCGTCTTCGGTCGCGCCGACGTAGGTCTTGAACATCAAATTAAACGATCGTGGCTCGGTTAAATCCTTGCCTCCGCAGACCGGACATTGCTGTTCTCCCTTCTTGTTAAGAATTTGATCAGCGCGCAAACGCGCCTTGCACGATCGACAATCGACCATCGGGTCCGTGAACGTGTCTTCATGGCCGCTCGCTTTCCAAACAGCGCGGTTCATTAGGATTGAACCATCAAGACCAACGACATCGTCGCGTTCGTGCACCATGACGCGCCACCAGTAATTTTTCAGATTGCGCTTCAGTTCGACGCCTAACGGGCCGTAGTCCCAAAGCCCGTTCAGACCGCCATAGATCTCGCTCGATTGGAAAATAAAGCCGCGCCGCTTGCACAAGCTGACGATTTTTTCCATTCGCTGATTATCGATTTTTTCCCCGGCCATCGGATACAAGTGAGACGTGGTCTCGCATTTAGCAAATCGTTTGGAATCACTGGATTTATATCGCTTTTTAGCCGCAAGTCTGCCTATTGTTTCGCCCCATATTCGCAAATGGGGCTGCGCACGACGGTCATTCTTCTCGCGGCGGTAGTTTTCTTGCTACGGCCGGTTTGTGCCCAGGTAACAGAAGCGGGCGGCGTCGCGGCGTTCGAGGCAGAAAATTTCGTGGCGAACAATTCGCCGCGGACTCCCGTCGGCAGCATCGCGCATAGCTGGACGCTCGGAAACGCGACCACTGGCTACAGCGGCAGCGGCTACATGGAGGCCACGCCAAATGTTGGTCCACCGGGCGGTAACGCAGATAACAACAGCCCGGAGCTGCAATTTACGGTCAATTTCACCAGTACCGGCACGCATTACATCTGGATGCGCGGTTATGCGCCGACCAGCAGTGACGATTCAATGTGGGTCGGAATCGACGGCGCGAACAGCGTCGCCTGTACGCTAAATCAATACAACGTCTGGCAATGGAGCAATGCGCCGCAGGGCTCGTCTAATGCGCCAACCATTCCGGTCGCGACAACTGGTAATCACACCGTGAGTCTCTGGATGCGCGAGGACGGACTCAAGATTGATGAAGTGATCCTGACGACGGACTCAACATTTTCACCGACCGTTGGAAACGTCTGGCACATACCGATTAACGCTGAACCGGCCGGAGTCACGAGCATGCGCTCGCCGTTCACTGTGAACGCCGGGAACGACGTGACGATTTGGAGCGGCAATCAATATCAAGGCGGTGGCGGTCAGGGCAATCAACTCACGACCGGCAGCACCGTCTTTTACAAAAAGAGCACTGATGCGACCTGGCAAAGCGTTGCAATGAGTTTCAACAGCGCGACCGGCAACAACAAATATTACAACGCGACGATTCCGGGAGCGACGTTCGCGGCGGGCGACACAATTCAGTATTACCTCAAGATTCCGTATAGCGATCATTTGCCAACATTTGTCTACGGAACCGACACCCAATCGAACGGCACTGAAATCGAATCCATCGCTCAAGCCGCGCCCTTCACCTTCGTGGTGCAGGATTTTGCTTACTGGCAGAGCCAAAACATCTACCAAATTATTACCGATCGATTCTTCGATGGCGACCCGTCGAACAACAATGCCGACGGAACCTACGACCCTGCGGCCGGTAGCTCAGTCCACGGCGGCGACTTCAAGGGCATCCAGCAAAAACTCGATTACATCAAGTCGTTAGGCGCGACCGCGATTTGGATTTCGCCGGTGGTGAAGAACACCGCGGGCCAATATCACGGTTATTCGGGATGGGATTTTTACAATGTTGATCCGCACTGGGGCACACTAACCGATTTGCAAAATCTGGTGAACGCGGCACACGCACGCGGAATACAGGTCATTGACGACATCGTGCTCAATCACGGCGGCGACCTGATTTACAGCACCGACTCCGGGTATCCAAATTTCCTCTACCCGCCCGCCGGCTATCACATGTCGTTTCGAGGTTCGCAGCAATACCCGCCGCCGTTTGACCTGAACGCAACCAACCCAACGATCGAGTCGCTCTTTCACAACAACGGTTACGTCCAAAACTTTAACGACGCTACCCAGGTGGTGGACGGCGAACTGCGCGGCCTCGACGATTTGAAGACGGAAACAAGCTACGTTCGGACGAGTTTCGCCGCGATTTACAAATATTGGATCGATAACGCCGGCTTTGACGCTTTCCGGATCGATACCACCAAGCATGTCGACCATGGCTGTTGGCAATATTGGTGTCCGCAGCTTCACGCGGAAGCGGTCTCGTTAGGCAAACCGAACTTCTTCATGTTTGGCGAAGTGGAGGACGGCGCAGACGCGGACTGCGGGGCTTACACCGGAATCAAGGATGGCGGCGACTACGAGCAGGATTCCCTGGTCGATTATCCCCTCTACTTCATGGTCAACGGCGTATTTGCGCAGGCCAATTCCAATACCCAGCAGATTGAAAGTCATTACAACGCAATTCCAACCTATTACGATACGCCGGCCCAGATGCGCCTGGTGACATTTCTCGATAATCACGATCACCCACGCTTTTTGAATTCCAGCAACGCGAACAACAATGTGGCGCGATTGAATGTCGCTCTGGCATTTCTGTATACCGCCCGCGGCATCCCATGTCTTTATTACGGCACGGAACAGGGATTCAACGGCGGTAGCGACCCGAACAACCGGGAAGACATGTTCGCCGGTGGTTGGGAGCCGGACGCGGCGTCCGTCGGCGACAATTTCAACATGACTCATCCGATTTTCCAATACGTTGCCAAACTGAACAATTTCCGACGGCTGTACCCGGCGATGTCGTTAGGCACGCACGTAAATCAGTGGAACAATCCGAACGGTCCAGGCTTGTTCGCGTACGCCCGGCGGCTTGGTTCGCAGGAGGTTTTTGTGGTCTTCAACACGGCCGGTTCAGCCCAGACTTTGCCGGCGAGGTCCACCATCTATCCTGCGGGGACCACGCTGATTAATCTTTTAAACCCGAGTGAGTCGATCACAACAATCGCCGGACCGCAGATTCCGTCAGTCGGCGTTCCAGGAACGACCGCGAAAATCTTCATTGCGCAATCGATGTTGCAATCGCTCGATCCGGTCATAACCGCGATCACGCCTGCGCACGATGCCGGCAACGTCAACACGTCCGTTCCGGTCGTTATCACATTCAGCGACGCCATGGACGCGGCCAGTGTGCAGGCCGCGTTCCGCACAACTCCTGCCACGAGCGGGACCTTCGCCTGGTCGTCCGACAGCAAAGTTCTAACCTATACGCCAAACGATCCGGGCTGGCCTGGTTTGACACTGATCACGATCGATATTGCGCCAACTGCGAAAAGCGCGACCTCCGGCAAAACGTTTTATGCCGGGTTCGAAGCACGATTTACAACTGCGGCTTCAAGTTTTGCCGATACCATTCCGCCAACATCGGCGATCAATTCGCCTAACGATGGAAGCACGCTCCAAGGTCAGGCCACGATCTCCGGGAATGCGTCGGACAATATTGCGGTGCAGAGCGTCGAAGTCCAAATCGATGGCAGTGACTGGACGCCGGCGACCGGAACGACATCCTGGAGTTTTAATTTCAACAGCGCAAACTTTCTTAACGGTTCGCACATAATTAATGAGCGCGCGATTGACACCTCCGGGAATATTTCCGACGTCAATACAATCAATGTGCGATTTTCGAATGTCCCGGGCGATTATGTTCAGCGAATCAGCTGCGGGAATTCCAGCAGCGTAATCGATTGCAGTGCAAACACGTGGCTGCCGGACCAGAGTTATTCGTTAGGGTCGTTCGGTTTTACCGCCGGCAGTCCTGCATTCGTCGGAAATTCGATCGCCGGCGCGTGCCCGGCAGAACAGCCGCTTTACCAAAACGAGCGGTCGAGCACATCGGACACGACGGTCCATTATTTATTCGATTGTCCGGAAGGAATCTACAACGTGACGTTGCTTGAAGCCGAAACGACCGCGACCGGGCCCAATCAACGCGTTTTCAACGTGTCAATTGAGGGCCAGAACGTGCTTTCTAATTTCGACATCTACGCGGCGGCCGGCGGCGCAAACATCGCCTGGTCGCAAACGTTGACCAACATCACCGTGGCTGATTCGCAACTCGATATTCAGTTCACGCCACTGGTTGGGAATTCGCGCATCTCGGGAATCGCGGTTGAGAAGGTTGGGAACGTGTTTAGCGACACGGACGGAATTCCCGATTGGTGGCGGCTGGCCTATTTCGACCACGCAGTTGGCGAAGATGGCGACGGTTCCCGCGGCAGCGATGATCCGGACGGTGATGGCCTAACGAATTTGCAGGAATATCTCGCTGGGACGAATCCGCTCGATCCAAGTTCGAGATTTGCGATTATCAATATTGCCATAGTTGGAAACGATGTGCAGATAACATGGAGTTCGGTTTCCGGGAAAAGCTATCAGCTGCAGCGGGCTGATTCGCCCGACTCTGGCGCGGACTGGCAAAATGTCGGGTCAAACCTCATCGGGAATGGTCCGAGCTTGATGCAAACAGATTCCGGCGCAGCTCACGATCCGGTTCACTTTTATCGAGCAGTTGTGCAATAATTACCGGCTTTTCCGCGCGTGAAAAATTTTCGTCAACTTTTCATATTATTGTTGCTCTTGTTCGCAGGCAGCGGCGTGGCTTTCGCCGGCTTGAACGCGAACAGCACCGTGTTCATCATTTTGATGGAGAACGAAAGTGGGACGAACATTGTTGGCAATGCGAGCGCGCCGTATATCAACAGCACGCTGCTGCCGATCGCCAGCTATGCCTCGCAATACTACACGCCGCCTGGAAATCATCCCAGCGAACCGAATTATCTCTGGCTCGAAGCAGGCACGAATTTCGGCATTCTGAACGACAATCCGCCTGCATTCAATCACCAGAGCACCACCGCACATTTCGTCACGCAGCTGCACAATGCCGGTATCTCCTGGAAGGCCTACGAAGAAGATATCGATGGGTCAACTTGTCCAACCGCCGACAGCGGCAATTACGCCGTCCGGCATGATCCGTTCGTTTTCTTCGACGACGTCGTGAATTCCTATTGCACCAGCGCGGTGCGTCCTTTCACCGAGCTGGCTAACGACATCGCGAACAACAATCTCGCCCATTACAACTTCATCACGCCAAACCTTTGCGATGACATGCACAATTCCTGTGCGCCGACGAATAACATGGTCCAGCAGGGCGACACCTGGTTGTCGCAAAATCTACCGATGATCCTGAACTCATCCCCCTACCAAAACAATGGTCTCGTGATCATTATTTGGGATGAGGGATTCAACAACAGCGACGGCCCGATTCCGTGCATCGTACTCTCGCCGTTTGCCAAGGGCGGCGGTTATAGCAACGCCATTCGATACACCCACAGCGCCACCCTCAGGACGCTTCAGAAAATCTTCGGGATGACGCCGCTGCTCGGTGGCGCCTCGAGCAAACCTGATTTAAGCGATCTCTTTACCAATGGAGCAATCCCAAATGCGGATGCGCCCGGCGTGACTAGTACGAGCGCTTACAATGTCTCCGCCGGTAACGCCACGCTCGGCGGCAGTGTCAATCCCAGCGGTAGTGCCACCACCACATGGTTCGAGTACGGCCTAACGACTTCTTACGGCAGCAATACGATCTCGACCAGCAGCGATAACGCGGAATCGTACTCAAGCTGGACTTACGGCAGTAACGGCGGCACAGGTTTCGGCCCCGCGACCTACCTCGAAGGAACTGGAGGCGGAATCTTCCTGGTAAACAACAGCTCCGATGCCGGTCGCCAGATTGATGGCAATAATTCGTTTGGCGTCTACGCCGGGAGCGGCGGCCAAGGCATGGATCGCCAAATCCTCAACGCGCAACAAGCGGGAACGTTGACGATTTCGTTCCGTCCAGATGTCAGTAACGGCGTCTCCTTTAGTGGATTCAATTTGAAAACGGCGCCGGGTACCCATTTTGGCGACAACGAATTAATTTCGGTCGGAATCCATCCGGCTGATGGCAATAACACGATCGCGATCAACGGGGGCACCGGCGTCATCCCTAACGGACAGACAATCAATCTCGGCACCGATCTGCGCGGCCAAATCCTCGACTTTACTCTGACTTACGACGGCCTGTCCGGAACGTACACCCTCGGGGCGAAACTGCGCACGAGCAGCACTTACACGTTTGCTTCCGGTCCGCTCAAGGCGACCAGCGCCACACCGGCATACCTTGGTTTTGGCAATTTCAACACTGGCAGCAACCAGAACGCGATTTTTGACACTGTTTCGATCACCGATTCGGGATCGGCCGGAAACGGCACAGGCGCGGTGCCAACGAGCGCAAACGTTACTGGCCTGACGCCGGACACAACTTATCATTATCGTGCGGTCGCACAGAACAGTAACGGCACGATCTACGGCGCCGACCAGACTTTCGGTTTCCCGCTTGTTCCTCCAGGTGACGCCGCATTCGAATCGTTCAATTCTTCGTCAGGTAATTTTCAAGCGCGCATTTATGACGCAACCGGACATATCGCAATCGCCGAACCGGATTTAAATGGGAATCCTTTTGGCAATCTGATCACGTTCGCCCCGCCGGCAATAGTTGTTAACGGGGCCTCGTACGACCTCGGCCCGGTTCAGTCGGTCACCACTCTCGCTAACGGCCTCCAAATCGTGCAGGCGTTCGCCGGATCGACCATCACCGCGCAGCTCACCTTTAGCAGCGACGGCGTGATGCACTACGAGGTCATAAACTGGAATGGATTCGTTCCGACTGAAACCGACGTCACCGCGTCGTCAAATGCTAACGAACACTTCTACGGTTTCGG
>DASPUI010000201.1:0-12714 GCA_035622995.1 Chthoniobacterales bacterium
CAAGTCGCGTGATTGAGCCATAGGAGATTTGATCTTGTGTTTTGAGCGAAACGGATATGTCTGCAACCTTGGGTAAAAACACGATCAGAGGTTCCTATGACGTAGTGATTCTCGGTGCGGGTCACAATGGTCTCGTCGCCGCGAGTTATCTTGGCGGCGCTGGTTTAAGTGTGTTGTTGTTGGAGAAGAACGATTACATCGGCGGCGCCACAACGTCGCAAAAGGTCTTTCCCGATTATGACGCGCGTCTTTCTCGTTATTCGTATCTGGTAAGCCTGTTCCCGGAAAAAATTATTCGCGATCTTGATCTGAAGCTCGAGCTGCGAAGAAGAGCGACCGGATCGTTTACCCCGTATATTAAGAGCGGGAAGTACGACGGGTTGCTGATTAGCAATGCCGATAATCAGTTGACCCGGCGGTCGATGATCGATCTTACCGGGAGCGAGTTCGAATACGAGCAGATGAAAAAATTCTATCATCTGGCGCGAGTATTTGCCGAGCATTCGTGGGACAGCATGCTCGAGCCGCTGATTGCAAAAGAGCAATTCCGACGCCGATTCGAAAATGACGATGTGTCGCGGGAAGCGTGGCGCAGTTTGGCCGAAGAACCGCTTGGAATTGCGATCGAACGTTATTTGCAGAATGATTTACTCCGCGGTCTGGTCCTGACTGACGCGAAAATCGGCATTTTTACACATCCACATGATGCGTCGCTGGTGCAGAACCGCTGCTTTCTTTATCACTTGATTGGCAATAAGACTGGTGAATGGAAAGTGCCGGTGGGTGGGATGGGGGAAGTGGCGCGCGAATTGGAGCGAGTTGCGAAAGAGAGCGGGGCTGAATGCCTAACGAACGTCGAACTTGGCGACCTCGATTTTTCTGGAAAAACGAAAAGTATTTCATTCGAGTTTGATGGCAAACAGCAGTCAGTCGGCGCAAGATTTTTGCTGGCGAACTTCGGCCGTAATCTGCTCGCGAAATATTCCGGAATAAAATACCGCCCGGACGCGACGGACGAGGGCAGCGTATTCAAGATCAACATGCTCCTTCGACGTTTGCCGAGATTAAAAACGCAAAATTACTTAACACCGGACGCGTGGTGCGGCACATTTCACAGCGACGAAGGCTACGGGCAGATGAATCTCAGCTATGAACAGGCGGCGAAAGGCCGTCTGCCGGAAAAAACTCCTTGCGAAGTCTATTGTCACACCTTGACCGATGACAGCATTCTGGCGCCTGAACTTCGAGCGAAGGGATTTCATACCATGACTTTGTTCGGACTCGATACGCCCTATTCGCTTTTCGCTAAAGAGAATGAGACGATGCGCGAACGGGCGGAGAAAAAATTTCTCGAGAGCCTGAATCAATGGCTCGATGAGCCGATGGAAGATTGTCTTGCCGTTGCGAGGGATGGGAGTCTTTGCATCGAGAGCAAAAGCCCGGTGGATATCGAGGCTTCGCTAGGAATGTATCAGGGAAACATTTTTCACGACGCGCCGACCTGGCCGTTCGCAACTGCAAACGAGCAGGCCGGAAAATGGGGAGTCGAAACTGAGTGGGAGAATGTCTTCATCTGTGGGTCGAGCGCACAGCGCGGCGGCGCGGTCAGCGGCATTCCCGGCCACAACGCCGCGCACAAGGTTCTGGAAATTGTGAAGAAAGCGTCGAAACCAGCGCCCAGATCTCTGGCCCGGTTTTGAGCGAGCCGCCATCTCTTCCCGGTTCATTGCGCGAGTTCGCGATCACCCGAGTCCATTCGTGACTCCCCACATCCAGCAAGGAGGGCAAAGTGGCAGGTATTTGTGACAAAGTCGTCGCCGCTCGCGCTCGGCCCGCAGTCGACGCGAATTAGGATTTTTGTGCGGGACATGCGCATTCATTAAATCCCGGCGGTTGGCCTTTCTAAATTTGTTTACAACATTCGAATCGAATGCTCGCTTGCTGCGACCTTATCTTACTAAACCTTGATGCCGAAAGGACAATTTATGAGTCGAGCGAATCCTGAAGATGTCGAATCAATCGATGCGATCATCAATGCTCTTTACGACGGCATTTCCGGGCCCGCGGGAAAAAAGCGCGAGTGGGACCGGGAACGCTCTTTGTATTATCCCGGCGCCCGCCTGATACCGACCGGCCAGCCGAACGCCGACCCGATTGCGCCCCAGATGTTAGATGTCGAAGGATTCATTGCTCGCGTGGAGCCATTTTTTGAAAAGAACGGCTTCTACGAAATAGAAATTGCCCGTAGGACAGACCAATTCGGACAAATCGCCCATGTCTGGAGCACCTATGAATCGAAACACAGTTTAGACGATCCCGAACCGTTCATGCGCGGAATCAACAGCATTCAACTGTTTCACGATGGCGAGCGTTGGTGGGTCGTCAGTATTTACTGGCAGCAGGAAGGCGACACGGCCCTTATTCCGAAAAAATATCTACCTTAAGCATTTCGTCTGGACTGGCTTGAACGCGACCGCTCGACTTTCCCAAAAGGGGTGCAACTGAATGATCTCAGTCTCACGCCGACACTGGCTCAAGACCCCGACACGGACCTCGTTTGGTCGACCCAGGGGTTCGTGCCTTCAAACACCGACCCGAATGGTGGAAAGAACTTTCATGTCTATGCCGAATCGAACAACGGCGCAGCCCTGCAATGCTTCGTGGGCGAGAACGCTGTTGAATTGATTGGCGGAGGCGGCGGCCTGACTTACCCCGGCAACACCCAGCTTCCGGCTGCCAATTGCCTGTCAACTCTCGGCCCTAACGGCACTATCACAGTCTACGTTCCGTTGTCTCAGGTGAGCGAACCGGGTGCGATCGATAATCGATTACATGAGGTAACCGCCAGCACGATGACTCTGCCGCAGCCGGCGAACACAGTGCCGTCAGTTGGCGGCATCGGTGGCTCTTTTTTCGATCTAATAGATGTCGCGCAAAGTTACGTCTTCGATCCGGCGCTGGTGCAAATCACGTCAATTACGCGGCTTGCCAATGGGCACGCGCTGATCGTTGGCCAAACCGCTCCCTCGCTTACAGTCCCAATTCAGTTTGCGTCCGATTTAATGACCACCTTCGCCAACTTCGGCAGCGCTACCGCCGACTCGACCGGTATCTTCCAATTCGACGACGGAGGAGCTGTCGGATTGACGCTGGGATTTTATCGCGGCACTTATTCCTGATCCTCGTGGTCGCCTGGCGACCGCTCTGGAATGATCGAAGCTCGCGGGCTCGCCGTTTTTCCTCCCGTTTTTTTGAAGGACGACTTGTGTCTTTTCTGCGAGTCCGGAGAGGCATTACGACTCGGCGGATGGTCTTGGTCGGCGTTCACAGTCGGTTGCGGGTGGATTTCACGATAATGTTTAACGATGAGTCCGAGAGAAAATGCAACTAACACGAAAAGAATGACGCGCTTTTCGTCCACCGTGAGAATGAAACGTTGCCTTAATCTTGCCAGTCGGGCGCGCCATTTTCGGCTCAATTCTGCGCCTCATCTTTTGCGCGTGGTTTCACGCGTGCGGAAAGATATTTGTGTCTGATGTTAAAATCGTAGTAGCGCGCCTTGGATTCGGCAGCCATCAAATCTCGGTAGACGGACAATGTGATGTCGTAATAACGATAGATCGCGCCGTTAACGAATTCGATTTCAAGAATGTGGCGCCGCCTGCTATAACCGATCGAACGGAGGGCGCTCGATTCGACATGTTGTCGCGGAATGTGCGAGACGATCGGGACGGTCTCGGGGTCGCTGGCAATGCCAAACTGGACTACGAGCAGAAGAAGTAACGCGAAATAAAAGAGTCCTCTTGGCATCTGGGGGCAGATCAGTCGTATTTATCAACCCTGCCGCGGCCACGTCCAGCGAAAACGCCGTTAACAATCTAGCGTCCAAGCGGTGTGCTAATCTCCGTTCCCGGTGGCGGCTTAAATTCAAACGTCGAGGCTGGAATTGCCGAACGACTTTGATTTGAATACGTCGTCACGACACGATCCCCGTTCGGTTGGAGCATTTCGGTGCGAGCGACCAGCAAGTCGTCGTTCATGTGAATCTCGAATTTTTGGAAAATTCGTTTCATTGAGGGCGTTCGCGGCAAAAGTTGCAGGTCGTAACCGTTGCCGGTTTTCGTGCCAGCAATCTGAAAACTGTTCTCGACATTTTCCAGATTGAGCGCGGTGTTGACCGCAGCCAGCGCAGCGTCAACCGGCGAGTGTCTGCCTAACGAATAATGTTCCGCAGATTTGAAATTCGGGTAATAAATCCAGAGTTGCTGTCCGTCGCTGACGGTGACGCTCGGCGAATTTCCATTTACTTCGCGGCGAAATCTGTTCGGCACTTCAAACCAGACGTGCCCGGCGCTGGGGATGGGCCTGTTCATCAAATGGATCATTCTCTCTTCCTGAAAGTCGGCCTGCACGTCGGGCGCGCTGGCCCGCTTATCGCGAACGCGCGCGAGCAAGCTTTTCACTTCCTCCGATGAAAGTTGCTGGGCAGACGCGAATCCAAGCGCGAAATCGAAGAACAGAACAGTGAAGAAAAGTCTGCGCATGCGGTTGTCCATCTTACACCGATTGCGATTGCTTCAATGCTCGCTCCAAACTTTTGGTTTGGCTGCCGCCATCGCGGGGAGGGTGAAGAAAATGGTTGCGAGCAGGGTCCAGAAAATTCCGATGGCGCAGGCAATGCCAAGACTGCTGAGCGAGGGACTGTGCGCCCAGCCTAACGATCCAAATCCACTCACGGCAGTGAGGCCGGCGAGCAGCACCGGTTTCATCACGCCGGCGACGTCATGTTCCAGTTCGAGCGATTTTTGCCAAACCAACACAACATAAATGCCGTAATCGACGCCGATGGCGAGAACAAGGCGAAAGGAAAGAACGTTGAGCAGATTCAGATGAACGTTGAACAGCTTCATGGTGGCGAGCATCGCCCCGATCCCGAAAGCGAGGGTGACAACCTGAATAAGCCACAGCCTCAGATCCCGATACAAAATTGCCAGTAACGAGATATCGAACAAAGCCATCAGCGCGCTAATGATGAGCAATTGGTGACGCGACCAAGGCAGGAGATCAGCCAACGTATAACTCCAGCCGGAAAGGCTCATCGGTACTGCAGATACCGGCAGTTCGTTTCCGAGTTCCAACCTTTGCGCGTGGGTGGTGACCGGTTCGTTAGGCGTGGCAAAGCCGGTCGTGAGAATCGAACCTTTTGCAAAATAACGATCGACCAGAAACCACCAGCTGGACGATTTCGGAAGCTTCTCACGCCAGTCCGGGAGCGGCGCATTGGAATGTGCAATCGATTGCAAATCGTCCAGCAATTTGAATCCAGCCGCACACGAATCACGGGCAAAGCCCTCGTTCTCGAGCGCCGCTTCCAATGTCTGGCGCGCCGCCGTAAAACCGACTCGTTCCAGTTGCTGCCGGTTTTGTTGCATCCAGATCGGGGAAAGACAGAGCGCGGCGGGGGTGGAGAAGCCTTTGATTTTTCCAGCCATCTGCAACTCGCTCCAATGCGCGGAGATTTTCTGCCAGTCGTCGTGCAGTTCCTGCGCATCGTGAGCGCGCACGATTGCCAGCACGGGCTCCCAACGGGTCGGCATCTTACGCATGATTTCGTGCAAGGCGTGACCCGCGCGGCTGTTTTTCGGCTCGAGCGAGCGGACGCTCGCTTCGAAATGGATCGGTGGAAACGGCGAAAATCCAATGATACTGAGCATCAGCAAAACTGCTGCTGCTCCGATCAGCATTGGTGCCGGGCGTTGCACACTCCAGCAAACGTATTTCTTCATCATCTCAAATACCCAATCGTGACGCGGTGGAGGCTGTCGTTCCCGGATAAACAAAAAAAGAATTGTGCACATGAAAAAGCCGGCGAAAAAGATTCCGATCGCAATCAAGACGCCGAGTTGTGAAAACCCCATCGAACCACTCAGGATAAGCGCCATGAAGCCAACCGCGGTCGTGAGGGCGCCATAAAAAACTGCGCGTCCCAGCCGGGAGACCGCGGTTGCGATGGCCCGACCATGTTGCTCCCCGTCGATTCGTGCTTGTTGGTAGCGACCGAAAATGAGAATCGCAAAATCGACTCCCAGACCTACGAGAATGGCAGAAAAGCCAATCGCGACCATGCTGAGCTGGCCAAAAATTAATGAGCCAGCTGCCAATCCGACAAGACAGGAAAGGAGCAATGCGAATCCCATTCCAAGCAGCGGCATCCAACGCTGAAAACCGATGAAGAAGACCAGCCCAACCAAAAGCACCGAGCTTGCGAGTGTCGCGACGATATCGTAGCGCATGCTGAGAGAAATCTCCGAGACATAAGCCGAGCGCCCGGTGATCAAAAGCTGGAGCGGGCCGCCGTCCCAGCCTTCGGCTGCATGCGCGCGAAACGTGTTGACCTCGCGCATCAAGCGCTGGCAGGCAAAAGCGCTGATCGATTGCTGGTTCGTCACGACCAGAAAAACGCGCATCGTTCCATCAGGCGATCTTAACGGCTGCTCTTGTTCGATCGCGTTGTTTTCAGCGAATGGTTTAAGAGCAGGACCGATTAAGCCAAGTGGGTCCAACATCATTTCGAACTCCGCCCGGGGCGAACCAGCTTCGATTTGCTCGCGCATTCGATGAAGTCGTTCGCGGATTTTCTCCGGCTGCAAAAGTAGAATCGTTTGTTCAAACACCCGCGGTTCGAGATTCAACACCAACGGGACCTCCATCGCTTGCAGATCGCGGATTCCATCCGGTGTTTCCATAGGCGACCCGGCCAGAACGCGGACGCACCACGGTTGTTTTCGCAACCGCTCTGCAAAAGTCGGTGCGAATTCTTCAAGCCGATCCACGTCGGTAGGTTGGCAAAGCAAAGCAAACGTCAGTTCGCGCGTTTGCTCGAACTCACGGTCGTAAACTTTCAACGCCCGGACCGACTGAAAACTCGACGGAAGCATGTTGATCACGTCGGAATCGATTTGGATTCGCCAGAGCAAAATCGCGAGGCAGGCTGCGGTAGAAATTACCACGCCACTCCAAACCAGTGCCCGCCGCCGGGTTACAGTTCGCGCAATGAAATCACTGATCGGCATTGAAAGCGCGAGCGTCGCGTTTCAAACGACGTTGGTCAAAACCGAAACAAGAAGGTTTCGCCGTTGGCCGCGTAACGCAGCGATCGCTGATTTTTGGCATGCAAAAAAACGTCGCGCAAGCCGAGCCAACCTTGCAACGGTTGCGGCGCGCGAGTAACCGGCCCGGCCCAGCCGCCGCGGGAGAACGCTCCTTTCACTTCGGCATATTGTGAGTCCTGTCGCAAAATCAAAAGTGGAACGCCGGGGCCTTTCGAAAATGTCAGCTCGAAATCGCCGTTTTTGGAGAAGCGCACAAGCAGATCTCCGATGAGAGATGTCTTGGCTGTTCGATAAAGCAACTGACCATTGCGGACCTGCCAATTGCTCGTGGGTTCGACAAACTGATGCTGCGAGATCGTCGAGCAGCCAGTCAGGCCAACCATGCTCAGGGCGATGACCGTCGACTGAGCGAGATTTTTGAAATTGCCGCTCGTTCCGGCGGCAGAACTTGTCCGCGTCATGAAACCGCGTTCGCCGGTTTGGGCGCAGCCTGCCCACTTTTCCTTGGGACCAGCGACAGGCGATCTGAAATTGCATAGAATTTTTGCAATCGTACGAAGAAATAGAAAAGCCGCATCCGCCATTTGATGGCGAGGCTCTGTCCTTCATTGCCGGCCAGAACGGCGATGACTGCGGCGGCAATCTGCATCGTTTCGCCCGGGCTCAAAAAAATCTCGAGGAATTCCTTGGCGTCACGATACCAGGCGGTCACGAATGTCAGGTAAATGTCCATGATGCGGTGGACATTTCGGGAGTATTTTTTGAACAGGCGGTTCCGCTTTGATTCATCGCGTAAAACCTGGTCGAGGATATCGGCTGCTTTTTCGGCCGACATCATTGCCAGAAACACTCCGCTGCTGAAAACGGGATCAATAAATCCCGCGGCATCGCCCGCCATCAACCAACGGTCACCGGAAAGCGTTTGATTGCGATAGGAATAATCGCCGGCGGAATAGACCGGCGATACGCGCACCGCGTTTCCCATTCGCTCGGTCATCAACGGTTGTTCAGCGATAAATTTTTCGAGCGCCTGTTCCGGAGCGAGTCTCGCTGCGCGAAACGTCTTTGTGTCCATTACCACGCCAATGCTCGTGCGCGTGTTCGTAAGCGGAATCATCCAAAACCAGCGATCGAGTCCACGCACCATCCGGATTAGGGTGGCGTCTTTTCCGGGGAGCCGATCGACATTTTCATAATGCGCGAAAACGGAAAATTTCTGGAGGTGATCGTACATCTTCTTGAGCTTGAACTGGCTGCCGATCATTGTTTGCCGTCCGCTGCAATCGAGCAGGTAACGCGCATCAATGGTGGATTGCGCTCCGCTCAAAGGTTCGATTTCGATGGAGACGCGATCGACTGCAAATTTGATTCGCTTCACTTCCGTTTCTTCGCGGACCTCTGCGCCGTTTTCACGCGAGTGATCGAGCAATAGTTTATCGAACTCCGACCGCGTGACTTGATAGGCCCGGTCGCGTTGCACGCGGAAACCGTCCTTGAAATAGAATTTTATCCCCTTTGTTCCGCACGCAGCCACGATCTCTCCGCCATACTTCGGCAGAAACGTCGCGTCGCACTTTTCGCGGACGCCGAGGCGATCAAACGTTTGCATGCTGAAAGGCAGAAGCGATTCGCCGATATGAAACCGGGGAAATTTCTCACGCTCCAAAACGATCACGCGCCAGCCCGCGCGCGCGAGCAATGTCGCCGCCGTGCTGCCCGCCGGGCCACCGCCGATAATTGCCACGTCGTAGAGGCCGTTTTTTTCCATTGCGCGATGACCTTAGCAAACTTTGGGTTGCTTGCCACCGCGTCGAATCGCAATTAACAGAGATCGAGCATGAAGTTGATCGACAAGTTCGTCAGTCGGGAGCTGATCGTGAATGTGCTCTTCGCGATTGCGGTGCTCAGTCTCGTGCTGGTGGTCGGGAATATTTTCCGCAAGCTCCTGCCGCTGCTCGTCAATCACGACGTGCCGATGGAATATTTGCTCGCCTTCATTGCTTACGTTCTGCCGTTTTCGCTCATCTTCACCATTCCCTGGGGACTGCTGACCGCGATCCTGCTCGTCTTCGGCCGCCTTTCCGCTGATAACGAATTGATTGCACTGCGCGCGAACGGAGTCAGTGTCACGCGCGTTTCTATTTCTCTCGCGGTGCTCGCAGTTGTTTGCACTGGAATTTGTCTTTGGCTGAACGTGCAGGTCGCGCCGGCCGCCCAGGAAAAGTTGCGAAGCACAATTTTCGATATGGCGACGCGCGACCCGATGGCACTTTTTGGAAGCGATCAAGTGATCGATCAGTTTCCCGGGCGAAAAATTTATGTTGGCAAAAAGGAAGGAAACCGGCTCGAGAACATTACCGTTTTCGAACTGGACGAACATTCCATGCCGATGAAGGTCACGTTCGCGCGCACCGGGCAACTCGAAGCTGATCTCGAGAATAAGCGCATCCTGATGCATCTCTACCATGCGCGTTACCAACAGCGCGACGAAAAGGATCCAAGCGATCTGCACAAAATTCGCGATGGCATTAACATGGCCGAAGGCACGCTGCCGATCAGTCTGGAAGAACTTTACGAAAAAGAAAAAAAGCGGCCAAGCCGGTCCGCGTTATCGATTGCGCAGTTGCTCGACCAGTTGAAAAGCGAAAACAAACGCGAGCAAAGCGCCAGCCGGACCGAGATCAACAAACGATTCTCATTTCCATTTGCTTGTCTTGCCTTCGCCATCATTGGAGTACCGCTGGGCGTGACTGCGCATCGGCGCGAAACTTCGGTCGGCTTTGCTGTCGGATTAATCGTGGCCGTGACCTACTTTTTGTTCGTGATCATCGGCGATACGCTTCGCGGCAATCCTAAAGTCCACCCTGAGTTGCTTGTCTGGTTCCCCAACTTCCTCTTCATCGTGCTTGGATTTCTTTTGTTCCGCCGATTGGCGCGGCAATAGCCTGACTAGAACAAGATCTGCCCATTTTTTAGTGACTGCCGAAGCATTTCGCGATATCGGCGGCGATCCCCTGTAATTTCGCAGAAAATAAGGTGAAGTGGCGAACATTGCTTCTGTTGCACCATTTCCGATAGCAGCTGAGAATGGCCGCGCCTTATGCGCTCCATTCAGAATATCCGTTTTCGGATCACCCTTGTCGTTGCCCCAATCATTTTTGAAATACTCGCGGTGTCCCACGCCGGAAATGTCGATTCTGCCGGTTCAGCTTTGCGCTGGCGAAACATCGGCCCGTTTCGGGGCGGCCGGACCCGCGCGATAGCGGGTGTACCTTCGCAGCCGAATCTATATTATATGGCGCCGGTGAACGGCGGCGTCTTCAAGACGACCGACTGCGGCCGGACCTGGCAGCCAATTTTTGACGATCAACCGACTGCATCGGTCGGCGCGATTGCGGTTGCACCGTCGGATCCGAATGTGATCTACGTCGGAAGCGGGGAAGGTCTGCATCGGCCGGACCTTTCGGTCGGTGATGGCATTTACAAATCCATCGATGCGGGAAAGACCTGGACCCATCTCGGATTGCGGGACGGCCAGCAGATTGCGCAACTGGCGGTCGATCCGAAAGATGCGGAGCGGATCTTTGTAGCGGTGGCCGGACATCCTTACGGGCCTAACGAAGAGCGCGGCCTATTTCGATCACTCGATGGCGGCAAAACATTCGAAAAAGTGCTGTATCGCGATGAAAACACTGGTGCCAGCGACGTGCAGATCGATCCGGGCAATCCGGCAATTGTTTATGCTGCATTGTGGGAATCGCGCGAAGGACCCTGGGAGAACGGCGTCTTCAACGGAGATAACGGCGGTATTTTTAAATCGACCGATGGCGGGAAGACGTGGCGCCAGCTGACAAGAGGTCTGCCGGGCAACATTGTTCAGGCGAACATCGCAGTGGCCCCGAGTTCGCCGAATATGCTGTTTGCCGCGGTCCGAACCAAAACAATTTCCAAACTCTATCGTTCGGATGACGGCGGTGAAAGCTGGGCTGGAACAACCGAGGACCAGCGCCCTGGGCTCGGCATTGGCGGTGGCGACCTGCCGGTCGTTCGATTCGATCCAAAAAATCCCCAGATCATTTACTCGGCCAGCGTGGTCTGCTGGAAATCGACCGATGGCGGCAAGACCTGGGACGGCTGGCGCGGGGCGCCTGGCGGTGACGATTATCAGAATGTCTGGATCAATCCGAATAATCCAGATGTCGTCTTTCTCGGTTCGGACCAGGGAGCGATTGTGACCGTCAATGGTGGAGCAACGTGGAGTTCCTGGTACAATCAGTCGACCGCGCAGCTTTATCACGTGAGTGCGGACAACGCATTTCCTTACCGGCTTTACAGCGGGCAGCAGGAAAGCGGGTCGGTTGGAATCGCAAGTCGTGGAAACGATGGCGCGATTACTTTTCGCGATTGGCGACCGGTAGCAGCAGAGGAGTATGGCTACGTCGTGGCCGATCCGCTCGATCCGGACACAATTTACGGCGGCAAATTGACACGGTTCGACCGGCGAACTGGCCAGGGCCAGGAAATTCCACCGGTGCCGTTGCCAACGACCGATTTTCGCATGTTGCGTACCGAACCCGTGGTCTTTTCGCCGATTGATCCGCGCATGCTTTTTTTCGCAGGCAATACGCTCTGGAGGACGCGGGACCGCGGCGATCATTGGGAAAAGATCAGTCCCGATTTATCGCGGGCGAAATACGAACTGCCTGCCAGCATCGGAAAATATCAGAGTGATGCGGCAACCCAGGCGAGACAACGCGGCGTTATCTACACCGTCGCGCCTTCACCGATTGAGATAAATCGGATCTGGTGTGGAACAGACGATGGTTTGATTCACCTAACGACTGATGGCGGCAAAACATGGATAAATGTGACTCCGCCGAACATGTCAGCATGGCAAAAGGTTTCGTTAATCGATCCCGGACACTTCGATTCAAATACCGCCTACGCTGCAGTGAACACGTTGCGAATCGATGATCTGCGGCCGCACATTTTTCGCACGCACGATGGCGGTAAAACTTGGACGGAAATTGTCAACGGCATCCCGTCCGGTGAAACGGTGAATGCAGTTCGCGAAGACCCGAAGCGGAACGGTCTACTTTTCGCCGGAACGGAAAAGGGCGCTTATGTCTCGTTTAACGACGGCGAAAAATGGGAATCGCTGCGGTTGAATCTGCCGGCGACGTCTGTTCGCGATCTCATTCTCAAGGATGACGATCTCGTGGTAGCAACACACGGACGCGGATTCTGGATTCTCGATAACATCACTCCGTTTCGCCAGCTAACTGCGGATCAACCCGGGAATTTTCTATTCAAGCCGGAAACGGCACTACGGGTACGCTGGAGTGTCAACACCGATACTCCCTTACCTCCGGACGAACCGGCCGGTGCGAATCCACCGGATGGTGCGATGATCGATTACTTTCTCTCCGCCGATGCCTCCGGTCCGCTAACAATAGAGATCAAAGACGTCAAAGGTGAGTTAGTCCGACGTTATTCGAGTGCCGACACCCCGACCGAAGCCGATCCGAAGAAGCTGCGGATTCCGGCTTACTGGATCCGCCCGCCTCAACTGCTCTCGACCCAGGCTGGAATGCATCGGTTT
>DASPUI010000202.1:0-17092 GCA_035622995.1 Chthoniobacterales bacterium
GCGACGATTTCCAATCAGTAGTCGATCGATTCGTTAGGCGAATGTCTCTCCGGCGTGATCGCTTTCTGAGCACTGAGTAAAAGCGCGCCGAGACCAGCACACAGCCAGATAAAACTGTAAATCCACCACAGGAGTATAAGCGTGCCGCCAAAAAAAAGCGGAAACATCAAGCCCGCGCCAACAGTGTTAACGGTTGCGTGCGTTAGCATCGGCAACAACACGCTTCCTTTGCTTCCATTAAACAGCCAGGTGAGCATGAACGTCGCGCCGAACACCGACAAAACGAAAGGGGCGACGATTGGCCACGGAAATTCATTTCCCATCAGCGGCAGATGCCATAGCGCCCAGATCGGAGCGAGAATCGCGCTCGCAATCAGTGGCGAGTGTTTTGCCTGTAATTGTGGCAACGCAAAGCCGCGCCAACCGGGTTCCTCACCCAGTCCGATGAAGAGCAGGATGAAAAGAAAACGTTCCGGCAATTCGCGGATTTTCTCGATCGATAAGACGGGAATTTGCGAGTGCGGCACGAAGCATAGCGTCATCGCAATCGCAACCAAACAAAGAAGAACCGGCACCCCGAAAGCAACGGCATACCATCTGATTCGGACACGACCGCGAATGAAGCGCCCAAAAAATTCGCGCAATCCGGATCGACCAGAAACGACCGCGGTCATGATAATTCCTGCGACGAAAGGACCAAGCGGATTCGGGCCACTGGTGCGACCGCGCGCCAGCGCGATAATCCATGGGTACCAGGAAAGTGCGAAGGCGATTACAAAAAACGCGACCAGCCGGTGTTGTTTCAGAAAGGCTCTCATAGTGCAGCGATTTCATTCTTGTACTTAAAAAGCCCGTTGCGGGGCAAGATCTCTGACGAATTGCTCCGTCTTGAAACACGCTTTCTTCGTCGTTCGAAGTTCTATGTCCCTCAATGGATTTTGCTGCAATCTCCGTGTCCTCTCTGGTTAACTGCCTCATGAAAATTACCAAAAACATCGGCATGGTCCTGTTGGCGGTTTATCTCATCGTCGACGGCCTTCTCGGATTCGGCCTGAACATAGGTCCGGCGATTTTTCTACTTTATCTGGTGGGAATCTTGGCTGGTATTTTTATTCTCCTTGGCAAATGACGGCGACGGCAGGAAAGAAACTTGATCCATTTTTGCTAGAGTGGGGGATGAGACGTTTCACTTTTTTTCTGCTCTTGCTTCTGTCGGTATCGGTGGGCTTGGCCGAACCGGTAATCGTTATTGTGCGGCACGCCGAGAAAGCCGCGAATGGCGGGACCGATCCTGATTTATCTCCAGCCGGCCGATCGCGCGCCGATGCACTTGCGCGGATTCTGAAAGACTCGGGGATTATCGCGATCTACACGAGCGAATTCAAGCGGACGCAGGAAACTGCGGCCCCGATCGCGAAGTTGCTTGGCCTCACTCCAACGGTCTTGCCCGCAAAAGATACAACTGCACTTGTCGCGAAATTGCGTGAGTTAAATGGTAACGTGCTTGTTGTCGGCCACGGTGACACAATCCCGGACCTGGTGAAGGCACTCGGAATCGATGCTGTGATCGGCATTCCAGACAGCGATTATACCGAGTTGTTTTTGGTCACCCTCGGCGAGAAACCGCAGTTCATTCGGTTGCATTATTCGTTTTAGCGGCCGAACGGAGAAATCGGCAGAAGGTTGGTGTTGGCGGGCGCGGACACGGTCCCTCGTTCCTGCTGAGCAGGTTAAATGACCGTTTGTGTTTTGCAGGATCCCGGACGATACTGGGTGCTTATTGGAATACTCTGTTTAACTTCACTGCGCGGTAGATCGTCAGGTGAGCGTCGCTCATTGGTGGTTTGAAACCCGATTCACGGGAACGGCTCTGTAGCTCCTAGTTTTTCCAAATTCAAAACACAATGAAACTGTACGTAGGTAATCTCTCTTTTGAGACCACCGAGAACGATCTTCAGGATCTGTTCGAAAAACACGGCACCGTCAACGAAGTCCATCTGATGATGGACAAAATGACGGGCAAATCGCGCGGCTTCGCGTTTGTCACCATGAACGACGGCGCGCAAGCCAACACCGCGATGAGCGCAATCAATGGCCAGGAACTCAATGGCCGCGCGCTCACCGTAAACGAAGCGCGTCCGCGCGAGGAACGTCCGCGTCCTTACGGCGCAAACCGTTTTGCGGGCAATCGCCGGTAGATCCGGAATTGATGGCACAGCCGGCGTTCAAACGAGCGCCGCGCTGTTCGCGAAATCAAACATCGTGAATGCTGAAAAAGCAATTGAACTTGAGGGTACCATCATGAGCGTGCTCCCGGGCACGATGTTTCGCGTTGCGCTCGCGAACGATCACCTTGTTCTCGCCCATATCTCCGGAAAAATGCGCAAACGTTTTATTCGCTTAACCATCGGAGATCGAGTAAAAATGCAGATGTCACCTTACGATACCGCCAAAGGGCGGATCGTTTATCGACTTTAATATGGCTACACGATTCTTCTTCGAGCGCCCGCGACGCGCCAAACCGAAAAACGGCGCAAATGTCAAGAGCTTGCTCGTTCGCTGTCCCTCGACATCGAAGCTGACCGACACCGGCCGGACGATCGACGACAAGGAGTGGGAGACGGCTAAAGTAAAGGCGCAGAAATTTACCTGTGCGCACTGCGGCGCGGTGCACACCTGGACCAAGAAGGACGTTATTCTCGGACGGCCTACTCAATGAGGTTCAAGGCGCGGACCGCACCGGCATTAAACTGACAAAACCTCGGCAAATTTTCCATCCTTTGATTCTTCGCATCCCGAAGGACCGGATCAACTGGACGACAAGCTCGTTCCTGATCGGCACCTTTGTCCTGACCCTTACCGCTGTGCCACTCTACTTGTGGTATTTCGGCTTCGATTGGTTTCACTTCGCCGTTTTTGCCGTGCTGGCGGCCGCAACCGGCTTCAGCATCACGCTTGGTTATCATCGACTGTTCGCGCACATGACTTTTCGGGCCACGCTGCCTGTGCGCCTTTTCACCCTGATTTTCGGCGCGGCAGCTTTTGAAAATTCTGTATTGCTTTGGGCAAGCGATCATCGGCGCCACCATAAAAATGTCGATCACGACGACGATCCGTACAATATCCGCAAAGGTTTTTTTCACGCGCACATCGGCTGGCTCTTGTTCAAGCTCTGGCCGCAGCCGCCTTACGATAATGTGGCCGATCTAAGAAAAGATCCGCTGGTGATGTGGCAGCATAAGTACGTTCATATTTTGGCCGTGTTGGTCAGTTTTGTATTGCCGACGCTTCTTGGGTTTGCCTGGAACGGCTGGGTCGGCGCGCTCGGCGGTTTTTTGATTGGCGGAGTGCTGAAAGTGGTCGTACTGCAACACTCTACCTTCCTCATCAATTCGGCGTGTCATACCCTCGGGCGGCAGCCCTATTCGAACAAATGCAGCGCGCGCGATTCGCTTCTGATGGCGGTTCTGACGCTCGGCGAAGGTTACCACAACTATCATCACGAATTTCAGCATGATTATCGTAATGGCGTGAAGCCGTGGCAATGGGACCCGACGAAGTGGCTGATTTGGACTCTATCGAAATTGCGATTAGTGGATGGTCTGCGCCGGGTGCCGCAAGAGGCAATTCGTTCTGCGCAAGCGTGCCTTCGCGGAAACTCTGCCTGATCGATTCGATCCGGCTTCCGCCCTCGCGCTTTCGCAGTCGTTAGGCGATTTTCCAGGCAACGAACCGCTCGGCAACGTGATCTATCGCCAATGGCAACGACCGATCCGCAATCCGCCGCCCTTCAAGCAATGCAGGATCCGGGTGGTGGTAATCCCTGGCAGTCGCCGATTTTTCAAGTCGCGCGGGCGTGGGCAGCACAGGATCCGACTTCCGTAGCGAACTGGGTGATTTCAATGACCGATTCGAACGCGGAAGCGCGCACCATTTCGCAGGTGATGCGACAATGGACGCGCGAAGATATGAGTGCGGCGGTCAACTGGGTGAACGCTTTGCCGCAGGGCGCTTCCTACGACGCCGCGGCGGCCGCTTTGGCCTTTTCCATGGTCCCGAATAATCCACAGGACGCTGTCGGTTGGGCCGATAATATCGCCGATGCGTCCGCGCGGGCGGACGCACTTCAGCGAGTCAGTCGTGAAGTGATGTGGCGCGATCCGACGAATGGGGCGGCTATTCTGGAAGCCGCCGGCGTTCCGGCAAATCTTATCCCGCCGCCGGGCCAACGGGGGTCGTGCGGAAGATAAGACTCGATTAGCATCGTGCCGAGTCCGGGAAGTCGTGGCTGGAACTGCTGTGAGCTGGCTTGCTACTTCAAGTATTTGTCAAACCAGCCGAGCATCTGATTCAATCGATCGGTCTGGTTCTCGGGCTTGATGAAGAGATGACCCTCGCCAGCGTAGACGATGAGCTGCGTCGGCACGCCCAGTGTTCGCAGCGCGTGCCAGAATTCGTAGGACTGCGCAGAGGGACATTCCGCATCGCGCTCCCCGGCAATCACCAGAGTCGGCGTCTTCACATTCTTGATAAAGCGGATCGGCGAACTCTTTTCGTAAACGGCTGGATCGTCGTAAACCGACGCGCCGAAAAACGGCTTCATCCATTGGTCGATCAAGTTCTGGCCGTAGTAACTTTGCCAATTGGCAATACCAGCGCCCGCGATCGCGGCACCGAAGCGGTTAGTCTGCGTGACGGTCCACATCGTCATGTAACCGCCGTAACTCCATCCGGTTACTCCGAGCCGTTGGGGATCGATTGGATATTTTTTGATCGCGGCGTCGACTCCGGCGAGGATGTCGCGCAGATCGCCGCCGCCAAAATCCTTTACGTTGGCGCGAGTAAAATCTTCTCCCTGGCCGTAGCTTCCTCGAGGATTCGGCATGAGAACGTAATAACCGCGCGAAGAAAGGGCGGCGATAATCGCGCGCGACATTCCGAAACTGGCCGGCCAGTCGGGTGCTGTCACGCCTGAAGGACCCCCATGAATCAAAACGATCATCGGATATTTCTTGCCAGGCTCGACTTTGGCGGGCGGAAGCAGCCAGCCTTGAATGTCTAATCCCTCGTTAGACCACTCCATGCTTTGCACTCTCCCCCAGCTCGGAGTTTGAACAGAGTTATCATTGGTGAGCTGACGCCAATGGCCGATTGGTCCGGCCCAGATCTCCGGCGGCGTTTCAAAGTCGCTGCGCTTCACGGCCGCGGTCTTACCATCCTTGGAAACGGCAAAGTTAGGAAAATTGCCGAAGGCGTGGACATCCTCCGAGCCCTTCCAGATCGTTCGCACGGAATCGTTGGCCAGCGTCAATTCAGAAATCGCAGTGCCGCCGCCGACTACTTCGGTGAAGAGGATCCGATCGGACATCTGCCAGAAGAGCGAGCTGACTGAACTTTTACGGCCCTGCGTATGATTCGTTAGGCCGTGGCCGTCGGACGAAATGGTGAACAAATCGCCGCCATGAAATCCTTCGTCGCTCATCAAACCTTCGATGAAAGCGATCGATTTGCCGTCCGGCGACCATCGCGGAACCGCGAGCTGGAGAGACGGTTTGTGAACCGACGTGGCGTTGCCTTTTGCAATGTCGATTGTGTAGATCTGCGCGATCCACCAATTATTGTCGCCCGGCCCGGGAGCAGCGGTTACGACAAACATTTTGTCGTCGGGCGACCAGTCGAAATCATAAATGTGGAGATTCGGCGGCGAAACCTGGCGTAGCTGGCGGGTGGCAACATTGAAAATGGCGATCTGTTGATTGTGGATGGCAGCATCAATTACTCCGGTCGTAGTCGGCGCAGCCATCAGCGGGCCTCCGCCCCCGGCCCCCTCTATATATAGAAAGGCAATCTCCTTCCCATCGTGCGACCAGCGGGGACGGGCTGCGTACCCATTCAGATGCGTTAGTTTTTCGGTGGAGCCATCGGCTTTAATTATCCAGAGCTCTTTCTGATCTTTGTCTCCAGGGGTCGACAACACCGCGAGGGTTGTGGAATCAGGTGACCAGACCGGATCAGAATCGATTCGCTTCCCGCCCGACCCGATATGGACCATCGTTGCCGGTGCATCTCCTGAGACCGCGCGAAGGCGGATAACCTTGAACGGTGTGGCGGCGGTCGATTGCGTCCACGCAACCTGTGTGCCGTTCGGAGAAAGTGCAACGTCAGCATAAAGCACTGTTTTACCAAGCTGTTCAGTCAGTTGCATCGTTTCAGCTGTTAGCAGCGATGGAAACAGACAGGCCAGAAAAAAATGTTTCACCTGCCGCGAAAATTAAAAGCTACGATCAGGAAGCAGAAGCCAAAAATCAAACAAGAAAACAGGCGAGGGCAATCGCGACAATGTCTTCACAGACAGCGATGATGAAATCTTTAACGTGCAAACTGCTCACCAAACGCGTTCGGACTTGGTATCCGGCAAACGTTCCGATCAATCCGCCGATTCCGCCCGCACCGGCGCCGGAGCCTAACGACTGGCCCGCTGCCACAAAAAGACAGGCGCCGCATAGAGCTCCGGTCGCGATTCGCACGAGCAACGGGAAAATCGCCGTCCGTTTCGGAGTCTGGGGCATTTTGTCGCCAATCAATTCTCCAATCGCGATGACCGAAAATATGATTCCGGTCACCATCGAGCCCATGAAGGCAAGACGCGACCCGCTCAAGTTCAGCCAGCCGAAATGTGCAGCCCACGCCAGGATGGCGGGAGCAGTAAATGCGCGCAGACCCGCAACGACACCGATGCCAAGCGCAAGAAGGAGAAGGTGATTCATAAACGAAGTAGAAGACAAGAACCGGAGATTCGAAAGACAAAACGTTACGCCGGCGCCTGGATGAAGCGAGGGCTGGCATGGATGTCGATCTGACGCAGCAACGTGTCGCCGGAATTGACGAAGCGGTGTGGCGTGTTGGCCGGAATGACGACGATATCGCCCGCGTTCACTTCCCGCTGTTCGTTTCCAACCGTAATCATGCCGTGGCCTTCCTGGGTGATTGCAACTTCAACGTACGGATGCGTATGTAAATCCGGACCGCGACCGGGCGGAGCCTTGACGAAATAAATTGAGAACGGTGCCCCTTGTTTTTCGCCAATAAATTCATGCGACATCCCAACAAATGGCAATTGATCCAGATCGATAATACTCATGATGAAATGTGCGCGGTTGTCGGCGTTGTTCCAGCAAATGAAGAAATGGATGATGCGCAGCGCAGTGCCGCTTATCTTGCCGAATGAACATGAACGTGCCGACGATCAACGAAGTTAGGAAGTTATCCGCGCCGACGATGACGCCACAAGCTTTGGCCTGGGACGGCGCGCATTTATGGATGAGTTCGCGCGATCTTGGGACGCTCTACAAAGTCGATGCCGAGAAGTGGAAAATTGTGGAGGAAATCGACCCGCCCGGAATCGTCTGGGCCGGCGTAGCGACAAAGGACGCGATGCATTTCACGATCGGCAAAGGCCTGAATGATGATCGCTACGTTTATCGTTACAGCCCTGAAAAAGGGTTTTCCAAACTGTTTGCCTGTCCCGATCTTACCGGTTCCTATCTGAGTTACGACGGCGCCAATCTTTATTTCAGTCAATGGTACACCGGGAATATTCACCAGGTCGATGGTTCCGGGAAGATCCTGCGCACCATCAACGTCGGTGCCGAAATCTGCGGCCATGTTTTTGTCGATGGAATGATTTACGTAATTCGCGGCAAAGAAAATAAAGACCTGCCTGACAAGTCTGAAGAATGGCGAATTGGACGTTTAAATGCGAAAGAGAAAACGCCGGTGGTTGAAGACCTGGCTACCGTCCCATTCGCTGCTCGATCGCTAACGTTCGATGGCGAGCATTTTTGGTCGAATCATCGCGCAGCCAACGAAACGGTCGTGTTTGATTTGCCGGCCTGATTTTTTTCCACGATCACCAGCAAGATTCCGCCAAGAACGGCAATCGACGCCAGAACGTAGCGAAAAGTAATCGGTTCGTGCAGAAGAAGAATTCCGCCGGTCGCGGCCAGAACCGGAACGCTGAGCTGAACTGTGGCGGCCGCAGTGTGGCCGAGTCCGCCCTTCGGATCGGACAGCACCTTGTACCAGATCACGTAGCCCAGACCGGAAGTGATGGCTCCGGAGACGCCCGCATAAGCGATTCCGGCGCGATCGATTTGAATTGAGCGAAGCCAAATCAAAGCAGTGGCCATGGCAAAAGGAATGGCGCGGACGAAATTTCCAGCGGTCGCGGTAATTGAATTGCGCGCTGCTTTTCCGCGAAGCGAATAGATTCCCCAGGCGATGCCGGCTGCGAGCATCAGGATGGAACTTGGCAATGGCGGAGCGGTAATACCTGGCAGGAGAAGCGCAATCAAACCCGCGATGGCCGCGATTAAACCAACAACCTGAATCGCGCGAAAGCGTTCGCCTTTGTGAAAGCCCCAGAAAATCATGGTCGCCTGGACCGCTCCGAACAAGAGCAACGCGCCAGTTCCGGCCGCGAGCTTGTTGTAGGCGAATGAAAATGCGGCGGCGTAAACGAAAAGGGTGAATGCCGAAATCCAGCTGCCGGTTTCGGGACGGGCCGGGCTGGAATGGTCAGTCTTGGAAAAACCGCGAAATTGAACGATCAAAAACAGCATCGCTGCGCCAGAGACAATTCGAATTAAAGTGAAAGTGGCGGCGTCGATGCCGGTTTGTTTGAGAGCCAGGCGGCAGAGCAACGAGTTGCTCGCAAAAGCAACCATCGTCAGCGCGGTTAAAATAAAGACGTCGGTTCTGATCGCGACCAAGCTTAGTCAATCGGCTCGAAACCGGCGAACATTTCTTCTGCTTCAGCGAGTGTGTTGAGCGGAACGCAATCGCAGACGGCAAAGAATTTTTGCCACATCGCGAGCACGTTTGGATTTTTGTGGGCATCGTCGATCGCCTCTTTGGATTTCCATTCCGAGACTTCGATGATCGTGCCGTCGCGGGCGCGCACGATGGCCGGAACGCGATCGGTCACGAGTCCTTCCTTGCGTAACGTTGGGACACGACTGCGAACGAGAGCGAGCAACTCGTTTTCTCTTCCCGGCTTTGGCCGATAAGCCACGATTGCTACGATGCCAGAGCTCATTCTAAGGCTGAGCGAGTCCGGCATAAGCGGCGCGGTAACGCCAGAGCAGAAAGAGTTCGAGAATGGTTACCACGATCGCGGGCGGAAAACCCTGCGGCGCCAACAGCGCGTGGAAAACCAGAATGTTGAAAATGATTCCTGCGAGAATTGTCAGAGCAAGAGGAACAAAACGTCCGATGATGAGAAGCAATCCACAGAGTGTTTGTAATCCGCCGATCACATAGACCCAGCCACTGGCAAAGAAAACATGCAGAAACTCGCCTACTAATCCCGGCGGTGGCGGAGGCATCGGCATGAAATGAAAAAACGCGTTCGAACCGAAAACGACGAAAATGAGTCCGAGCAAAAGGCGCGCAATGATGGTCACGATTTTCATTGCGCGATTCTTTCGAAGTTACTTGGCAGGCACAATAAATTTCTCGAATTCAAGGGATCAACGAATAGGTCGCGGTTGTGCGAGCGCGATCGTTTTGTTCACGAGCGTGTTGGTTGCTTTTTCCAAAATCGCGCCCCAAACGCTCAGGATGGCCACCGTTAAAGCAGCGATCAAGAGAAAGATTGAGATCGGTTGCTCGCGAATACGAAGCCCGAGCCAGATGACGTACGGTTGGTGAATCAAATAGAGACCATAAGAATAGGTGCCGAGCAATCCGAGGATTTTGGCGACGCCGGAGAAATGAGAAATCGTTCCGGCAACGCCGACGATTACGAAAAAAGCGCAACCGGCGGTTGCGAAATCAACAAAAACGTAAGTCAAACCGTTGTGGTACAGCTGCAAAGCTGCGGGATAAAGCAAAAGCCCGACGACGAGTCCGACTCCGTTCAGCAAGAACTTTTCGAGGCGTTGAGATCGATCCGCCCAGATGCCCAGCGCCATGCCAAGTGCGAACTCGGGCAAACGACAAAGTGCACAACCGCCCTGAATCCACATTCCGTTTTGCTGATAAACGACAAGCAGCAAATAGCGCGTGAGAAATCCGATCGCGCAGGCGATCAAAAGGAATTTCAGCGGTCCAAATTTTCGAAGCGACCAAAAGAGCAGCGGAAAGATTAAATAAAACTGGATCAGCATTCCAAAGTACCACCAAGCGGCATTCAGATAGTAAAAGTTCATCCCGATGTTGACGAAGCGCAGGCCAAGCAGACTGAGGACGATGCGCCCATCCACTTGTTCGAAACGCGCGACAAAGGGTGAAACGAGATAAACGAGATGCGCGACCCAGTACATCGGATACAAACGCAAAAGTCGCGAGCGATACCAGCATGGCCAGTTGACCGGTCCAGCGGTCGCGCGCCGGACAGTTGATTGGGCCAGCGCCCATCCGCTGAGAATGATAAAGACGCCGACGGCATGAAATCCGAGGTCAGAAATATTGAGCCAAGAGAGCCTGAGGAAACTTACGGCGCCGGTTGCGAGTGAGGTCCAGTCTGGCGGCGGGAGCACACCGTGTTCGAAATAGGTTTTGTAGAAATGAAAATAAACGACGACGAAGATCGCCAGTCCCTTCGAAATATCGAGCCAAAGGAGACGCTTCATTCAAAGCCGGCTTTAGCAGTGAGAGAGAGCAACGGTCAAGCCGGCAGAAAAAAGACTGGAGCGTGCAGGAAGCTTGTAACAAAACCGGACTAGGTTTCTCGCCATGTTCAAAGGTTTCTTGCGTGTTGCCTGTGCCTTGTTGTGCATTTGGTCGTTGTTCGCAACAGAAAACGCGGAAGCGGGTCCGTCCGCGGATTTCTTCCGCAAACTGAAGAGCACATTCACGCAGCCAGAGGGAAACTCGCCTTCGCATCGGAAACATAATGAAGACGGGATGTCAAAGTCGGATAGCAATAAAGCCGCGTCCAAAACCGGGAATGGGCCGCCGGACGAGCGAAACACGCGCACAACGGCGCGCGTGAAGACGAGCAACGTAAAAAGTGATCTGAAGTACGGAACTCCGGTGCCAGGTAAGAAAGGCCTGGTCACCAGCCCATTTTCGCCCGATGCCGGTTACATCGATGTGCGTAGTTTCCCGCCGGGAACTCCGGTCAAAGATCCGTATAACGGCAAAATATTTCTTACGCCGTAACTTACGAAGTCGGAGTTGCAACCGTCGTGGCGGATCGCGTTGTGCTTCCGGCGAGCGCAAGAATCACGTCGGTCTTCGAGACGGTTCCGACGAGATCATTGTTGTTTGCGCTGGCCACCACCGGGAGGCGTTCGCCGTCGTGTTGACTGAAACGCTCGAGCGCCTCAGTCAGCGATGCGTCGGGCGGAATCACCGGAAACGATTCGCGGAGAAGATCGCTCGCGATCACGACCCTGGCCAGCTCGGGAGTGTTCAGAAAATTTTTGATGTCGTGCAAAGAGATTCCTCCCAGGAATTTTCCATGATCGGTGACGTAAAGATAATTGAAACGGGTGGCGATAAATTTCTGGCCAATTTCCGCGAAGCCTGCGTCGCGCGACACGGTGAGCGGGTTTGGCTTCATCAAATCGCGGACATGAAGCTCGGCCAGTTGTTTGCGATAGTCGCCTGCACCTTTTCGTTTTAATGCCTCGCTATAGATCGAACGCTTATCGATTGTCACTGATGTGTAATAGCCAACAACGCACGCGAGCATGAGGGGCAGAATAATTTGATAATCAAGGGTGAGCTCGAACATCATGATAATGGCCATGATCGGCGCATGGGTGGCGGCGGCCAGGAAAGCGCCCATCCCAACAAGAGCAAATGCGCTCGGATTAACCACGGCTGAACCGGTCAGGTGCTGCGTGCCAATGCCGAAAAGAAATCCAACCGCCGCGCCCACGAAGAGTGTCGGAGTAAAAACTCCCCCGACCGCGCCGGAGGCGAACGTAACGGTGGTCGCCAGGATTTTGAGGGTGAGAATGATCGCGAGTGCCTGCCAAAGCCATTGGCCGTGCAGGATTCCGCTGACCGTGCTGTAGCCATTGCCGCAAACTTCCGGCCGCCACACGGCCAGTGCCCCGACGACCAGGCCGCCCAGACACATCTTAACATATACAGGCGCGGAGATCCGTCCGACCCACCCTTCGCTGATTCTCAAAAGCCGAATGAACCAGGGTGCTGCAAGCCCGGAGGCCAGTCCAAGGATCAGATACGGAATAATTTCCCAATTCCCGTTCAGCCGGAAAGGCGGAATATTGTAGAGCGGCTCGGCGCCAAGAAAGCCACGCACTGTTAAAGTCGCGATCACAGATGCAAAAACGAGTGGTCCGAAAATTTCCATCGCCATCGAGCCCAGCACGATTTCGGCGACGAAGACTGCCCCCGCGATCGGCGCGTTGTAAGCGGAGGCGATTCCGGCCGCCGCGCCGCACCCGACCAGTAAACGCAAACGCGGGGTGGTCCATCTTTGCAAACGCCCCGCGACCGATGCGACCACCGAAGAAAGTTGCACCAGCGGTCCTTCGCGGCCGATCGAGCCTCCGGAAGCAATTGTAAACAAGGCGGAGAGGCATTTCACCAAGCTAAGTCGCGCGGAGATTTTTCCGTTGCCCAATACTACCGCCTCCATGTAATCGGTCGTCGTGACCCGTCCACGCCATCGTGTGCCGAAATGAATAATCGCGCCGGCGATCAGTCCGCCCAGCGCCGGGATAAACAGCCGGGGCAGGGGAGATAATTTTTCAAAGCTCTCGACCAAACCGGGCTCGGCGCTGCCAGTAAGAATTTTGTGGATAAAAGCAGTCGCGCCGCGGAACGCAATTGAACAGAGACCACCGCCGAATCCGATGATCCCCGCCCAAAAGAGCGTGATTTGAAGATCGCTCGGGTGGGCTCTTTCCTGAACCCAGACCCAGAATTTAAGGCGACGAAGCGACGGCGATTGTGGCGAAGATGGAGCGAGGGTGCTACTGACTGGCACCCTTATCCACTCCGCGCACGTCAAGGGTGCGTCAAGAGCGAAGGAAGCGGAGTGGAGATTCATGCCCGAAAAATTCTTGTTGCCTTGTCAAAATTTCCGCGATAATAGTTAACCAGATGGTTAAATGTTCTTCCGCTACTCTCAACCGGACCTTCGCTGCGCTGGCTGATCCAACCCGGCGCCGCATTCTTGCCCATCTCGCGCGTGGCGATAACTGCGTTACCCGTCTGGCGCGGCCTTATGCGATGTCGCTGCCGGCCATCTCCAAACATTTGCGCGTTTTAGAAAAAGCTGGGCTGCTTTGCCGTCGGCGTTATGGACGCATCCATCAAATTGGATTGGAGGCCGAACCGCTAAAAAAAGCCGCGCAATGGGTCGAGGAGTATCGAAAGTTCTGGGAGGGATCGCTCGATCGCCTGGCGGATTATTTGGAAAAGACGTCCAAGAAAGGAGCGAAATAGCAATGTGCCCGTTTTGTTTCGCAAATCTGATGTTGATTGCCGCCGGTGCGGCGTCATCGGGCGGGCTCGCGTCGCTCGTGATTAAAAGGATTTTCAAACCGAACAAGAACGCGAAATCAAAATGAGTGTGAAGCCTGCCAAATCGAAAACTAAAAAAGTGCAGCCGGAAATCGTGACTGCGCTTGGGCGGCAAGAGGAGTGGGAGGATTCGCCCGAGAGCTACCCTAAGAGCACGCCGTACGAGTGGTGGAACTGGCATGATGAGTACGGGAATGACGAAGCTTCGGCCAGGGTCCTTGAACAGGTCCGCCGCGGCCGCGCCGCAGGAGCCGACGGCGACACCGCGTGATAGCTCCCTACAATATGACAATAACAAATGATTTGCCTGACGCCGTGGTCGTCGGATTCGGAGCTCAGGCAATTCGTTGAAAGAATTGAACAAGAGAAATTATGACGGCAAAAACAGCAGCAAAGACATCGCTCGAAATCAAACGTTTCGTTAATGCGCCACGCGATCGTGTTTACGCAGCGTGGACCGACCCGGTGCAACTAAAGGAGTGGTGGGGGCCCAAAGGTGTTCAAACACTCAAGATTGTCGCAGACACACGGGTCGGCGGGAAATATCGCTGGGATCTGGTCAACCAGGAAGGCGAAGGGATGAGCGTGTTCGGCGAATACCGAGAGCTCATTCCGGGAAGGAAGGTCGTCTTCACCTGGAAATGGGATGACGATGAGGCGTGGAAAGATTACGACAGCATTGTGTCGGTCGAATTTTTCGATCGCGATGAAGGCACGGAATTGTGCCTGAAACACGAAAAACTTCCGAGTGAAGCATCGCGCGATCGCCATAATGAAGGCTGGAATCGAGTAATCGATCGCCTCGAAGCTTTTCTAAACAAATAATCACCATCTGAAACGAAGGAGGAAGCAATGACTACGACCGAAGAAGTGGCAAAAAAAGTGGCAGAGTTAGTCCGAAAGCAGGCTTGGTACGAAGCGCTCGACCAGCTTTACGACAAAGACATCGTCAGCGTGGAAGCGCGGACGCAGGATGGCAGTTCAACTGAAACGCGTGGCGCTGACGGCGTGCGCGGCAAAATCGATTGGTGGGTGAACGCGATGGAGATACACAGCTTCAAAGTGAGCGGGCCTTTCGCGGCCCATGATCGATTCGTGGTTCAATACGATGTCGATGTAACCGATAAGAAGACGAAGAACCGATTTCAAATGTCGGAGGTCGGCGTTTACACGGTGAAGAACGGCAAGATTGTGCGCGAGGAATTCTTGCCGCGTGTCGATTGACCGATCGGCCTAAGATTTGGTTGCGAAACGTCGATCCTGCTTTTCTTGCCTGAATTTCGGCGAACAAACCATTGGCAAAATGCTTTCTCCATATATAGAGCTTTCAGCATGGAAGCCGAACGCGACTACGTTCTGGGAACACATGATGAAGAGATTGTGCGACTCGGGTTGCAGCATCGTGTCTGGCGTCCGGTCGTTTTGGATTGCTGGCAGCGGGCTGGCATAACGATTGGCAAGCGAGTTCTCGACATTGGCGCGGGTCCGGGTTACGCGACCGTCGATCTTGCCGAAATTGTCGGCCCATCCGGGCACGTCGTCGCGATCGAAAGATCGAACAAATTTGTTCGAGCACTCAAGGAATCAGTCCGAATTCGTGCTCTAAAAAATGTTCAGGTCCACGAGCTTGATTTGATAGCCGACGAGTTACCCCAGGGTCAGTTCGATTTTTCCTGGTGTCGCTGGGTAATCGCGTTTCTCCAGGAGCCGGCGCTAGTCATCAAAAAACTCAGCTCGGTTCTTTCGAAAGGCGGTCGCGCAATTTTTCACGAGTACGGGCATTACGAAACATGGCGGTTTTTTCCATTGCTTGAAACGCAGGAACATTTTCGAAGCCATGTTGTAGCGACCTGGCGAGAATCCGGAGGTGATCCCGATGCCGCTCCGATTTTACCCGCGCTGCTTGGCCAAAGCGGTTTCATCATTCGCAGCGTCAGGCCCCATATCTTCTGCATTGGCCCTGACGATTACATGTGGCAGTGGCCGGCCACTTTCGTTGAGGTCTATCTGCCGCGGCTACTCGAACAAAAACGAATCGACGAGCAATTCGCAGACAGATTCCGGGCCGACTTCGCGGCAGCCGAGAATGATCCAAATTCTTTCATGGTCACGCCGCTTGTTTTGGAAATCGTGGCGGAGAAGATTTGAAGCCCGAAATTAGCAGTTCGCGTAAGCATCGTTAAACTGAAGCCCATGCCGAAGCATCTCGTCATCAGCACCAGCGGAAACTCTGAGAGCAATAGTCGCATCATGGGCCGGGTTGCGTTCGCGCGTTTGCAACAGCAAAAGGTCGATTGTGAATGGATCGATATCAGCGAACTCGGTCTTCCGTTATGCGATGCCGATAAGTGTTATTCGAACGTCGCGGCGCAGCAATTAAGTAAGTCGATCGAGTCGGCCGACGGCATGATCATCGCGGCGCCGGTCTACAATTATGATGTGAGCGCCGCAGCCAAAAACATGATAGAGCTGACCGGCAGTGCGTGGGAAGACAAGGTTGTTGGCTTTCTCTGTGCCGCCGGCGGAATGAGCAGTTACATGTCGGTCATGGCTTATGCCAACAGTCTGATGCTCGATTTCCGGACGGTCATCATTCCGCGGTTCGTTTACGCGACCGGCGATGCGTTCGACGACGATCAATTAATCGACAAAAAAGTCGAAAAACGCGTTCAGCAAGTCGCCGACGATCTGATTCGATTCACCAAGGCCTTACGCAGTTAAATCGCGCACCATTTATTTTAAACGCGAACGCGGGCGAAGATATACCGTGCTGGTGTTGAAATCGAAGACGGCCGAGTTTATCGCAAGATACTCAACGCCAACCAGGCCCGCGACTTGAGATCCGGTTCCGCGGCGGAGCAAATCCGGATCGAAATGCAGAATCGATATGCTGGCCCGTCTGAGTTCGTAATTGCCAATCCGAAGCGAGGAAAGAATCGCCAGCTCTACTCTACTTGAGCCACCAAATCCTCTTGCGGTTATGGGAGTTGATTCAACATGAAGCTTTGCCTGGCCGGCAAAGCTCGAGTCCAAAGCGGTCAGGTAGGCACCGGTGTCGACTACAAAATGACATGGAACGCCATTGAATGCGCCCGCAACGCGCAAATGAGAATCCGTGACCGAAAGCGGCACTGGCGTGTAACCCTCTTTCAAAAGGATCGATTTGATTTCTGCGCCGACATTTCCCCGCCGCGACGCCGTCAGATACACAAGCCGATTGTGTAAATCAAGAACGGCGCCAAATTTGAAAAGCTCACGTAGCCCGAACAACCCGTCCGAATTTACGCGACTGAACGGATCATCCGCGCTGCCGGACGTGACCTCTACTGGCACATTGGTCAACGTGCAATTCCCAGCGGTCAACGCATTGATCGTTGTTTGGCCAACTACGTCGTGGCTTCGCCCGAACGCGCCGGATGTGTGCTTGGTCGTCTTCGATTCAATTAGATTCAGCCTTCTCAGACTTGATCGAAAGATCAAGCTGGTCGGAGAGCCGGTGTCAACAAGGAGACTGCCGGGTTTGCTGTTCGATTGGATCGGCAGGTCGTAAAAATTTGCCGGGTGGACCAGTTGCGCTCCGCCA
>DASPUI010000203.1:0-12453 GCA_035622995.1 Chthoniobacterales bacterium
GAAAACGGATCGCATTTTCGCCCGAACGCAAAGTCAGGACTCCAAGATCGAAGAGACCCTTCCAAAAATCTTCGCGTGTTCGCGCATCGGGCAGATCGAACGCCAGAAACAGTCCTCGGCCGCGCACCGCCTTGATGCGCGGGAATTCGCTTTGCAACCCGTGTAATTGATCGAGAAAATACGCGCCTACCTTGGCGGCATTCGCGACAAGATTTTCCTGTTCGATAATTCGCATGAAATGGGTCGAACGCACCATGTCGGTCAGATTCCCGCCCCAAGTGGAGTTTAAACGACTTGGTAATCGAAAAGCATTGTCTTCGACTTGATCCAGCCGCGGTCCGCCCATCACGCCGCAAACCTGAACTTTCTTTCCGAACGCCATCAGATCGGGCACAACGCCGAAATGCTGGCCGCACCAGGTACGGCCGGTCACACCCATGCCGCATTGCACTTCGTCGAAAATGAGCAGGATTTCGTTCTCATCGCAGATTTCGCGAAGCTTCTTCAGCCACTCGCCGCGGAAATGGTTATCGCCTCCTTCGCCCTGGATTGGCTCGATGATGATGGCGCAAATGTCGACTGCGTCCTTGCCGATCCTTTCCCGGATCTCGGCTTCGCATTTCTTCTCGCGCATCGCGACGTGGGCCTCGCGTTCCGACCCCGGCAACGAAAAATCGATGTGCGGACAGGAAACACGCGGCCAATCGAATTTGGCGAACAAATCCGTTTTGCGCGGATCGGTGTTAGTCAGACTCATCGTGTAACCGCTCCGTCCGTGAAAGGCGTGTCGAAAATGTAAAATCTGAGTGCCGCGTTCACCCCGCCCGGCGGTCATGTTTTTGCGAACCTTCCAATCCATCGCGGCCTTGAGCGTGTTCTCGACCGCAAGCGCGCCGCCTTCGATGAATAAATATCGTTCAAGCGGAGGCAATCCGGCAACGCGTGAAAACGTTTCCACGAATTCGGCGTATGCCTCCGAATACACATCCGAGTTCGCGACCTTGACTTTGGCCGCGCGCAGCAGATCGCGCTTTACTTCGTCGCGATCGAAATAAGGGTGATTAAAGCCAACCGGCAAGGACCCGAAAAATCCGTAGAGATCGATCAACCGATGGCCCGTTGCCTTATCATACAAATAAGAGCCACGGCTTTTTTCGAGATCGATGATGATTTTGAAACCGTCGAGCAGTACGTGTTGCTCGATCGCTTCCAGAACATTCGATGACGACGCCTTTTCAGCACTTTTCCCGGCGCGGTTTCGAGAACGAACCGTTTCGGTCAGCACGGACGGGATACTCATCCATTGATCGTAGTCTCAGCGCGTAATCCGGTCAACCAGAGTAGGATTTGCGCCGACACTTTTTGAAACGGTGGATCACCGTTGATCAGCGAACAAACGCGCCGCGTAGACCATTAAATTGTCCAGTGGCGAAATTGAAACTTTGAGCGATCATGAGCGCTCCCGCATAAGTTCATGTCAACTTCGTCCGCCAAAAAGCCGTGAGACGCGTCGTCATCACCGGCCTTGGGTTCATTAGCAGCATTGGGAATAGTCGAACCGAAGTGCTCGATAGCCTTCTCCAGCAGCGGAACGGAATCGAAGTCCATCCTGACCTTGTCGATAATCCCAAATCGCCGGTTAAGCTCGCTGGAACGATTAAAGGCTTTAACTGTCCCGGAGAAGATCCCGACGAGTGGACTTTCCCGCGGTCGCCCAATCTGACTCGAAAGCAACTGCGCTCGATGGCGCCGCACGTTGTTTACGCATATTTGGCGATGCGCGAGGCACTCGACGATGCGCATTTGAGCCAGGAACTCGTCTCAAATCCCCGGACCGGCCTGCTTTGCGCATCGGGAGGTTCGCCACGGCTGACTTATCGTCATTTAGAAAAGATGTTTGAGGTTGGACCGTTGAAATGTCATCCGTTCGCGTTGCCGGCAAGCATTGCTGGAACGTTGAGTTTCAATTTGGTCGCAGTTTTCCAAATCCACGGCGGCAGCGTCGGTTTTGTCAGCGCCTGCTCGTCTTCGACGCACGCGATTGGCTACGGCCTCGATTTGATCCGGCAAGGTCGCCAAGACTGTATTATCGTCGCCGGCGCCGAGGAGTGCGATGCGTACACCATTCTGCCATTCGCAAGCGTTCGTGCGTTGACCCGCTCGACTGATCCGAAAAAAGCGCCGTGCGCGTTCGACGTAAAACGCGACGGATTTGCGAGCACGGGCGGTGCTGCCGTTGTCGTCCTGGAGGAATTGGAGCAGGCCCGAAAACGCAACGCGCCGATCTACGCTGAAGTGATGGGCTGGGGCCAAAGCTCGGATGGCTATAACATCATGGCACCGGAACCGAATGGCGAAGGCCTCGCGCGCGCGATCCGCTCCGCGCTGGCGGATGCCAACGTTGCCCCAGAACAAATCGATTACGTGAACGCGCACGCGACGGCCACCCCACTTGGCGACGTGGCTGAAATCAAAGCGATCCAAAATGTCTTCGGCAATAATTCGCCGTGGATCAGTAGCCTGAAGAGCCAGACCGGTCATGGCCTTTCCATGGCCGGCTCGCTCGAGACTGCTATTTGCGCGCTCGCTCTTCGCGAAAAATTCACGCCTGTCTCAATGAAAATCACCGAGCTCGATCCGGCCTGCTCGAATTCGCGAATTGTGACTCAGCCAATCAGTCACGCGCCGCGAATTGTTCTCAAAAACTCGAGCGCATTCGGCGGCGCAAACGTTGCCCTGGTCTTGCGGCGATTCGACTAATTAAACGATACCGCTGCGCAGGATTTCGTGCTTTCCGGCAAGTAATTCCTGCGTCAACTGATAGCCGCGCTTGTCTGCATTGCGAGAAGTACCCGCGAAATGGTGATCGATCCGTGAACGCGCCGAGCGACAGAAATAATTTGCGACCGAGAGAATCTCGTCGGTCGGTTTGCCCTGATTGAGTTGATACTGCGCATAAGAGCAAGTCGCACTGATCGCGAAAAGTTCGGTGGCAATTCCGACAAACCGGGAAAGCAAAAGTTGTTCACGATCGAGCTTGGGACCAAAACGCGCCATGGCGTGAAACAAACCGCGCGCAAGTTTCTTGCTGGCGATCGCGGCATAATCAACCTGCCGCTGCAGATCGCGGTGAAGATTGTCCGCCTTGCGCGAACCGTTCGGCAACCATTGCCGCGGATACCAGCCGGCATAAAATTTTCCGGAGCTAAAAACCGCTTTCGCGCGTTCCGATATTGGCAATTGCGTATTAAAAATCGCACCGCCAACTTTCAAGTGTGGATCCAGCGCTTCACGCGCAATGAAAAGACGCATGATTTCGCTTGAACCTTCAAAAATCGTATTGATGCGGCAATCCCGCAAAAAACGCTCCACCGGGATCGCTTCCTCGCCGCGGCCAGCGAGCGATTGCGCGGTTTCGTAACCGCGACCGCCGCGCACCTGCATCGCGTCATCCGCGATTTTCCAGGTTGTCTCCGTCGACCACATTTTGCACATCGCAGTTTCGATGCGCAGATCGCCAGCCTTCCGATCAACCAGACCGGATGTGAGAAACGTCATCGCTTCCATGGCGAACGTATTGCCTGCCATTTCCGCAATTTTTCCAGCGATAGCGGAATGCTGGCCAATCGGCACGCCCCACTGAATGCGTTCGCTCGCCCATTTCCGGCAAATCTCGACTAACCGTTTCGACAACCCCACGCAGGCTGCTGGAATCGTGAGCCGCCCCGTGTTCAAAGTCGTCAGCGCGACTTTCAGCCCCTGCCCTTCCTTTGCGATCATGTTCTCACGCGGCACGCGCACGTTCGTAAACTTGACGATGCCGTTATAGAGCGCTCGCAACCCCATGAAGCGGCAACGATAAGTGATTTCCAATCCGGGCGAGTCAACATCGACGATGAAGGCGGTGATTTGCTTGCGCTCCCGGCCATTCACAATTTTCGGTGGGGTTTTCGCCATCACCACCAGCACCCCGGCTTTGATCAGGTTCGTGCACCAAAGTTTCTCGCCATTGAGCACGAAGGCCGAACCATCTTCGGTCGGGTCGGCTCGCAAACTCATGTTGGCCGGATCCGAGCCTGCATTCCATTCCGTCAACGCAAACGCCGAAATTTCGCGGCGCGCAACGCGCGGCAGATATTTTTTCTTTTGATCCTCGGTCCCAAAAAGGAGCAGCGGTTGAGGAACGCCGATCGATTGGTGCGCCGAGACAAGCGCGGTCAGATTCTCGTCCCAACTACCGAGCAGCATCGCCGCACGGCCGTAATTTACCTGCGACAGGCCGAGTCCCTCGTATTGTTTCGGAATCTTCACTCCGAAGGCGCCCATCGCGAACAAATCGTTGATGTTCTCCTGGGGAATCTCGCCGGTCCGGTCGATTTCGTCGGCATCCACTTTCTCGCGCAGATATTTTTCGAGAGCGGCGAGAAAGTCCTTTCCGGCGGCACGATCTTCCGGGCTCTGCTCCGGCCACGGATAAATACGGCTAAAATCGTAGCGCCCGATGAAAAGATTGCTGGCAAAACTGCCGCGGTCATCGAGCGGATCGCGGGAAGCTTCCGCCAACTCGAGCGCTTCCCGCTTGCCCTTCGACATCTTCGAAGTGTCGATGACAGAGGCTGGCGCGGACTTTTGTGGCTTTGTGCTGGTTTCCTCAGCCATTTGCTTTTCAGGAGCTTCCGGCGGCGAGTTCATGATTGGTAAAACCTTGTTCCGTCTCGAGCGTGCTTCGTCAAAATATCGCACGGCGCAAATTTTTCATCGGTTTGAGACAGGCGGTTCATTTCATCGACAATTTTCTTCACGCCGAAATGCTCGGCAAACCGAAGGGGACCACCGCGAAAAGGCGCGAATCCAGTTCCTAGAATCATCCCATAATCGGCATCTTCCGCGTTTTCGACGACCTTCTCTTCGAGACATCGCGCCGCCTCGTTCACCATCAGGAAAATCAGGCGGTTGGTCGGATCGAGGCTTCCGTTTGATGGCGATTTGGACCGCCACTGCGAAATCGATTCGTTAGGCGTTTGCTGTTTCCCTTCATATTTGTAAAACCCAGTCCCCGTTTTTCGGCCGAGCATTCTTGCCCCCAGCATTTCGCGCAAGATTTCCGGCGCCCGATCACGTTTGCCGTAAGCCCTTTCCAGCGTCGCGGCAATGTCGATCGTTACGTCGAGGCCAATCTCATCGATCAAACGCAATGGCCCCATTGGCATGCCCCAGTTCACCAAAGCGCTGTCGATTTTGTCCGTATCCACTCCCGTCTCAAAAAGCTCCGCGGCATCGAGCAAATACGGGAACAAAACGCGATTGACGAGAAAACCCGGACTATCGCGCACGACCACCGGCAGTTTGCCGATTTGCCTGACGAACGCGAGCGAGCGCTCTTTTGTTTCGTCAGACGTTTCTTTCCCAACCACGACCTCGACCAGCCTCATTCGGCTCACCGGATTAAAAAAATGAAGCCCGATCACGTGATCGGGCGCGATCGTGCTCGCCGCCAGCGCACTGATCGAAAGCGCCGACGTATTTGTTGCGACGATTGTCTTCGGTCCCGCCTGCATCGAAAGGCTCCGGAAAATCTCTTTCTTGATCTCCATTTTTTCTGAAACGGCTTCGATCGCGAATTGCACATCGCGCAATTCCATCGGCGCGCAGGAGGCAACTACGCGCGAGCGGCCCTGCTTCGCTTTTTCTTCGCTCATCAAGCCGCGCCTGAGCGCGTCCGCGTAAATCTTCTCGATATTTGCCAGTCCGCGATCGAGCAACTCGCGGTTAATGTCGCGCAAAATAACGGTTACTCCCCGCGAACTCAGCCACTGCGCGATTCCCGAGCCCATCACCCCCGCGCCGATCACTGCGGCATGAACTACTTTTCCGACAGGCGCGCCGGCCACACCCTTTTTGTATTTTTCCGCCAGGAAAAAATTGCGGATCAAATTTTGGGTCGATTCCGTCTTGCCAAGATCGACGATTGCATCGAGTTCGAGCTTCAACGACTCGTCAACAGAACTCGTTAGGCCCTTTTTCATTACTTCCACTGCGCGAGCGGGCGCCCCATTGCCGGCAGAGTGCGGTGCCAAAACCTCTTTCGCGCTGTGCGACGGTTGCGGTAGTTTCCGTTTTCCCTCGCTCAGCTTCTTGCGGGCCAAATCCACCAACTGGCCGCGCGAAGCGATCTCATCGACCATTCCGAGCTTGAGCGCCTCTTTGGCGGAATGCAGTTTGCCTTTCAAGATCACCTCCGCAGATTTTTCGGCGCTAATCAATCGCGGCAGACGAGTGCAACCACCCCAGGCCGGGATCAGGCCGAGAGTCGTTTCCGGCAAACCGATTCGAGTCGCCGGATCGTCGGATGCTACTCGCCAGTCGCAGGCCAGGGTCACTTCGTAGCCGCCACCGGCGCATGCGCCGTGGATCGCAGCGACACTTGGAATCTTGAGGGCCGTAATTCGATTAAAAACGCGCTGGCCCCTTGCAATAAACGCGCGCAACTCGCCCGCCTGGGCCTGTTTCAACAATGTTTTTAAGTCGGCCCCGGCGATAAAAATCGATTTTTTCGCTGAGATGAGGATTAAACCGCGCAAAGAAGAATCCTTTTCGATCAAATCGAGATGTTCGTTTAACTCGTCGAGGGTGGCTGCGTCGAAAACGTTCGCGCCTGATTCCGGCCGGTCGAAGCTGAGGAGACAAATGCGGTCGGCATCAATCTCGCGTTGAATCATGGGACGTGTCGCAACAGACGGCATCCTTATTCATATAGGATTGTTTCCGACAAATTCCAAGTGCGGAACACGTTGCTCTTCCCGAGAGTCGATGTTAAAACTCGGCGGCGCCGGGGACGGAGGTTCTCATGGTCGGCAAAATTCTCATTCCCGAAATCAAAAGCTTCATCGATGCGCGCAATTTTGCGGCGCTGCGGGATCTCTTTCGCGAATGGCCGCCGGCTGATGTGGCGGAAGTGATTCTGGACATGGATGAAGACGATCAGGTGATCGTTTTCCGCGTTTTGCCGGCGGCACTGGCGGCGGACGTTTTCGAATATCTGGACGTCGAGGCGCAGCAAAAGTTGTTACGCGCGATGGCGCACGAGCAGGTGGTCGCCATTCTGAACGAGATGTCACCCGACGACCGCACTGCGCTCCTCGAAGAAATGCCGAGCGCGGCGGCACGCCAGTTGATCAAGCTGCTCACGCCCGACGAACGGCACGTCGCGCAAGCGCTGCTCGGCTATCCGGAAGGCAGCGTTGGTCGGCTGATGACGCCGGATTTTGTCGCGGTGCATGAGGATTGGACGGTCCAACAGGTTCTCGATTACGTGCGGGAAGTCGGCAAAGACAGCGAGACGCTCAACTTCGTCTACGTGGTCGATAATCGCGGAAAATTGATTGACGACGTTCGCATGCGCGAGTTTTTGCTGCGGCCGCTGAACACCAAAGTTAGCGACATTCGTGACAACAATTTCGCGGTGCTGAAAGTGAACGATTCGCAGCAGGAAGCGTTGAATGTTTTCCGAAAATACGACCGCGCTGCTCTGCCGGTCGTTGATTCGAGTAACGTGCTCGTCGGTATTGTAACCGCCGACGACATGCTCGACGTCGCTGAAGAGGAGGCGACCGAAGACATCCAGAAACTTGGTGGTTTGGAAGCGTTGGATGAGCCGTACACGACAATCCCGTTTCTGCGAATGGTCAAGAAGCGCGCGACCTGGCTCATCCTTTTGTTTCTCGGTGAAATGCTGACCGCGACCGCGATGCAGGGCTACAACGGGGAAATCGAGAAAGCAGCCATTCTAGCGATGTTTTTGCCGCTGATCATTTCCAGCGGCGGCAACTCTGGCTCACAGGCAACGACATTGGTCATCCGCGCGATGGCACTCGGCGAACTGACATTGCGGGATTGGTTCCGCGTTGTGAGTAAAGAATTGCGCGCCGGGCTCGCGCTCGGTTTGATTTTGGGCGCAATCGGCTTTTTGCGAATTAGTCTCTGGCAATACCTCCACATTTTTGACTACGGAAAATATCACTGGCTGGTTTCCTTCACCGTCGGAGTGGCGCTCATCGGTGTAGTCACCTGGGGAACGATTGGCGGGGCGATGCTTCCGTTTTTGCTGCGCCGCCTCGGACTTGACCCAGCGACCTCTTCCGCGCCCTTTGTCGCCACTTTAGTCGATGTGACCGGCTTGATTATTTATTTCAATGTCGCGCTGCTTATTCTTCGCGGCACGCTGCTGTGATGCAATCGCCTCAGGCCGGTCAGCGATTTCTGTAATGTCTAAGCCACAGAAGCAGCCACGGCCGCGGAACATGCAATGCACAGAAGCATTTCCAGTCTAATAACCACTTTCGCGGTTGCTTTCTGCTTGTCTCTGACCGGTGATTGAGCACTGATTCAAGTCTTTTCACGCGATGGATAGAAGTTTGAGCAAGCAAACGAAGAATTAGAGCCTCCTTTGAGTTCGACGGAAACCGCCTGGCGGAAAGATAACTGATGATTGCGCTTTCTCGCTGAATTCGAATTCTGCGACGCCGCGTTTGACGGATGCGACAAACTCTTCGGCGCAATTTCCGCTGACGGATTCGGACATGATTTTTAATGTTGCAACGTTCGGTGGCAGCCGAAACAGGGGTGATCATCGTATTTATTCTAGTTGCCTTAGTGCCGTCGATACTATATACCCCCATCCCCTATCCTGAATCAATTTAAACCCGCTGAAATTTTATGAAATCGAAACACATTCGTCCCGGATTGGAAAAGCGCGCCCTAGTCGTGCGTTTGCGGAAGATCAGAGGCCAGATTGAGGCGCTTGAAAAAATGGTGGAAACGGACACCGATTGCTCGGATGTCCTCATGCAAGTCGTCGCAGCGCGACAGGCATTGAAATCGTTTAGTGAAGAATTGATCGAGTCGCACATGCATGAGTGCATCGAAAATTCCGCGACTCGAGCGGAGGGACGGCGACACTTGCGTTCGTTGTTAGCCGTTCTGAAACGATACGCGGCCGCATGATCGACCATGCTCGCAATAAAAGAGCCTAACGGCGACCGCATCGCGGAGTTGATCCACACCTCCGCAACCAAGGACGTTGCAGAAATTCTTCAACGCCTCAAGACATCGCCGAATGGCTTAAGTGAAGAAGAAGCGGCGGAGCGATTGGACGTCTTCGGACCAAATGAAGTTGCTTACGAAAAAAGAGAGAGCTGGTTGTCGCGGCTTTGGGTCGCCGCTCGCAATCCGCTGGTCGTACTGCTGACTGTTCTCGCGATCTTGTCGTATTCGACAGGAGACACCGCGGCGGGCACCATCATGATGTTGATGGTGGCGCTTGGAATGTCACTCCGCTTCGTCCAGGAGACCCGAGCCGATAACGCCGCGTCAAAGCTGAAGGCGATGATCACCGTGACCGCGACCGCCGTGCGCGATAGCCAGGCGAGAGAGATCCCGCTTCGCGATCTCGTGCCTGGCGACGTCGTGAAGCTTTGCGCTGGCGACATGGTCCCGGGCGATGTGCGACTAATTTCCGCAAAAGACCTTTTCGTCATTCAAGCCACGCTGACAGGCGAGTCGTTGCCGGTCGAAAAGACGGATGCTCTCGATTCGCGGGAAAATGTTTCGTCGATCGAGCGTACGAACCTTTGCTTTCTCGGCACCAGCGTCGAGAGCGGCTCAGCCACGGCTGTGATCGTCGCAACCGGCCCTCATACTTACTTCGGAAAGGTAGCGCATAGTCTGACAGGCCGTCAGGTCGAGACAGCCTTTGACAAGGGCGTAAAAAAATTCACCTGGTTGATGATCCGTTTCATGATCGTGATGGTGCCGCTCGTTTTCGCGATCAACGGGGTTACGAAGCACAATTGGAAAGAAGCGTTCTTTTTTGCTCTTGCCGTCGCGGTCGGGCTTACGCCGGAGATGCTGCCGATGATTGTTTCCGTTTGTCTCTCGAAAGGCGCAATCGCGATGTCGCGGAAAAAGGTCATCGTGAAACGGCTCAACTCGATCCAAAACTTCGGCGCCATGAATGTGCTTTGCACAGATAAGACCGGCACACTCACCATTGATCGCGTCATCCTGGAGCTCTATGTCGATGTATTTAAGAAAGAAAATGAAGAGGTGCTGCGCGACGCCTATCTCATCAGCCATTTTCAAACCGGACTAAAAAATGTCCTCGACCGAGCCGTCCTCAAGCACGCGGAGTTACATGGCGAACTTGGCATCGAGAAGTTCGTCAAGCTGGACGAAATTCCATTCGATTTCTCGCGGCGAATGATGTCGGTCGCGGTTCAGGGACCGGATGGCGAGTGTCAGCTACTGACCAAAGGCGCTCCGGAAGCAGTTTTCAGCAAGTGCACACACTTCGAGAGCGAAGGTGAGATGTTTGACATGGAGCCGATTCTCGTGGGCGACCTTCTCGAGCAGGTCAACAGCTTGAATGAAGACGGCCTGCGGGTGCTGGCTGTTGCCACCAAGAAAGTCGAAAAGAGACCGGTCTACTCCAGAGCCGACGAGTGCGATTTGGTTTTGACCGGTTACATCGCGTTTCTCGACCCGCCCAAGGATACAGCAGCGAAAGCAATCACAGCTCTCCGACAGCACGGGGTGAATGTAAAAGTGCTCACCGGCGATAACGATCTCGTCGCGCGGAAGGTTTGTAGCGAGGTCGGGATCAATGCAGAGAAAATCCTGCTCGGAAAGCAGGTTGAATCGATGAGCGATGCCGAACTGGCCGACTCCGTGGAAAAGATCGATGTGCTTGCCCGCCTTTCGCCCTCGCACAAGCAGCGTGTGGTGAAAGCCCTGCAAAAAAAAGGCCACGTCGTCGGTTTCATGGGAGATGGAATCAACGACGCCCCGGCATTACGCGCAGCCGACGTCGGCATCTCGGTCGATAACGCGGTCGATATCGCGAAGGAATCCGCAGACATGATTCTTCTGGAGAAAAGTCTGCTGATTCTGGAAGAGGGAATTCTCGAAGGCCGCAAAGTCTTCGTGAACATCCTCAAGTACATCCGCATGGGGGCCAGCTCGAATTTCGGTAACATGTTCAGCGTGATTGGGGCAAGTGCCTGGTTTCCCTTTGTTCCAATGGCACCCATCCAGGTGTTGACCAACAATCTTCTTTACGATTTTTCTCAGGTCCCGATCCCAACCGACAACGTCGGCCCGCAACAAGTTGCGAAACCGCGGCCATGGAACATCGGCGAAATCGCCAAATTTATTATTTGGATCGGTCCGATCAGTTCGATCTTCGATTACACCACCTACGCCATGATGTGGTTTCTCTTTAAATGCAACCATCTCAATCTCGCAGCCCCCGCAGATCTGGCCTGGCGGTTTACTAATACCGCTGAACCGGACGCAACTTATGCGGCTGCGCTCTTTCACACCGGCTGGTTCGTCGAATCACTCATGACTCAAACGCTTATCATCCACGTCATTCGCACCAACCTGATTCCGTTCGTCCAGTCGCGCGCCAGCTGGCAACTCACTCTCACCACGGTCATCATTATGGCACTGGGGGCGTATCTTCCTTATTCAGCCCTCGCAACCTTCCTTGGATTTGTCCCGCTGCCGTCGCTCTTCTGGCCCCTCTTATTGTTGACGTTGATCTGCTACCTCGGGCTAACGCAAGTAATCAAGACCTGGCTCATCCGTAGGTCGTGGGTTTGAAAGAGTCGCGGTTTGTAATGAGAAATATTATTCGTCTCGGATTGGCAATCGTACTTGCCATCGCAGTTGTGTCCCAGTCGCGCGCCACGACCAAGGGTCTGAGCCAGATCGTGACGCCGGACTTGCAAGACGAAGGAGATCTTTCTCTGAGTCTGCAAATTCAAGATAAACGAATCGCAAATCCCTATGAGTTGCAGGCCGAGATGGGCCTGACGAAATGGGCGGAGGTTGCTGTTTTCCAGGGTTTCAAACCAGACGAAGAGATTTTCGCCACCGAGATTGGAATTTTAACCAAAGAACCGTACCTGCTTTCGATTGGATTTACCAATTGGTCGCCACGGCAGAACGTTGATCCTCAACCGTACATCGAGGCCGGTTATTACGGCGAGCACAACAAGTTGATCGTAGGTGGAATTTATACTGGATCTAAAAAAGAGGCCATTCTCGGTTACGCCTACGATTTCAACAAACAATGGCGGGTACAGGTCGATTTCCAAACCGGGAAGGAGAACTCATCCACCATCGGGTTTACCTGGAACATCACTCCGGATTTTCAAATGAACCCGGCGATCTACTTCGCCAACTACCATCCGGACCGAATTATGGGCTACGTGGTTTTCACCTACACATTTCACCTTTGGGGCGGCAAAGAAAAAACAGAATCGGCTCTTCCGAGTAACAAGCTTTCGCCAAAATAGCCCTCTCGAAGAGGCTATTTCTTAATCGCAACCCACTCGTTGCGCGCACGCGAGTCAGCCACCGCCTGAACCACGCGCATATAACGCACTCCAT
>DASPUI010000204.1:0-12542 GCA_035622995.1 Chthoniobacterales bacterium
CGTCGAAAACACGCGCCTGGCAATGGCCGATTTGAGCGCGGCGTTTTACGGATTTCCGGTTCGCAAATTGAAACTGGCGGGGGTCACCGGCACAAACGGCAAGACCACCACCACCTTTTTAATCCAGCATATCTGTGAAAATGCCGGGCTGCGTTGCGGCTTGATTGGAACCGTGCGCTATCAAATCGGCGACCGCATCCTGCCCGCGGCGCGCACGACCCCGGAGTCGCTGGATCTCCAGGAGTTACTCGCGCAAATCCTAAACGCCGGTGGCCGCGCTGCAGCGATGGAAGTTTCATCGCACGCGCTCGCACAAGACCGGACTCGCGGTCTCGAATGGGATGTCGCGGTCTTCACCAATCTCACTCAAGACCATCTCGATTTTCACGGCACGATGGAAAACTATTTCGAAGCAAAGGCGAAATTGTTCACCGAACTGGGCGGCCAGCAGAAAAAGCGAAAACCGGTCGCAGTCGTCAACATCGACGACCGTTACGGCGAACAGCTGCTTGCGAGGATCGACAAGAAAGTGCGTCACGTCTCTTATGGAATGGGCGCGCGTGCTGATTTTCGCGCGTCAAATTATCGAATGGAATTCGGGGGCACATCTTATCAACTCGACGCGCGCGGAAGAAGTTATCTCGTGCGCGTTCCGTTGATTGGTCGATTCAACGTCGCGAATTCGATGGCGGCACTCGCGGCTGCCAATGCTCTTGGAATCGGCCTGCGGGAAGCAGTGACAAGTCTTGGTAAATCGCCACAAGTTCCCGGGAGGCTCGAAATGGTTCCAGCCAAACGACAATTCCGGGTTTTTGTTGATTACGCACACACCCCGGACGCGCTACTCAACGTGCTCAAAACCTTGCGTGAACTTGAACCGCGCCGGTTAGTCGTGGTTTTCGGTTGTGGCGGAGATCGCGATCGCGAAAAAAGGCCATTGATGGCTCAGACCGTCGATCTCAACGCCGATTATGCCGTCATTACCTCGGACAATCCGCGAAAGGAAGATCCCGAACAGATCATTTCGGAAGTCGAAAAGGGATTTCGTTCGAATCGATACGAAAAAATTACCGATCGTGCCGAGGCAATTGCGCATGCCATCGGTCTCGCTCAGCCGCGCGACATTGTTTTGATCGCAGGCAAGGGACACGAAACGTACCAGGAGTTCGCCGATCACACGATCCCGTTCGACGATATTCAGGTCGCACGCCGCGCTCTGGAGAATCGACCCGTGGAATTTTCATGAACCGACTCTCGATCTCACAAATTGCAAATCTCGCCGGCGCGAAGCTGGAATCAGGCGATGAAAATGTTTCGGTTGAAAAAATCAGCACCGACTCGCGAACGTTGAAGCAAGGCGAACTGTTCGTCGCCCTTCGCGGCGAAAATTTCGACGGTCACCGTTTTGTCGAAGCCGCGGCAAAGTCGGGAGGCACGGGCGCAATCGTCGATCCTAATTGGAAAGGGAAAGTGCCTGAGGACTTTGTCCTCATTCGCGCGGACGACACACTTCGCGCCTACCAAAATCTGGCGGCGAACTATCGACGATCACTTCCGATCAAAGTTCTCGCGATCACTGGCAGTAATGGAAAAACCAGCACCAAGGATTTCGCTGCCTCTGTCCTGGCGCGAAAGTTTCGAGTCACCAAGACCGAAGGCAACTTCAACAATCACGTCGGCCTGCCGCGCACAATCCTGGAAGCAACATCCCAGGACGAAATCGGCGTCTGGGAAATTGGTATGAATCACCCGGGCGAAATACCCAGGCTCGCCCAGATCGCCGCTGCCGACGCGGCCATTATCACAAACATAGGCGTGGCGCACATCGAGTTTATGGGATCACGCGAAGCGATTGCTCAAGAAAAAGGCGCGCTCGCCGAAGCAATCGGATCGGACGGCACGGTAATTTTGAATGCCGACGATTCTTTCAGCGACGCAATTGCGAAACGCACGAGCGCAAAAGTCGTATTGGCGGGGATCAACCACGGGACCATTCGCGCGATCGACATTCGGCAGAGTTCGGATGGTTCTGAGTTTACTATTTTAGAAGGAGCACATCGTTGTCGAGCGCAACTGCCCGTTCCTGGATTGCACATGATTCAGAACGCGCTCCTCGCGGTCGCGGCCGGTCGCGCGTTTGGACTATCGATCGAAGAATGCGCGGCGGGTCTTGCCTCCACGCCCTTGACCAAAGCGCGCCTGCAAATCAAAGAGGTTCACGGTGTCCAATTTATCGATGACAGTTACAACGCGAATCCCGATTCGATGACAGCTGCATTGCGCACGCTGGTTGAACTCGATACCGGGGGGAAACGCATCGCGGTCCTGGGCGAAATGCGCGAACTTGGCAGCGAATTGGAGCAAGGCCACGTCCAAGTTGGCGAAGCCGCCGCCAAGTTCGGCATCGATCACCTGATTGCGATTGGCACGAACGGCGCAATCATCGCCCGCGCGGCGGAGAAAGCCGGTCTGAGGAAAACGGTTGCGGTAAAATCGACGACCGAAGCGGCCGAATTGCTTGTCGATATTGCCGCTCCTGGCGACCTCGTTTTGATCAAAGGCAGCCGTCTCGCTCGAACCGAGCACGTGATCGAGGAATTCGCCAAACATCAACCCGTTGAGGACGTGGCGCGATGATGTTTTATCTCCATCGCCTGAGCGATCACATCGGCGGATTGAATGTGTTTTTCTATGTCACGTTCCGCGCGGTGGCAGGCGCCGTCACTGCTTTCCTCGTCTGTCTGATTTTTGGCAACTTCGCTATTCGAACGTTACGTGCGCTAAAACTCGGCCAACCGATTCGACAGGCATCCGAAGTCCATCGTTTGGCTGAGTTGCACGGCGGAAAGCAGGGAACACCGACGATGGGCGGTGTGCTGGTAATAGCGGCTGTTTTCGTCTCGAGCGTTTTATGGGCCCGCCCTGACAATCGCTTCGTCTGGCTGGCCCTCTTTAGCATGGTTTATCTCGGCGCGCTCGGCTTTGCGGACGATTACCTAAAGGTCACGAAAAAGAAATCCGACGGCATCAGCGGACGGGTGAAGCTTCTTTTTCAGATTCTGTTGGCCCTTATTGTTACCGCAGTTTTTCTGACCAGCCCGTTGCTCGAAGTGCAGGCGCGTTCGCTTTACGTGCCATTTGTAAAATCGCCGGTCATTACAAACATGGGTTGGTATACAATCCTGTTCTTTGCGCTGGTGATCGTTGGTTCGTCTAACGCCGTCAATCTGACCGATGGATTGGACGGACTTGCGACCGGTTGCACCATTACGGTCGCTTTTGCCTATGCCTTGCTGGCTTACGCCGCAGGAAATTTTCGCATCGCGGAATATCTGCAGGTCCCATTTTATCCGTTTACCGGCGAGCTCACTGTCATTTGCGCGGCCCTGGTTGGCGCCGGATTCGGTTTTCTTTGGTTTAATTGCTATCCAGCGAAAGTTTTCATGGGCGACACTGGATCGCTCGCGATCGGCGGGATGCTTGGCGTGGTAGCGATTTGCTGCAAACAGGAACTTCTTCTCCTCGTCATCGGCGGCGTTTTTGTGATCGAGGCCGTATCCGTCATCGTGCAAGTGATGAGTTTCAAGCTGACCGGGCGGCGAATTTTAGCGATGTCGCCGCTCCATCATCATTTCGAACTGATGGGTTGGAAGGAAAACACGGTGATCGTGCGCTTCTGGATTCTGTCCGGCGTCTTCGCCTTACTTGGACTTGCGACCCTGAAGTTGAGGTAAATTTTGCGCTACCAGAATCAAAACGTCGCAGTTCTCGGCGCTGGCTTGAGCGGAGCGGCGGCCGCCCTGTTGCTCAGAACGGAGGGCGCAAACGTCACCGTGCTCGACTCGGCCGAGGAGAAAAAATTATTGAAATCAACAATCGATAATCTTCGCGCTCAAAACGTTCGCGTGATTTGCGGCCCGGCGGCGGATGGCGATGTGGGGAATTACGATTTTGCGGTGGCCAGTCCCGGAATCGATCCCGAGTCCCCGCTCGCTCAAAATTTTTCTGCTCGCGAAATCGAGATGATCGGCGAGCTCGAGCTTGGCTGGCGCTCCGTCAATGTTCCGGTGATTGCGGTAACCGGGACCAATGGAAAAACAACGACGACGGAACTGCTTGCAACAATGCTCAACGCCTGCGAGCAGAAAAGCATCGCTTGCGGCAACATTGGCAAACCGCTGTCGGAAGTTGCGCGGGAAGGAAGGCAATTCGATGTGCTCACGGTCGAGGTCAGCTCCTTTCAGCTCGAAACGATCAAAACTTTCCGACCATCGATCGCCCTTTGGCTCAATTTTGCTCCCGATCATCTCGATCGCTACCGCTCGGTAGCCGAGTATCGCGCCGCCAAACTGCGCATCTTTGAAAATCAAACGGAAAACGATGTCGCCATTGTCAATGCAATCGAAAATCTCCCGAACATTGCCGCGCGCAAAATTACTTTCAGTGCGTATACCGATCGCGCCGATTTCCGTTTGGTCGAAGCGTCGATTGTTTACGAAGACAAACCGATTCTGCGGCTGGCCGAAATGAAGCTGCGCGGCTCGCACAACATTGAAAACGTCATGGCCACGCTCGCGGCCGGGATGGCGCGCGGTCTGTCGTTCGAAAAAATGGTGCCATCACTTTCCGCCTACGAACCGCGACCTCATCGTTGCGAATTTGTCAGGCAAGTCGGCGGCGCCGACTATTTCAACGATTCGAAGGCAACCAATCTGGATGCAGTCGAGAAAGCGCTTCTGGCACAGAGTAAACCCGTCATTTTGATCGCCGGCGGAAAAGACAAGGGATTCGATTTCAAGCCGCTGCGCGATCTGGTGAAACAAAAGGTCAGATCGACAATCTTGATTGGCGAAATGGCGCAGCGAATCGCGGATGATTGGAGCGGCGCGGTGAAAAGCGAAATTGCTCAATCGCTGGCGGACGCGGTCGACCGTGCGCACGCCACGGCCAGACCGGGCGAAGTCGTCCTTTTTTCTCCCGGTACTTCGTCTTTTGACATGTTCAAGAGCTATGCCGATCGCGGAGATCAGTTCCGTGAATTGGTCCGCGCCCTCCCAAAATGAAAACCAAACTCAGACTCGCAAGACTTTTCAAATCCAAGAAAAAATTGCACGCAACTGCCGTGCGGCGGCCGTTGGGGGTCGCGGCCGCCACCAATTACGACGAAATCGCAGAACCAAACATGAAGTTGTCGCGGGCACTACTGATTGTGCTGCTGCTTCATGTCGTCGCCGTCGCGGGGATTATTGCTTTTAACGCGATCAAGACGCGACAACCTTCAATCCGGTCGGTTGCAATCGCTACAAGTCCGGCAAGCCAAAGTGCTCTGTCCATGACCAAACCAATGCCGGCAAGTTCGCCTTCGACATCGGCAACAAAGCAGATCTCGGAGACAAAGACCGCCCGGTTGACAACAAAGTCTATGGCGAAAGACGCGAAACTTCCTCCGAGTTCGGGCAAGACTTATGTCGTCGCCAAGGGAGATAATCCGGTCACGATCGCGAAGAAATTCAAGGTCTCGTACGACGATCTGCTCGCGCTCAATCATATCGATGATCCGCGCAAACTAAAGATTGGTCAGAAGCTTTTGATTCCAACTAAGACCGGAAAACCAAAAAAAACCGATCAGTAATTATCAATTTACGATGCATCGTAAGAGCGCCTATTTTCTTTTCGTAGCGGTTCTTGGAGTGCTCGCCATTGGCGTAGTCATGCTGTTTAGCACGAGCGCGTTTGCTCGCGACAGTCACGGCGATCCGTACTTTTTTTTGAAACGTCAATCAATCTGGCTGGGCGTAGGTCTTGCCATTTGTATCGTCAGCGCGCTCATCGATTATCATTTTTGGCAGCGGACCTGGTGGCTATGGCTGGCCGTGGCCGCCATTGCGCTCGCGCTCTGCTTCGTTCCTCACCTCGGTTTGCGAATTAACGGCTCGCGCCGCTGGATTGGCCTTGGTCCGATCGCGTTTCAGCCATCGGAAATTGCAAAACTGGCGGCTGTCTTTTTTCTAGCCTGGTGGTTCGCGCGCTTCGAAAAATCAATGGCAAATCCGCTCTTTGGATTTGCCATTCCACTTGCAGTTGTCGCGGGATTGCTCGCGCTGATTATTTTTGAGGTCGATCTCGGCACGACTGCGCTGATTGGAGCGGCCACGTTCGTGGTGATGTTCGTTGCCGGCACCAGCCCGATTTTTCTCACCTTTCTCAGTGTCGCCGGTAGCGGCGCGATTTTTTTTGCTGCCACCCACGAAAGGCTGGGCCGGCTCCTGGCGTTCGCCGATCTCGAACGCTACAAAGATGACGCCGGTTTGCAGCAGATGCAGGCATTAATCGCGTGGGGGAGTGGCGGAATGGAAGGCCTTGGACTGGGCAACGGTCGTCAGAAGATGGCTTATCTTCCCTACGCGCATACCGATTTTATTTTCCCGATGATTGGCGAAGAGCTCGGTCTTCGCGTCAGTCTCCTGGTGGTATTTCTCTTCGTTGTGATCATCATTTGCGGAATCATGATCGCTCTTCAGGCCAAGGATCGTTTTGGTTTACTGACCGCGACCGGCATCGTCGCACTGGTCGGCTTGCAAGCGGCGGTGAATATCGGCGTCACGACCTCATTGCTTCCAAACAAAGGACTGCCGTTGCCTTTCGTTAGCTACGGCGGATCGAACCTGGTCGCCTGCCTTTTTGCGATCGGTTTACTACTGAACATTTATCGACAGGGAAATCTGGAGCCCTCAAATAAAGGACGCGTCGCGCTTCAGGCGCGAATCACTCCGCGAATTTAACTGGAATCGAACATTGTTTTCATGAACGCAGTGATTGCATGCGGTGGAACGGGTGGACACCTTTTTCCAGGAATCGCCGTGGCCGAATCGCTGCGCGCGCGCGGCCACGACGTGATGTTGTTCGTCTCGGAAAAGGAAATTGATCGGCTGGCGCTTTCCGGCCACTCCGAATTGCGATTTGAGACGCTGCCGAGCATTGGGCTCCCGTCGTTCTATTCGCCGGCGATTTTCGGATTTTTGCGGCGCTTCACCGAAAGTCTTTCGCTCTGCCGCGCAATTTACAAAAAGTTCCAGCCGCAAGCCGTGCTCGGAATGGGCGGATTTACCTCAACCGCGCCGGTGATGGCTGGGAAAATGCGGGGTGCTGCCACATTTATTCATGAATCGAATGCCATTCCCGGGAAAGCCAACAAATTCACGGCCCGAATGGTTCGTGCCGTTCTTCTCGGATTCAAAGAGTGCGCTCCGTTTTTTCCAAAGGCGCATACCGAAGTGACCGGAACGCCGATTCGCACCGAACTGAGACCGATCGATCGACGCCTGGCGCGGCAAAAGCTTGGCTTGCGCGACGACCTGACAACATTGCTCGTGATGGGGGGAAGTCAGGGCGCCAGCGGGATTAACCAAGCGATCATTCGATCAGTGCCTTTGTTGCGTGATCTACCACTTCAGATCATTCACCTTTCCGGGACCCGTGACGAACGCCTGGTCGCAGACAATTATCTTCGCGAGAATATTTCCGCATTTGTCGCGCCTTTTCACCATCAGATGGAGGAGGTCTATAGCGCGGCGAATTTTGCAATCGCGCGCTCAGGCGCGGCCAGCCTGGCCGAACTAGCCACTTTTTCTTTACCGAGCCTTTTGATCCCCTTTCCCTACGCCGCCGACGACCATCAAACTCGTAACGCCGAAATTTTTGCGCGCGCGAATGCGGCGATTTTGTTGAAAGAATCCGAGTTGTCGGCCGACTTGCTGGCGCGCAAGATAAAAGAACTGATCGGCAACCCGCAGCAGTTGGAGGGCATGGCCGAATCGGCCGCGAAGCTTGCCCCAAAAGATGCGGCTGGACGTGTGGCCGCAACCATCGAGAAATACACCAATGATGTCTGAGGCCGATCTTGCCAGAATGCTGACGCGCGAACGGCACCGCATTCATCTGCTCGGGGTGGCCGGCAGCGGCATGAGCGGACTGGCTGCGCTTCTGCTTGAACTGGGCCAGGACGTCAGTGGATCGGACAAACTCAGCACCCAGGAGACTGAGCGTTTGCAGCGACTTGGCTTGCGCTTTTTTGCGCAACATCGCGCCGAAGACGCGCGCGATGCCGATTTAATTATCTTTTCTTCGGCGATCCGGAAGGAAAATCCAATCCTCGTCAGCGCCTGCGACGCCGGAAAACCGGCTGTGCGTCGAGCCGAAGCGCTGGCTGCGATTATGTCCGGCAAACGCGGGATCCTCATTGTCGGAATGCACGGGAAAACGACCACCTCTGCGATGACGGCCCATGTTCTGCGCGAAGGCGGGCTGCATCCATCTCACTATGTCGGCGCCGAAATCCCAATCCTTGGTACAAATGCCCACTGGGATGCGCGCGGCGAATACTTCGTGGCCGAGGGCGACGAAAGTGATGGCACAATCAGATACTTCCATCCCGAACACGCGCTCGTACTAAATATAGAGGAAGAGCATCTGGATTTTTATCCTGATTTGGCGGCAATCGAGAAAGTCTTCGCTCAGCTCTGCGAACAAACGACTGGCAAACTCTTTTATAGCGCGGATGACGCAAACGCGTCGCGGCTCTGCCAACCTTGCCCCCAAAGCATTTCCTTTGGCCTGTCGAAAAAGGCGGACTACCGCGCGACTGACTTAGATCTGAAAGATTTTGCGTCGACGTTTCGTATTTATCGTGGCGACCAAAAACTGGGCGAGGCAATCTTGAACGTTCCGGGCGAGCACAATATTCACAATGCAGTCGGCGTGATCGCGCTGGCGACCGAGCTCGGCGTTCCCTTCGAGAAAATCGCGGCCTCACTCCACAAATTCGAACACGCTCGCCGCCGGTTTGAAATCAAATATAACAGTCCACGATTCCTGTTGGTGGACGATTACGCACATCATCCAAGCGAAATTAAAGCAACGCTCAGGACGGCACGATCCGTCGGACGGAATCGCGTGCTGACAATGTTTCAACCGCACCGATACTCGCGGACAAAGGCCTTGCGAAAGGAGTTTGGCCAGGCTTTTGACCAGGCAGATCGCGTGGTCGTTACCGACATCTATGGATCGAACGAATCGCCGATTCCTGGGATCACCGGGCAAATTATTGCCGACGAAATAGCGGCACATGGACATCGCGGCGTGAGTTATCAGCCGCGATTGGAGTGGATCCATCGCAATGTCGGAAACATGATCGAGACTGGGGACCTTGTGCTGAGTTTGGGCGCCGGAAATATTCACGAACAACTGTCGATCCTGGCCGCCGACCTGGTCATCGCTGAAAAACTGAAAGCAATCATCGGCGAAGAAGGCGATATTCGGCTTTACGAACCGCTTTCAAAACATACCACGTTGCGCGTCGGGGGTCCGGCGCAGTTCTGGGTCGAGCCGCGAACGGAAGAGACGTTTGCGGAACTGATTCGATTCTGCCACTCCGAAAATCTGCCGCTGTTTGTCATTGGACGCGGCTCCAATTTGCTTGTGCGCGATGGCGGGATTCGCGGCGTCGTGGCTCATCCGTCCGGCGGTGATTTCGACAAGATTAAGATTGAAGGAAGCGAGATCACGGCCGGCACAGGAGTAAAATTCAAGGAAATCGCGTACGCGGCGCGGAGCGCAGGTCTTGGTGGCCTTGAGTGGATGGAAGGAATTCCCGGTGCGGTGGGTGGCGGGTTGCGCATGAACGCTGGTGCCATGGGCGCGCAAACTTTCGAAACCGTTGTGCGCATCCGTTATCTCGATCAGCTCGGCCATGCCTGGAATAAGAATCGACCAGATCTCGAAGTTCATTATCGCCACTTTCCGCTGCTGGAAAAGAATTACGCCGTCTCGGCCACCTTTCGCGGCCAACCCGCAGCCCGCGAACAAATTGAAGCGCGTTTGCAACAGTCACAGGAAAAGCGACGAACGACGCAACCGATCGCAAAAAGCGCCGGCTGCATTTTCAAAAACCCTGACAGCATTCCAGCCGGAAAATTAGTGGACGAACTCGGATTAAAGAGTTTGTGCGTCGGGAAGGCGCGCGTTTCCGAAGTGCACGGCAACTTCATCGTGAATGAAGGCGGCGCGAGCGCGGCCGACGTGCTCGCGTTAATTGACAGAATCAAGGCGGCAGCCAAGACCAAACGCGGGATTAAATTGGAAACAGAAGTTCAGATTATCGGAGACGAGGCGTGAACTGGACGAATCCTAAAAAGATCGCCGTTCTAATGGGCGGTCCGGGCTCGGAGCGAGATGTTTCGCTCGCGACTGGCCGCGGCGTAGCCAAGGCTTTGCGTTCGTTAGGCCAGGAAGTCATCGAGGTGGATGTGCGCGACCAGAATTTCGAACTGCCAAAAGATGTCTCCCTCGCGTTTATCGCTATCCACGGAACTTTCGGCGAAGACGGTCAAATTCAGCAAATCCTGGAAGATCGCGGCGTCCCTTATACCGGCGACGGAGTGGAGGAAAGCCGGACGACCTTCGACAAAATTCGGTCGAAGGAGAAATTTCGCGAGCACGGAGTCAACACGCCGGAATGGGAAGTGATTCGCGCGGGAGAGCGCCCGACGATTTCGCTGCCGATCGTTGTCAAACCGCCGCGTGAAGGTTCGACCGTCGGGATCGTGATCGTAAAGACGCTTTCCGATTTGGAATCGGCCATGACCGAAGCCGCGAAGTACGACTGCGAATTATTGATCGAAAAATTTGTGCCGGGCCGAGAATTGACGATTGGTATCCTTGGTGATCAGCCTTTGCCGATTATTGAGATAATTCCAAAGGGCGGTTTTTACGACTTCAACAATAAGTATCCGTTTTTGAATCCACAGGGCGGCGGCGGCGCGACCCATGTTTGTCCGGCGAAGATCGGTGAGGCCGAAACGGATCAGGTTCAGGAGCTGGCCCTGAAAGCGCATCGCGCCCTGGGACTGGAAGTTTATTCACGAGTCGATGTGATCTTGCCGGAAAAGGACGGGCCGACAGTGCTGGAGGCGAACACGATTCCGGGAATGACCGAAGCCAGTTTGCTGCCGGAAGCGGCGGCAGTGGCTGGGATCAGTTATGTAGAGCTCTGCCAGCGAATCATCGACCTCTCGCGCGCGAGAATGGAGCGCGCGAAATGAGACGTCGTCAAAATCAACCTCGCGCACGCAATCAGCGCGTATCGAATCGCCGCCAGCGTCGCCAGCAACATTTGCTCGACGTCAAGGTGCGTTCGCGTAAAGCGGTGCAGCATCGCAACCGGCGCATTCTGATTTTTGGGTCGAAGCTCGTGCTCCTGGTCGCGCTGGTTTTTGGCATCTACCTCGGCGGACGAATCGCAGTCAGACGTTTCTTTTTTGAAAACCCGGATTACCGGCTAATGATGATCGATGCTCGATCGGACGGAACGTTGCAGCGGGAACAAATTTTGGAAAGTGCCGGGCTGAACGAAGGCGAAAATATTTTTCAAATCAACCTCGCCCGGGTGCACGATCGATTACAGCAACTTCCCCAAGTGGACGAAGTGCAGGTGATTCGAAAACTGCCGGGCGAAATCGACATCGCAATAAGCGAGCGCAAGCCAATTGCTTGGATTACCTCGGAGAAGCAGATCGCCGACCCGTTCACCTCGGAGGCTGTTTTCCTGGTGGACGCGCGGGGTGTCTTGATGAAGGAGAACAAATTGTTGCCGGACTACCTGGGCTTGCCGCTCATTTTAGCATGCACGAGCGAGTCGCTTGAGGCAGGAGGAGTCCTCCAATCGTATGAAGCAAAGGCGGCGCTTGAGCTCCTCCGGTTGAGCACACGCAGTTTCATGCAGACCCGGTTTCAAATTCGCGATATCGATCTGTCCAAGGGTTATTGTCTGCTGGTGACGGACAAGAATCACACAAGAGTGACTTTCGGGTTCGACGATCTTGAAACTCAGTTGCAGCGTTTGGAAAAATTTCTGGTCTATTGCGACGACTCTAAACAGGACCTGGCAACGGTAAATCTGATGGTGCAGCGAAATATCCCCGTAACTTTTGCCGAATCGCCGGTGGACGTGATTAATGAAACGATCAAGCCGGAAGAGACGCCGCGGCCGATGAAAACGGTCCCGCCTGTCGGGGGCTCGGATTCTTCTTCCGCGGCCAAGCCGCGCGCGGGCCGTTCGCCAGAATCATCGCCTAAACCAACCGCGCCCCCGGTTCGGCGCGCCATTCCAGTCGCCCAACCGCAAAAGCAGAAAACCAATGAATAATAGCGATTTGATGGTGGGGCTAGAAATCGGCACGTCGAAGATTTGCGTCGTTGTTGGTGAGATCCGGCCCGATGGGACGACAAAAATTCTCGGCGTAGGCCAGGCGCCGTCGCGCGGGGTACGCAAGGGCGAGATCGTCGATTTCGAGACCGCGATGAAATGCCTCCACGAGGCAGTTGTTGATGCCGAGCAAAAGAGCGATGTGATGATCCGCAGCGTTTATGTCGCGGTGGCCGGTTCGCATATTCAGAGCTTCAACAATCGTGGCTGCGTGAACCTGCCAGACGAACGCGACGAGATTGAAGAGGAAGATGTTGAGGACGTGAAAATCAACGCACGT
>DASPUI010000205.1:0-3038 GCA_035622995.1 Chthoniobacterales bacterium
ATGAAATCGTTTTCACCAGCACCGCTCAAGTAATGGAAACATTCGGCAAGCTGACAGGTCGTCCGCGAATTGCCGAATTAGCAATCGATTCCGCTGGACTCGAAGCCTGGATAAAACGTCAGGAAGGTCGTAACCCATTAGAAGCGGCGCAACAATGGGCAATCAGTTACCACGAGCGCCATCGGAAGCAGTATGATCGGCTGGAAGGTCGATAGGAATGACGGTAGCCGGCCGCAGTTCGTGGAAAATATTTGCCGCTGCTTCCTGGCTTCGGAATTACAAGGGCGAGTGGTTTCGATTTGATGTCGCCGCCGGAATCACTTTAGCGGCTTACCTTTTGCCAGCCGCATTGGGCGATGCATCGCTGGCCAACCTTTCGCCGGAGGCCGGACTTTATGCATGTCTGTTCGGCGGACTTGTTTTCTGGTTGTTTTGCAGTTCCCGCCAAACCGCCATCTCGGTCACATCGGCGATTTCGCTGTTGATCGGGGCCTCGTTAGGCGAAATCTCAGGCGGCGACACAACACGATTTGGTGCTCTAGCTGCCGGCACGGCGTTACTCGTCGCCCTTATTTCATTCATCGCCTGGATCATCAAAGCGGGCGGACTGGTGAATTTCATTTCGGAAAGCGTGATGACCGGGTTCAAGTGCGGCGTTGCACTTTTTCTGGCCAGCACTCAATTACCGAAGCTTTTCGGCGTGCATGGCGCACACGGGAGTTTTTGGAAAAACAGCGGATTTTTTCTCCAACACCTCCAGGAGACAAATCCTGCTTCCCTTGTCATCGGAGGAATTGCGCTCGCGGTGCTGATCGGCGGAAAGATCTTTCTCAAGAACAAACCGGTCGCACTATTTGTGGTTATAGCCGGAATCATTTCGGCCTCCGCCCTGTCGTTGGAAGCGCGCGGCGTGAAACTTCTCGGTACGATACCAGAGGGCCTTCCTCCTCTCGGGATTCCCGCAATTCATTGGGATGACCTAAACGAATTGTTGCCGCTCGCTTTCGCCTGCTTCCTGTTGGGCGCGGTCGAAACCGCAGCAATCGGCCGCATGTTTTCCGCGAAGTCCGGAGTAAAGTTCGACGCTAACCAGGAATTTCTTGCGTTGGCTGCATCGAATCTCGCGGCTGGACTCGGCCGCGGCTTTCCGATCAGCGGCGGCATGTCTCAATCACTCGTCAACGAAGGCGGAGGGGCGCGCACCCCGCTTTCCGTCGCGCTGGCCGCTGGAGTGATTCTAGTTGTCGTTCTTTTTTTCACACATTTATTGAGTGCGTTGCCCCAGCCGGTTTTGGCTGCCGTGGTGCTCGTGGCGGTCGCCAGCCTGTTCAAGCTGTCAGTGTTGAAAGAACTTTGGCGCGGAGATCGACCCGAATTTGTGGTGGCGATCGTCGCGCTCCTCGGTGTGCTTACTTCGGGCTTGCTTCGTGGCGTCCTGATCGGCGCCATCCTTTCGCTTGTGCAATTGCTGCGCGCGGCTTCGCGTCCGCACGTTGCTTTTCTCGGCCGCATTCCCGGTTCGCGCCGCTTTTCGGACCGGGAACGGCACTCTGACAACGAACTGGTCCCGGGCGTGTTGATTTTTCGGCCGGAATCGGGCCTCGTTTATTTCAACGTCGATCATGTCTGCGAAACGATTTTAAATCGTGTCGAGGCCGATGCGTCGATACGATTGGTGATCCTGGACCTTTCGGCAGCGCCGCGGGTTGATTTGCAAAGTGCCCACACGCTCGCGGGCATGGCAGCCGAAATTACGGCGAAAGGGATACGTTTCCAGGCGGTTGAAGCACGCTCCTCGGTGCGTGACCGATTGCGCAAACAAGGATTGGATGACGCGTTTGGCGGCATAAACCGTTTTACAAGTATCGCAGATGTGATTGACAACTTCAGAGTTGAAAAGCGTGATAGGTAACTCAGATGTTACAGAGCTGTAACCTACCCCAGCACCTTTGGCTTGATTCCAGGGTAACAGTCTGCGATAAGAAGGATCCGCTATATGAGCGCGCAACAGGGGTTTAAGTGCGCTTGGGCAGGCCATTGCGCCAATAATCGCGACGTTTTTTCTATTCGATCAATCGCCCTGTTCAATTCAGCCACATGAGTGCGCATACCACGATTGCTACGCCGAATGGCTTCCAGCTCACGCCAAGTGAGGAGCAATTAAATTTGCTGCAGACCATTACCCTGGAAGTCGCGCAAGCCAATGATCTCTCTTCCGCTTTGGAAATCGTGTTGCGTCGCGTCTGCGAAAAGACAGGCTGGACTCTCGGCCAGGCATGGTTGCCGGATCCGAGTGGAACTATTCTCAAACTTGGCCCCGGCTATTATTGCGGCGATGGCGAACTAAAGGATTTCAGAGAGATCTCTCAATCGGCGCAATTCGAATCGGGAATTGGACTTCCCGGTCGCGTCTGGCAATCAAAGCAACCCGCGTGGGTCGAAGATGTCACCAATGATCCCAATTTCCCGCGATTTGCCGCTGCTCGCGCCGCCGGACTGAAAACTGGCGTTGCGATTCCGATTGCCTCCGGCGACAAAGTTCTCGCCGTCCTCGAATTCTTCATGCGCCAAACGCGCGAGCAAAGCGAAAGCTTGCTGAGCGTTATCAGCGCGGTTGCCGGCCAGCTGGATCTGGTCCATCGCGCGACCCAGAAAGAAGCCACCGAACGCGAGCGGCAATTCCGAACGATGGCCAACTCGATTTCGCAACTTGCCTGGATGGCCGATCACGAAGGTTCCATCTTTTGGTACAATGACCGTTGGTACGAATATACTGGGACGACTCTGGAGGAGATGAAGGGATGGGGCTGGCAAAAGGTCCACCACCCCGACGAAATCGGACGTGTTGTTGATCGAATTAAGGTGGCGTTCTCCACAGGTCAGCCGTGGGAAGATACATTTCCACTGAGAAGCAAAGCCGGCGAATACCGCTGGTTTCTTTCCCGCGCCCTTCCGATTTTTGATGCCGATGGGAAAGTTTCGCGCTGGTTCGGGACAAACACTGACATCACTCAACAACGGGAGTTGGAGCAGGCCCT
>DASPUI010000206.1:0-4083 GCA_035622995.1 Chthoniobacterales bacterium
CGCTGCAACCACCGCGCGATCGCCCGCTCCGATTTTGGCGACGAAATGCCCGCGATTCGTCGTCCCGATGATCGTGCCGCCAAGCGCCATAATCCCATCCGTGCCTCTTCGATCGAGCACGAGATAATCACCGGGTGGAAGGAGTCCCTCAAAGCCGTCACGAAACCCGATCACTTCCCATCCGAGTTTTTCCGCTGCCAGCACGACGCCGCGTAAAACAGCATTTAGTCCCGGGCAGTCGCCGCCACTGGTCAGGATCCCAATCCGCGTTTTCATTTTCAACCTACCCGATCAAAGCATTCTCTTTGGATCGGCCGGAGCGGGTCGACCGGCCGCAGCCCACTGATCGTAAAGCTGCCAGCCTCGTTCCAAAAGTTGAGCGCCCTCGGCGAAACGATTCGTGCTGCCGAGTAAAACCACAACCAGATGACGCGGGTAAATTCGCACACCCCTGGCTTCGTTCACGACTTCAGAGTCGCGGTTGGCCGAAAGCACCAGACACTCTCCCCCCAGCCTGGTAGTTCCAGTTTTGACGCCGTCGATCCCGCGAGTTCCGAGAAGCTCGTTAGTATTGCGCAACAGATAGCGCAGCTCTCGTTTGCCGCGGTGAAAGGTGATCTCGCGTTCCTTTTGCGAAACGTAAAACCGAAAGCTGGCCTTGTTCATCGCATATCGGGTCAACCGCGCAATGTCTTCGGCGGTGGAAAAGGGCAACGGCTTTACGTTCTCGTCGATCCCGTGCGGATTCACAAACCGGGTGTGCTGCATGTTTAATTCTTTCGCCAAAGCATTCATCTGAGTAACGAACGCATCGATCCCGGTAGGTTTCGGTCCAGATGTCGTTGGCGTCTCGGGGGCGACGATCGATCCAACGTAATCCGCGACCGTATAGGCCGCGATGTTGTCCGATTGCACCAGCGCAGCGTAAAGCAGATCACGCAATGTCACCTCGTCGCCCGGCTGAAATCCGATGTTGTTCTCGCGCATACCGGCAAATGCCTGTGACGAAATGATCACCGACTGATTGAGGTCGCCTCCCTTGTGCTCAGCCCAATCGAGCACGACGCACGCCGTAGCAATTTTGGTTACGCTCCCGATTTGGCGCTTATCCTTCGATTTTAGCTCCTGCAAAATATAGCCGGTTTGCGAATCGACGATGATGAAGGCCTGCGCACCTACAGCCGCCGGCGATTTCAAAAGCAACCCAACTGCAAGCAGAACGAAAGAAAATCGACGCGAGAAAATCACAGCTGCGTGAATGTAGTGGCAGGCCTGCCGCCTGCAATTCCTTAAAATTGCTGCGCGGCTAAAGCGGCCACCGCTACAGTTAATCAGCGTGTCTGGCTTGGCAATAGCAATCCAGAACTCCGGATGCTTTTGCCACTATTCGGGGATGCTGACGGAAGCGCGATCGCCGTAATGATAAGGATTTGCGCTCAACGTCAGGTAGACCCGTTCGGCTGCGTTTTGCAGATCGAAATGAGAAGCCCGGCCGAGTCCGCTGGCCCGCACTGTTCCGTAGCGCCCTTGAAACCGACTGCCGCCAGCCATGTCAAATTCATAGACAACCATGCCGCGCTCGACATCCGTGACTTTGACATGAAGTGCCAGGAATGATTGACCGACGCCAAAGGGGCCGAGAAAGAACCGGCCTTCGGGACTGCCGCCGTCGACAACATCAAAATGGCCGTCAACCAGCCATCCAACGCGTGGGCGCTCGTTATTTTTCAGAATTCGCGTAGGTGCGATTTTTTCTAATTGCTGCTTTAAATCTTCGGCAAACTCAACTGGAGTAATCGCTTTCCTGATTGGCATCTCTCCGTCCGATAACGCCTCGTTCCCCTCAAACCTCGCCGTGTCGATGCAGAAGGGACGAATGTAGATAGCGCTCGGGTTGGCCGCCCCCACCCCGCAATTCGTTACAAAGCGGACACCTTTTTCGAAGTCTTTGGCATCCGTTGGCGCAGCGCCGGCGCCACCGGGCGTTGCCACGTCGGTTTTGCTGACATACATGTCTGCACACGAACAAAGCAAGATACTCGAAGCGAGAACGAGAAACGATTTCATATTATTAAGATGCTGGTCTTGCCGCTCGCTTGGTTTACCGGGCAAACGGCATTCGTCGCGTTTCTTGATGCAACTCTCGTGCCGCCGGCGGCATAAAACTGCGGCCGAGACGAATTAAACCGGTTGGTTCGGTCGAGGGCGGCTCAGGATTAGTCGCACGATTAAATAAATGATAATCGCCGAGGGGATTGCCAGGAAAAGCGAGCCGACAAACGCAGGCCAGAAAGTTGGCCAGATCACCCGGGAAAAAACATGCCAGTTCGAGATTTCGCGCAATCCGAAATGTCGGAGATGAACATGGTGCCGGGGAGCGCGATGAAGGCTCCAACAGCCGATTTTATATTCGGCAAAATAAATCGCCGGCATCACGAGAATCAGAACATCATGCAGGTTCACAAAGATGGCTGCGGCCAGTTTGTTGCAGCGCAACGCCCATGCGACCGCAATCGACAACAAGGTCTTGAGCGGATAAAGCGGCGTGAATCCAAAAAAGATCCCAATCGCTGAGCCAAGCGCGATCGAATGCGGCGTGTCCGCGATTGTCATGAGCGTCATGTGATGCGCGTTCAGCCAACTCTTTAGTCGCGCGAGCGGCGTAGGTAGCCTCGGGCCCTCAGGACGAGCTGAATTTTCCACGCCTGACGTTAATCTAAAACAACTCTGCTGTCTCCGCCGGCGGCAACCGCAGGTTCTGACCGAGCGCTTTTCGAAGATTCAGCGCGGCGCGCGGTGCGTAATCGAGATTGTTGTTGTTAAAAACCACGTGAACCTCGTCTGCCTCGCGCGCCAGTTGTTTCGTCCGCTCGCTGATCTGAGAGATTTCGGAATCGCTGTAATCATAATCAAACCGCGCCGCGACCGTTTTTCCTGTCAGATATGCGCGCGCGTTTCGCCCATGCAGACGCAAGTAGGCCGCATTAGGATTCGTGATCTCGTTCAAGTCCGAAGGAACAATCGTGAAGTGCTCGACCTTCGGGGCGTCGACATTCACAAAAGTTGCGCGACACCGTTTTAAAAATTCAATCGTCGCCTCCAACTGTTCGCCTGCGACCCAGTTTCGATTCCGAAATTCAACGGCCAGACGATAATCGCCCAGCATGTCGATCAACGATGCGAGTTCGTTCAATTGATGCTTTCTCGGCGAGAATGCCGGCGATAGCTGAAGCAAAAACAGCCCAAGCTTTCCTTCGCGCTGCAGAATCGACATCGGGCCAAGAAAAATCTTCAACAGTTCTTCCTGAAGGTCGGGCGTCGATCGCACCTTGCCCTTGGTGTCTATTTCAGCGCGTCTTTGCAGGTTTGGCGGCAGTAACTTTGCCGGAGTGGAATGAAACGAGAAAAGCTGATGCAACTTGACGTCAAAAATAAAATGAGGCGGCGTGTTCGCGCACCAACGTTCCACCATTCGAGCGTCGGGAACCGAATAGAAGGTCGAATTTACTTCAACCAATTCGAAATGTTGCGCGTACCAAGCGAGCCGTTCACCGGCGGCCATTCTTTTTGGATACCAGCGCTCGACGAAACCCGGGTCGGACCAACTGGCCGTGCCGACGAGAATTTTTCCAGACATGGTGACACTCGCTTCGTGCAGGATCGAATCTACGAAGAGATCGAAGACGCGCGAACCGGCTCGGGTTGATCCAAAATAGCCGCCAAACAAGCCAATCGCCGGAACGTTGATCCCTGTAAATGGGTGCGTCTAGTATATTGATACCGCTCCAGAGGTAGGATTCGAACCTACGACCAATCGGTTAACAGCCGACCGCTCTACCACTGAGCTACTCTGGAATCGCGAATCGCTCTCGATTGAGAGCCGTGAATTTTGCGCAGCCGGAACGATGCGGCAAGTAATTTGGTTGCGGGGGCTGGATTTGAACCAGCGACCTTCAGGTTATGAGCCTGACGAGCTACCAGGCTGCTCCACCCCGCGGTCCGCGGTGCAGCCAAAGTCTAGGAACCGGCAGCAGTGGCTGCAAGTAATTTTGTTCGGGTTTCGCGCGGGCTCCAGCACTGCAC
>DASPUI010000207.1:0-7454 GCA_035622995.1 Chthoniobacterales bacterium
TATTCACGGACGGTCGATGTGCTTGACGCGCTGGCTATTGCCAAGATCGACAACGTAACTTTCACGGTTAGCGAAGAAGAATGAGCGCGATCGCGGCCGAAGGAGAAATCGAAAGGTCAACCAAGCCACGCTGGTTGATCGCGATCCTTGGCAGCAAGTTTTTGATGATCAGCATTGTTGTGCACGTGCTGTTCGGAATCGGCGCGGCCTACTGGGTTGTGCAGCGGTATCAGGCGAACCGCAAATTGACTTTCAAAGCCGGGCCGCCTTCGCCGAATCCATCGACGCGCGCGCTCGAACACAAAGTGCAAATGGCGAAAAAACAGAGCACGATGAGCGCTCCATCGATCGCCAAGCGAATCACCACCAGCGGACTGGCCAAGGTCGCGCTCCCCGAAATGCCGGCCATGCCGAAACTGGCGGCGCCTCCCGTGAAAATGGCAGGTGCCGGCGGAGTGGACGTGAGTTTCAATCCTGGCGGCACGGCGACGAGCAGCGGAGGCGGCGCCGGTGGAGCGGCCGTTCCTTTCTTTGGCTTCAAAGAATCGCGCGGGGGCGGTTCGCTAGTCGGAAAATTCTACGACTTGAAACAGTTGAAAAATCGACAGCCATCGAAGCTCGATGAGCAAAACGGTTACGCCGGCGAGATCGCAAAATTCGTAAATAGCGGTTTCAACGAAGCGAACCTTGAAAAATATTTCGTTGGTCCAAACCCCCTTTTTACAACGCAGATCTTTATTCCGAAGATTAATTCGGAGCAGGGACCGCAGGCCTTCGGTTTGGGTGGACAGGTGCAGCCGAAAATGTGGGTGGTGGTTTACCGGGGCAACGTCGTTCCGACGGAGAGTGGCACTTTCCGATTCGTTGGTGTATGTGACGATATTCTGGTCGTGCGCTTCAATGGCCGCGTTGTGCTCGATAGCGGTTCAATGATTCCCAGCGGTCACGCCCCGCAGAAATTTTATGCCGGGGACGGGTTGAAGATTGAAAACAGGAAGGGCATGGAATGGTACAAAGGCTCCGGCCGAGGCGAACCTTTTCAGGTAACCGGTGGGCAAAGCTATCCGATGGAAGTAATGATCGGCGAATGGCCAGGTGGCGATTTCAAGGCTTGGCTGCAAATCGAAAAAGAGGGCGTCGAGTACGAAAAGGACTCCAAAGGCGTTCCAATCCTGCCAATTTTCAAACTCGCGCCGAGCGAAGTGGCGCGCGCGGGGAGCGAGGCGCCGGTGTTCGCGAAGAGCGGCCCGGTTTGGAAAGCAGAAAAAGCGAAAGACGACTCCACTTCAGCAAGTCGTTAGGCTACGGCCAGGGACCCACCGGCTGCGATGGGTAAACGTGTTGATAACGAGGATCCGAGAACGGCCCGCTGAACCAGGGCCAGCCGCGTCCGCGTGGTTGCGGGCCAAAGCGGGAATATTCGTTTGTGTGAGGCGTTCTTCCAAAAACGGTCACCGGAGTACCGACATCAACCGCATTATAAAAAGCGATTGCGAGCTGCTCCGGCATGCGGACGCAGCCATGGGACGCCGGATAGCCGGGCAGGTAACCCGCGTGGATTCCGTCGGCAGCATTGAATCGCATGAACCACGGCATCGGTGCCGGCACAAATTTGCATCCGGCCGGCACACTCATGTCCACGTCGGCATCGGCAACGACCGTTCTGCCGGAAGCGTCAACGATCTTCCCGTAAATGCTCGAATAATGATTTCGCTCTTTCTCAATCACTTTAAACGATCCGGTCTCAGTCAGATGCCCGTAGCGTCCGCTCGAGATTGGACTGGCCATCACCACATGGCCATTTTTTAACAGGTAGGCGCGCTGGTCCTGCAAATCGACCTCGACCGATGTCTCGGCATTGACTGAAGACGCAATAAGACAGAGCAACCCCGCCGCCCAAGATTTCACTCAGAGTTTAACACTTTCCGGCGGAAAAAGTCGCAATCAAGGCTTGGGATGTTTCACGAAAAAATCCCACATCGCATCCGTGGCAGAAAGGTGATCGTCGTTTTGCAAACTCGGCCAGACGTGTCCGCCGTTGGCGAAAATGTAATAGACCACTTCGGTTCCGCCGGAGCATTGATTATAATCTTCAATGGTCAGATTTCCGCTCTGCTGAGTGGAGCGCCGCGGTTCGCCCGAACAACCGTCCGCTTTAATCCAAAACGCGCGCGATCGCGCTACAGAAAAACAATTCGCTAAAGGACCGCCTCCATTGAAAAAGACGGTACCGTCTTTCTTGCCGTGGAACGCAATCACGGGAATCGGCTTCGCCGGTTTCGGAATCTGGCGCTCGGAACCGTCCGCCTGTTTTGCGCCAACCGTTCCGGCGGCGATTCCAAGAGCGGCAAATCGATCGGAAAGCTCGCCGCCCAATCGGCCGGTCATGATCGCGCCGGACGACATGCCGCAGGAATAAATCCGGCGCTTGTCGATATTAAGCGTGCTTTCAAGTTTATCCAGTAATTCGCGAATGAATCCGACGTCGTCGGCGTTGCCGCTCAGCTCCGGGTTCAATCCTGAATTCCAAGTCTGCGGCTGGCCCATCGCGTTGGGAAATACGGCCACGAAGTGTTCCTCGTCTGCTTTCTTTCCCCAGCCGGTTCCCTGTTCCATTCCCATACCGTTTCCCCCGCGGCCGTGCAGAGCAAAAACCAGCGGCAACGGCTTGGAGCCATCGTAACCCTGTGGAATATGCAAACGATAGATGCGCTTCACGCCATTGACCTCCATCGTTTGAATCGAATCGCCCGGGGGCGGCGGCGCGTTCTGGGCGATCGCAAAACGGGACAATAAAATGATTCCAATTGTGACAACGAGCAGCTTCGAAATAAGTTTCATACTCAGTCTCCGGCAGCATTCACACCGCGATTGGCGCTTTGATTGATGGATGCGGATGATAATCGACCAGCTCGAAATCGTCGAATTTGAAATCGTAAATGTTTTTGATTGCGGGATTTAATTTCATCCGCGGCAAAGATCGAAATTCGCGGGTTAATTGTTCGCGCGCCTGGTCGAGATGGTTCTGGTAAAGATGGAGATCGCCGAAAGTGTGGACAAAATCGCCACTTGTTAGGCCGCAAACCTGCGCCACCATCAGCGTGAGCAGCGCGTAGCTCGCGATGTTGAACGGCACGCCCAGGAATAAGTCGGCGCTGCGCTGATAAAGCTGGCAGCTCAGTTCGCCGTTCTGGACGTAAAATTGAAACAGCACGTGACAGGGCGGCAGCGCCATCCTGCCAATTTCCGCCGGATTCCACGCGCTCACAATGAGCCGCCGGCTGTCCGGATTCTTTTTGATCTCGGAAATTATCGTGTCGATTTGATCGATCCGGACCCCGTTTCCGCCCCGCCAGTCCCGCCATTGCGCGCCATAAACGCGGCCAAGATTACCGTCGTCGTCAGCCCATTCGTCCCAAATGGTGACGCCGTGCTCGTTCAAATACTTGATATTGGTCTCCCCGCGCAAAAACCAAAGCAGTTCGTAAATGATCGATTTGGTGTGCAGCTTTTTCGTTGTCAGCAGCGGAAATCCCGGACCCCCCGGTCGAAGATCGAAGCGAGCTTGGGCTCCGAACACGGATAATGTGCCGGTGCCGGTTCGGTCATCGCGTGCCTGACCTTTCTCCAAAACGAGTCGGAGAAGATCGTGATACTGCCGCACGCTTGAATGTGGCGGCAGGCGTCTCGCCTGCAAGTCTCGATGTGGCGGCAGGCGTGTCGCCTGTACCACAACAGGTGAATTTTTCTGTGGAGGTCGCCGTCCCCGGCTGTTCAATCACGCTGGTCTTTTTCGAGCTGCGCTTTGCGATCGTTCAACGTTTGCAAGCGCAATTGCCAGCGATGTAACTGAATCGACAACTGATTGATGTAACCGGTCACTTCAGTTCGTTGCGATTCGTTCTCTTTTAGCTTTCGGTCGATTTCGCGTAGCTTCGTCGCTGTGTCGGCGGTTGGCTCAGCCGGTTTGGGAACGAGCGTCGGTTTTCCGCAATGCTGGCAGATTGAGTTTAATCCAGCGGCCGAGCAATTGACCACGAGCGCTGCTTTGCAGTGGTCGCACTGGAAAAAAATATCGGGATTGGCCGCGACTTTGCGCGGGGTATCACTGGCCGTTTGCACGGCCACCAAACGAGCAGCCGCTATGCCCCCTTTGGATTTGGAAATTTGATTTGGGATTTCGGCAGCGTCGCGCTGGCGCACCGTCTGGATGCCAATCCGCCACATTTGCGCCGTGTTGTCTCACTTCAGCGCGAGTGAAACTGGCCTATAATTAAGGCTTAACAATTTGTAATCAACAGCTTACGCAGCGCGACGCTGCCGCGGCTTATGGTTTGCTAAAGAGCAGGGCAGGTCGAGCCGTCGCCACGGCGATTTCTCTTCGCTGGCTGACTCGATCCTGAAAGGAAATTTTTTATATGGCTAAAGTTTTAGGTATCGATTTGGGGACCACCAATTCGTGCATGGCAGTGATGGAAGGTGGCGATCCGGTGGTTTTGGAAAATCATGAAGGCGCGCGCACGACGCCATCGGTTGTTGCGTTTACAAAGAGCGGCGAACGACTCGTCGGCCAGGCCGCGAAACGCCAGGCAGTGACGAACCCGCAGAACACCGTTTTCTCGATCAAGCGTTTCATGGGCCGCAAGTTCGATGAGGTCCATGAAGAGGAACATCGCGTTCCTTACAAAATCGTGAAGGCCGCGAACGGCGATGCGCATGTTCAGGTGGAGGTAAACGGGCAGAAGAAGACTTTTTCGCCGCCGGAAATTTCGGCGATGATTTTGTCCAAACTGAAAGCCGATGCGGAAGCGAAGCTCGGCGAAAAAATCACCCAGGCCGTCATTACGGTGCCGGCGTATTTCAACGACTCGCAGCGCAACGCGACCAAAGATGCGGGCAAAATCGCCGGTCTCGACGTTTTGCGCATCATCAACGAGCCGACTGCGGCCTCGCTCGCGTACGGTCTCGACAAAAAGAAAGACGAAAAGATTGCCGTTTACGATTTGGGCGGCGGCACGTTCGATATTTCCGTTTTGGAAATCGGCGATGGCGTTTTCGAAGTGAAAGCAACCAACGGCGACACCCACCTCGGCGGTGACGATTGGGACGCGAAGGTGATGGATTGGATCGTCGCTGAATTCAAAAAGGACAGCGGCATCGATCTGACCAAGCAGCCGGACGCAATTCAGCGGATCAAGGAAGAAGCTGAGAAAGCGAAAATCGCGCTCTCGAGCTCGCAGGAATACGAAATCAATCTGCCGTTCATCACGGCGGACGCGAGCGGTCCGAAACACATTCAGAAGAAACTGACCCGCTCGAAACTCGAGCAGCTGACCGACGATTTGTTCCAGCGGACGATTCCGCCGGTGAAAGCCTGTTTGAAAGACGCGCAACTTTCCGAGCGGGACGTGAACGAGCTCGTGCTCGTTGGCGGTATGACGCGCATGCCGAAAGTCATCGACACCGCGCGCCAGTTAATCGGCAAGGAACCGCACAAAGGCGTGAACCCCGATGAAGTCGTTGCGGTTGGCGCGGCGATCCAGGGTGGCGTGCTCAAGGGCGACGTCAAAGACGTGCTCTTGCTCGACGTCACGCCGTTGACGCTGGCGATTGAAACCGCCGGCGGCGTGGCTACTCCGATGATTCCGCGTAACACGACCATCCCGACCAGGAAATCGCAGATCTTTTCGACCTACAGCGACAACCAGCCGGGCGTCGAAATCAAAGTGTTGCAAGGCGAGCGGCCACTTTCGCGCGATAACAAAAATCTCGGCACGTTCCATCTCGATGGAATTCCGCCGGCCCCGCGTGGTGTTCCGCAGATCGAAGTCACCTTCGATATCGACGCCAACGGCATCCTGCACGTTTCGGCCAAGGATCTGGGCACTGGCAAGGAGCAGAAAATCTCCATCACCGGCAGCTCAGGTCTCTCGAAAGAGGAAATTGAAAAGATGCAGCGCGAAGCGGAATCGCACGCCGAAGAGGACAAAAAGGCGAAGGAAGCGATCGAGATCAAGAACAACGCCGACATGCTCGCGTATCAGAGCGAGAAGCAACTCAAGGAGTTGGGCGACAAAATCCCGGCCGACAAAAAGAAACAGGTCGAGGACGCGATCGCCGCGGTGCGCGATGCGATCAACAAGAACGATACCGACGCGATGAAACGGACCTACGACGACTTGCAGAACAAATTCCAGGAAGTCAGCGCCGAGCTTTACAAACAAGCTTCAGCAGCTCGCCCCGCCGAGGCGGGGCAAGCCGGTCCCGGACCCGAGGGGCAAGGTAGCCGCGGCGGCGCCCAGCAAAGCGCTGGGCGGGGTCCCGCCAATGGCGGGAGCGACGTGGTCGACGCCGAATTCGAGGTCGTGGACGAAGACAAGAAGAAATAGCGAAGACAATTTGCCGGTGGCTGCCGTCACAACGACAGTCGCCGGCTCAACCCAAAAACAAAAAACAAAAACCTGAGTAAATTATGGCAAACGTTAACGTAAAACCGCTCGGCGATCGGGTGCTGGTGCAGCCGCTCGAAGAGCAGGAAACAAAAAAGGGCGGCATCATCATTCCCGATACCGCCAAGGAAAAACCGCAAGAGGGCAAAGTCGTCGCTCTTGGCACCGGTAAAGTCGACGACAACGGTAAGAAAGTCGATTTCACCGTGAAAAAAGGAGATCGCGTGCTGATTTCCAAATACGGCGGCACCGAAATCAAAATCGACAGCGAGAATTACCTGATTATGCGCGAGGACGACATCCTCGGCATCATTGGTTAGGCCAACCTCTCAACAACCAACAACGAAGAACTAAAAAAATTATGGCAGCTAAACAATTACAATTCGATGAAGCCGCGCGGCACACTTTGCTGCGCGGAGTCGAGAAACTGGCGAAGGCCGTCAAGGCCACCCTCGGACCGAGCGGTCGCAACGTGATTCTCGATAAGAAATTCGGCAGCCCGACGATCACCAAGGACGGTGTGACGGTCGCGAAAGAAATCGAGCTCGAAGATCCGTATGAAAATATGGGCGCCCAGCTCGTTCGCGAAGTCGCGTCGAAAACCTCGGACGTCGCGGGCGACGGCACGACTACGGCGACTGTTCTCGCGGAATCCATTTACCGCGAAGGTCTCCGTAACGTCACCGCCGGCGCGAACCCGACCTCGTTGCAACGCGGCATCATGAAAGCCGTCGAGGCAATCACCGAGGAGCTGAAAAAGATCTCCAAGAAAGTAAGCGATCGCACCGAGATTGCGCAGGTCGCGACCGTTTCGGCCAACTGGGACAAGACGATCGGCGAGATCATCGCCGACGCCATGGACAAAGTGGGCAAGGACGGCACGATCACGGTCGAGGAAGCGAAATCAATCGAGACCACGCTCGAAGTGGTCGAGGGAATGCAGTTCGATAAGGGCTATCTCTCGCCTTACTTCGTCACCAGCGCCGAAGACATGGAGGCCAGTCT
>DASPUI010000208.1:0-10266 GCA_035622995.1 Chthoniobacterales bacterium
TCCATGTTTGTCTTGCCGAGCGGAATTGCCCCGGCTGCTCGCAGATTTCGAATAACGGTCGCGTCGTAAGGGGATCGGTAATTCCCCAAAATTTTCGAAGCGCAGGTGCAGGGTTGACCGGCGACGTTGATAATGTCCTTGATCGCGATCGGCACGCCGCCGAGCGGCAGATTCACGTCCGTTTTCTCGGCTTCCTTCACCGCCGTTTCAAAATCGAGCGACAAATACGCGTCAAGCGTCGGATCGACCTTTTCGATACGCGCGCGCAATGCTTTGAGCACGTCAGTCGGCGAAACCTCTCCCCTGCGCAGCAAAGTCTGCAGGTCGGCAATCGTCAGGGCCGGCAAATCAGCCAGCTTCATTCGACGACTTTGGTGACAATAAAAAGGTTGTTTGCCTGACGCGGCGCGTTGCTCAATGCCTCCTCGGCAGTGAACCAGTCACGCGGCTCGTCTTCACGAAAGACATTGAACACGGGAATTGCATGAGCCAGAGCTTCCACGTGACTCACATCGATCTGACGCAGCTTGTCAGCGTATTGCAAAACGTCGCCGAGCTGTTTTTGAAACAGCTGCGTTTCCTCGTCGCTTAGATTCAATCGCGCCAGTTTGGCGACATAACCGACGTCAATTCCAGATGTATCGGGCATGAACTAAAAATGCAGATGTGTAGCGATCCAAATTACAGCGGCGGCGAAAACCACCACCAGGACGAGAAAAACGATTCTTCCTTCGCGCCGCTCTTTCCGAAGCGAGCCGCGAGGTTGTTCAACCCCTGTTTCGTAACGCTTGTCATGCAGCGCGATTGAGACGTCGAGACGATTCCGGCCTTCGCTCGCCCGGGTTAACAGTTCTTCGCGCTGGCGCCGTTCAACTTCCTGAGCCAGTCGCGGCGCCTCCGCGATCATCTTTTCCAATTTTTGCATTTGATCGCGCAGCACCGACTCCTGTTGCGCCAATTGTTCCTTGGTTTGATCGAGAGTGGTTGTCGATCTAATCGGGCGCCGAAGCATGCAGCATCACCGGGGCGAGGAAGCCATCCAGAAAAAGACAACGAGCGCAATCAATCCAAAAACGATCAGCGGCAAACTGAAAGCAAAACCGATCTTCAACCATTGCGAAAACGACCGGCCGCCGAGATTGCCAACTTCGGGCGCGACTTCCGGCAGCACCTGATCGTCTTCGATGTCGCCGGTGGCTTGCAGTCGACTTCTCTGCTGAGTGAATTCAGATCTCGCGCTTTCCACCGTGCTAAGCGCCCGACTCAACTCCTTGTGCAGGTCCGCCGGGTTCCAGCTTTTCGGGTCGATCGCTTCGATTAATTCCAAATGTTGGCCGAAGCTTTCGCGGGTCGCGCGCAGTTGCTCGAGCCGCTTCTGGGCGTCGTACGCCTCGCGTTCCAGCACCACCAGCGATCGCGACAGCTTGTCGGTCATGTCCGCTCGGCCTCGGTCCAATTCCTCCTGCCGCCGGCTAAGTTCTTCCAGTTCGCGCTTTTGCTTTTCGATTTGTTCCTGCTGCCGTTTAAGCTGAAGCAATTGCTCCTGCGCTTTTTGAACCTGCGAATCGAGGTGCTCGGCGGAGAGCGGCTCTTCCTCATTCAATTCCAGCATCTGCTCGATCGGTCGAATTTTTTCGGGCATATCAAACTTCTTCATCTCGCCGCGCTCTCGTCCTCTGCGCGTGACTCACCGACGCCACATTAATGAGTCGCGCTCAGAATTCCAGAATTTTTCCGAAAAGAAATTTCCTATCGGCCCGGCATCATTTCGAGGAGAAAACCTTTAAAATATTCGGTCTCCGGCAATGTTGGCAGAACAGGATGATCGATCGCCTGTTCGAAGCGTCGAAGTTTTCTGGCCGAACGCCGGGCATCGACCAACGCATCGGCAATGCTTTGCGCGAACGCGGTCTCGCTCACATGATGCGAACAGGAGAACGTTGCAAGCACGCCATCTTTCGAAAGCAGCTTAAACGCTCGCAGATGCAGTTCGCGATAACCTCTCATTGCGTCGCGCAGTCCGCCTTTTGCTTTCGCAAACGACGGCGGATCCAAGATAATCAGGTCGAATTGCGCATCCGCCTTCTCCGCTGCGCGCAAGAATTGGAACACATCCTGTGCGCGCCAATCGACGACCAGCTTGTTTCGCTCTGCGTTCCGCTTCGCCGCCGCGATACTTTCGGCATTTTCGTCCACGCCCGTGACTTCGGCCGCGCCTGCACACGCGCCCGCCAGCGCGAATGCGCCTTGATTGGTGAAACAATCGAGCAGTCGGCGGTCGCGGGCATGCTCGGCGACAATTTGATAATTGTCGCGCTGGTCCAGGTAAAAACCGGTCTTGTGCCCGCGCAGAAGATCGATCTGGAATTGGAGAGGCACGCCCGGTCGCGTCCCATTGATTTCAATCGAGATTGGCGTCGACGGAGCGGAGCCCTTCAGGACGCCGGCCCGTAACTCAAGTCCCTCTGCCTTCCTCACCGGCGCATCGTTGCGTTCGATGATCGCAATCTGCTCGCCAAAAATATCGACGATCGCTTGGACGATCAGACTTTTTCGCAAATCCATCCCGAGGGTCAGGGTCTGAAGCACGAAATGATCGCCATAGCGATCGAGGACCACGCCTGGCAATCCGTCGCTTTCGCTCCAAACAATCCGCCGTAATTTCGGATCGACTTTCCTGCGGTCACGATATTCCGCCGCTTGTGCAATCCGGCGGGTGAAGAAATCGAGATCGAGATCCTGTTTTCGACGCGAGAAACGCCGCGCAACAATTTGCGATTTCGAATTGTAAATCGCGCTGCCGATCAAATGGTCGCGCCCATCTTTCAGGGAAATCACATCGCCATCAGTCGGTTTGCCGAAGATTTTCAGCACCTCACTCGAAAAAACCCAATCGTGGCCGTGAAGAACTCTCGCGCGCGGTTTGACGACGATTCCTGCCATGACAACAATGTTAAATGCAAATAGCCGCACAATCGATTGTCGATCTGCCCGGAATCAAAAAATTGCGGAGTGGCAAGGTCCGCGAAGTCTTCGATCTGACCGATACGCTTCTTTTCGTCGCGACCGACCGGATTTCGGCATTCGACGTGATATTGCCCGATCCAATTCCGAAAAAAGGCGCGGTCCTAAATCAGCTCTCGGCCTTTTGGTTCAAACGCTTCAGCAACATCGACAATCACTTCGTGACGGCCGATTTCGCTGAGTTTCCGAAAGAACTTCAACCATTTCGGGAGCAGCTTTCGGGACGATCGATGATCGTGAAAAAGACCAAGCCGCTGGCGGTGGAATGTGTCGTTCGTGGCTATCTTGCCGGCTCCGGTTGGAAAGAATATCAGGAATCGCAGAGCGTTTGTGGAATCAAATTGCCGGGCGGACTCAAGCTCGGGTCGCAGTTGCCCGAGCCAATTTTCACGCCGGCGACAAAAGCCGAGACCGGTCACGATGAAAACATCGATATGAAAAGGTGTGCGCAAATTCTTGGAGTCAAGGTCGCGGAGCGGGTCAAGGATCTGAGTTTGGAGATTTATTCGAAAGGACGAGATCATGCTGCGCAGTGCGGGATCATTGTCGCCGATACCAAATTCGAGTTCGGACAAATCGGCGACAAACTTCTGTTGATCGATGAAGTTCTGACACCTGATTCGTCCCGATTCTGGCCGAAAGATCACTATGTTGTCGGCCACAGCCCACCGAGCTTCGACAAACAATTTGTGCGTGATTATCTCGAAACGCTCGATTGGGACAAAACTCCACCCGGGCCGAAGCTGCCGGGCGACGTGATCGCGCGCACGGCCGCGAAATATATCGAGGCGTTTGAGAAGTTAACCGGGCAGAAATTAAAAATGTGAGATCGCAGCAACACGCGTTGTCGTGTCCCAAACAGTAGCGCGCGCCGAAAGCGCACATCCTCCAGGTTATGGCAATAGTTCGCTGACCAGCGACTTCTCTTCTTTCAATTCCGCAACCGATTTTTCGATCTTGTCTAGGCTGAAATCGTTCAGCGGAAGTTTTTGCACAACCTCCCATTTCCCGCCGCGGACGCGAACCGGAAACGACGAGATTAGATCTCTTTCGACGTCGTAACTCCCATCCGCGCAAACAGCGACGCTGTGCCAATTGTTGGCGGGCGTGTCGTTGGTCAGAAACCGGACGGTATCGACGACCGCGTTTGCAGCCGAGGCAGCCGACGAAAGACCGCGGGCCTTGATAATTGCCGCCCCGCGCTGTTGCACCATCGAAATAAACTCGCCCTGCAACCATTTTTCGTCCGCGATCACTTCATTCGCCGGCCGACTGTCGATCTTCGCATTGTAAAAATCCGGATATTGCGTTGCCGAATGATTTCCCCAGATGGTCATGTTCGTAACGCGTGTAATTTCGACGCCCGCTTTGTGCGCAAGTTGCGCGCGCGCGCGATTTTCATCAAGCCGAGTCATGGCGAACCAGCGGTCGCGCGGGACGTCTTTGGCATTATTCATCGCGATCAGGCAATTTGTGTTGCAGGGATTTCCGATAACGAGGACACGGACATCGGCGGCCGCGTTCTTCTCAATGGCTTTGCCCTGGCCGACAAAAATTTTGCCATTGATGCCGAGCAGATCTTTGCGCTCCATCCCGGCTTTTCGCGGCACGCTCCCGACGAGCAACGCCCAATTGACGTCGCGAAATCCTTCGTCCAGGTCGGCTGTCGGGACGACGGAGTGCAAAAGTGGAAACGCGCAATCGTTCAGCTCCATGACCACCCCATCGAGCGCTCCGAGCGCCACCGGGATTTCAAGAAGATGCAGGGCAACCGGCTGATCCGGCCCGAACATCTGACCGGAAGCGATACGGAAAAGGAGCGAATAGCCGATTTGTCCGGCCGCGCCGGTGACGGCAACTTTGACGGGAGATTGCATATCTCTTTTTATCCGCAGATTTCGCAGATTCACGCAGATTTTTTTGCTGCGAGGGATCTCGCTATAGCCGGCCTGCCTTTTCCAACAATTCGCGAATCAGTTTCATCCGCCGCTGTTCTTTTCGACTGGAGCGCAGTTGGGAAACGCTCCGCTGCATCCGGCGCGCCCAATTTGTGCTAACCGCTGTCCCGGGAACGTTAAAACGGTAATTCCGAGCCAGCAGGTCAGTGATCATCACAATTGCGATCCACGATTCGCACTTAAAAAGCCCTTCCATTATTACCGGATAAAAGTCCCTCTCAAAATAGACCTGCTCGCTCTGCCGCTGAAAGCCGGCGAAGTCGGCGATCTTATTGATATTATCGCGCGCCTGGTCGGAATCGGAGGAGGGCGGTTCGAGTGCTTCCTCCCATAATTTTCGAACGGGTTTGTGATCGTGCGTCGCGTAGGTGGCAACCGATAGGCGCTGATATTGAGAGCCGGGAATGACTTTGCCGTTTTGAATTTCCCATTGCGGGATTTTGAAACCGGCGATGCCTAAAGAAAGCAGATGCGGACGGACGTAATCCGGCACGGTCCCGAGGTCCTCGCCCACGACGCGTTCCGCTCCGGCTTCCCCAAGCACCATTCGGAGATATTCTTCGCCCTCGCGTCGATTTGCTTCACAATTTTGGGGATTTGAATCGTCTCGCGGGGCGAAACGCGGAGCCCGCCCGCCCGTTCGTTCAAGCATTTGGTTCCAGTCGAGAGGCAGGAATTCCCTATTCAGCCGCGGGCGCCATGGAAACGAATAGATCCGGTAAAATCCGAGGATGTGGTCGATTCGAAACAAATGGAATATTTGCCGAACTCCGCGGACGCGTTGCCGCCACCAATCGAAATTGTTCGCGCGCATTACGTCCCAGCGATATAACGGAATGCCCCAGTTTTGGCCCCATTTCTGGGTAAATTCGTCGTCCTTGAAATAAATTTCGGGCGGCGCACCGCCGCTCCAGTCGAGCGTGAATTGATCCGGATGTGCCCAGACATCGCCGCTGTAATAACTGACGCCGAACGGAATGTCGCCCATCAGCGCGACCCCACGGCTTTCGGCGTACGACTTTATTTCACGCCATTGTTTGTGCGCGATCCATTGGACGTAACAGAAAAATTGTCGGCGACGTTCAAAATTTTCCCGTTTTTCCAGTGATTGGCGATCGAGCCAGGCACGAGCGATCTGCGGTGCGCGGTGTTTAGTTTGCCACCTATCCCATTGTTCGGTTCCCTGGTTTTCCTCCATCAGTGCGCGAAAAAACGTGTAGTTTCCAAGCCAGGCTGATTCCTCAGCGCAGAATTTTTCGAATTGCCCGCGACGGTCCCGGCCGGCGCTTGCGCAAAACTTCCCGAACGCTTTCTCCATCAGTTCGTGCTTTAATTTTTTGACCCGGCGATATTTTACCGGCCCGCGCCGCAACTTTTCCAAATCGACGTTTGCGGCGACGGAGGCGAAGTCGTCACGGTTCAAGTCTTCGAGCGCTTGCGGCGACAGATCCAGTGTCGTCGGTTCAATTGCGGTTGCGCTAATCGCGTTGTAGGGACTGTTGTCGGGACCTGTTTCATTGATCGGCAGCAATTGCACCAGGTGAAATCCGGCTTCCGCGAGCCAGTCGATAAACTCACGCAACCCCGCCAGGTCGCCGATTCCCAGATCCCCTTCGCGCCGCAGGGCAAAAATTGGAGCGAGCACGCCCGCGATTTTTTTATTTGGGGACAGATTCATTGCGTCCGGAGATTACACAGATTTCCAGAGATTGTTTTGCGAATCTGTCCCATTCTCATCGCCATCTGCGAACGGACGTTTATTGCCTTCGAACTTGCCAGTCCTCGACCAGGTTATTGGGAATCTCTTTGAGAAACCGCGATGGTCGCTGGAAAACATCGCCATAGCCGCCGGTCAGACGCATATGCGGATAGGTGAGATAGAGTTCGTCCTTGGCCCGCGTGACCGCGACATAAAAAAGCCGCCGCTCCTCTTCAAGCGCGTCGCGCGCGTCGAGCGAGCGACTGCTCGGAAACATTCCGTCAGTCAACCAAATGACGAAAACGGTGTGAAACTCCAGGCCTTTGGCTTGATGCACGGATGAAAGATTCACCGCTTCTTTGTCGGCCGTTTGATTCGGCGCGGCCTCGGCGTCGACGTTGCTGATCAACGCCAGTTGCGACAAGAATTCATTCAAATCTTGGAATTGCCTGGCGAACGCGGAGAGCTGGTTCAAATCTTCGCGACGTAATTCGTAATTGGTGAAATTGACCTTGGCGTAATCATCGTAAATCGCTTCAACCACGGAGCTGATCATTTCCGATGGCGGGTTGGGTTGGCCGCGGGGCGCAATCTCTCCCAGGGTGTGGGCAAGTTGTGTCCAGTGTTTCTTCGATCTTGGACCAACGCTCATCGCGAGTAAGCGTTCGCTCCAGGATGAAATCGCGCCGTTTTCGTTCAACGACTTGTTCCAGCTATTCCACAGGTTTTCCGCGCTGCGCCCCCCAATTCCAGGCAGTAATTTGACCAATCGTTTGAATGCGACCTCGTCTTTCGGATTCGCCACTATTCGAAGAAACGAAATGACATCTTTGATGTGGGCCTGTTCGAAAAATCGAATACCACTTGTGATTTGATAGGGAATTCCGCGACGCGAGAGCTCGAGTTGTAACTCGAGCGCGTGATAATGTGCGCGATACAGCACCGCGATCTCGTTGAGATCGATATTTTCGTCACGTAACTCAAGAATCCGCTGCGCCACAAATTGCGCCTGTTCGCTGCCGTCGTTTAGCGCGACAACTGCCGGTTTGCCCACGTTCGATTGACGTGTCGGCTGCAGATTTTTCTGGAACTGGTCGACGTTGGCGGCGATGGCTGCGTTTGCGACCTGCAGAATCTCCGGCACGCTCCGATAATTCATCTCGATCTTGAAGACCTGCGCGTCCGAATAACGCTTTGGAAATTCGAGAATGTTTTGGAAATTCGCGCCGCGCCAGGAGTAAATCGACTGTGCGTCATCGCCCACGACCATCACGTTGCGATGATCGCGTCCGAGCAAATCGACGAAATCGGCCTGGATTTTGTTCGTATCCTGATATTCGTCCACCAGGATGAATTGAAATTGCCGCCGATAAAACGCCGCGATCTGCTCGTGTTGCTGCAACATCGAAAGCGTCTTCTCGAGCAAATCATCGAAATCCATCGAGTTGGTTGCCTTTTTTTTCTTCTCGTAGCGTCCGCGAACGTCTTTGATTTTCTCGAGCAGGGGCAGGAAATACGGATACTTTTCGGCGAGTAATTCTTCCATTGCCGTCTCGGTGTTGACCACGAAACTGAAGATCTCGCCGAGCACATCGCCTTTCGGGAATCGGATTTCTTTCGGGTCGATCCCGGCATTGGCGACGACGGTGTTGATCAAATCTTTCTGGTCTTCGCGATCCATGATCGTGAACCCGCTTGAATAACCGAGCGCGCTGCCGTGCCGGCGTAATATCCGATTGCCGATCGAATGAAAGGTGCCGCCCCATATTCCGCTGGCGTCGATCGGCAACAAATTCGCAACTCGATCGAGCATTTGCCGCGCGGCCTTGTTTGTGAAAGTGAGCAGCAAGATATTTCGTGGATCGATTCCGTTCTCGAGCAAATAGGCCACGCGATATGTCAGCGTCCGCGTTTTGCCGGAACCTGCGCCTGCAATCACCAGGAGCGGGCCAGGCGACGCGGTGACAGCCGCGTACTGTTGCTCGTTCAACTCGGCCGCATAATCGATATGGATCGATGAGGATCTTGGGGCGCGCTGAAGCGTATATTGGCGAGACATCGCTGTTACCTTTAGCGGCGGTCCGTGACCGTCGCAATTATCCGCGTTTAGCGAACAGTCAACGAACACGAACTTGAGCGGCCGTGATCGTCGAGGGCGGTCAACTCGTAGTAACCGGGTGCTGAATTCCAGGCCAGAACGTCATTCGCTTTGCATTTTCCAATGAACGCCTTGTCCGCGAACCAATAAATCTCGCGCACATCCGCGTCGGTATGCGCATGCAGCGGAACCGAACTCGATTGTAAAACTTCTCCCGCGCTTTCGTTGAATGGGGTCACAATTCGCGGAGCCGTGCCATTGCGGGACGTGAGTTCCGGATCGGTTTCCGGCAGAAATGGTGGCGGGGTTCGTCGCTGCACTCCTGCCCGGGCAAAAATCGACAGAAATTCGCTCGGCCAGAATTCGTAGACCTCGCGGCACACCTTTCGCGTTCCGTCGTCAACCGCCACCCGCAGACCGCTGGCAACATCGATCAACACTTCCTGATGCACGTCGCAGGTCTTGATCGGCGAGACTCCGGGAATAAACCACCCTTGAACCCGATCCGTGCAATGTTCCCCCGGGAGATCGCCGGACACGGCGCAAAATTCGACCCGCTTTAGGTTTGCGCTCGGCGGTGGCAAATGTGGCTCGTTAGGCTCCGGCCAGCTGGTCCGCAGGCTATCGATAATCTGAAAGGCCAGCGGCGCGGCCGCGCTCCGGCCAATGAAGGCGTTGCTGGGCTGGCCATCGAAATTTCCAACCCAGATTCCGAGGACGTAGTGATCGAACACTGCGATCGTCCAGGCGTCGCGAAATCCGTGAGAAGTTCCGGTTTTCCAAAACACCGGCGCGATTTGATTTGAATCGACGTAATTTAACTCCGGACGCGGAACGTTCAGCATTTCCAGGGTGAGGAATGCAGCTTCCGGACTGACGAGCCTGCGTCCCTTCGCTGGAATCGGGTCGCGGCTGGTGTGCCGGAGCGGCCGCAACTCGCCATTGTTTGCCAGCGCGGCATAAAGCCGAACCAAATCCTGCATTGAAACTTCCGCGCCCCCGAGCGGTAGCGCGAGTCCGTAGACCGCCTCGCTTCGCGGCAATTGAACGGCGGCGCCGCGCAAAAATTCGTAGAGCGTAGGATGCGAGAGTTGGGCCGTGAGCGCAACCGCCGGTAGATTTCGACTGCGCGCCAGCGCATCGCAGGCCCGGATCGGCCCCACAAATTCGCGATCGTAGTTTTCCGGATTGTAATCGCCAAAACTTCGCGCTGTATCCGCCAAGACCGACAACGGATGAATCAATCCCTGATCGAGCGCGAGCGCATAAACAAACGGCTTCAAAGTCGAGCCGGGCGAACGCGGGCAGCGAGTTCCATCCACCTGTCCATCAATCTCAGGGTTGTAAAAATCAGCGGAGCCAACCTGTGAAAGCACATCCATCGTCCGCGTGTCGACTAACAGCGCTGCGGCATTCTTGATGCCACGGCCGCGATTAGCTGCGACGTAATCCCGAATTCGACGCTCGATCAGTAGCTGTCTTTCGAA
>DASPUI010000209.1:0-33877 GCA_035622995.1 Chthoniobacterales bacterium
GATGCTTCCCCGATAATAATTGCCGTACCCCGGCATCGGATGCATCCCCATCGGCCCGCCGTAGCGGTAACCGGCGCTAGAGGCGTATCCCGGACGTCCACCTGCGGCTGCGGAATTCGGCCCGCCACCCCGGCCGCCGCCGTGATTGCCAGCTTGAACGGAAAATGCCAGGACCATGCTAACGATCATGGCAAGACAGAGAGCTTTGTGGGTTTTCATGGTGTAGGACTTCGTTGAGTTAGATTGTATCAATGGTTAAACCATTCAATCAATAGGTTGGTTGCGGCTGAGTTTCGATTGCTATGATGCGTAAATCACCGCTTCCAGCTCAAAGACCGCGGCGGCCAAACTAACATTCGAAGCGAGTCATCAATGTCGGAGGCAGATTGCAACCATTCTATCGTAGTGGACGGAAAAATTGAGACTTGGACTTGCTCTTCCTCGGTTGATCTGGGTCCGGCAGACCGTGCCGGCGATCGGACCGACTCTTGCTGCGGCGAGCTCGGACCTTCTACTGGGGCTTGCGGTTCTCGCGCCACGTTCTGCCTGGTTGAGACTTGGACCTCTTCCCGGGTTGAGCTGGGTTCGCCGGACCGTTCGGGCGATCGGACCGGTTCGTGCGCTGGCAAACTCGGGCCTTCTGCTGGGGCTTCCGGTTCTCGCGCCATGTTCTGCTTGGCAATTGCAGCGCGAGCTTCAGCGCTGAGGTGCGAAGACGCGGGACCTGCTGCCCAATGCGTTAACCGCGCGCCATCGACGAAAATGGCGTGGTGCGTTTTTTTCTTGGAATGAACATTGACGAGCCCGTCCAATTTTCCCCGGACCATGTTTCCCCAGTATCGGGCATAAAGCACTGGATCCGGTGATCCTGTCTGGCTGTCCAGAGTGTACCAGATAAGCGTGCCAAACCCACGTGCGTATCCTTCGCGATCGCGGTCACCCGACCATGTTGCTTCATCGCCAGGCTTGGGATCATTGTTCCAGACCAAAGTTTTTCCGTCTCGGGTCCGTTGATAAACTCCGTCGCCCAGCGCAACATCCGCGAACACCAGCAGCGCGCCACAAAACAAGAGCAATCGTGTACTCACTGCTGCCAGTCTACCGAATTCGCATCAGCTTTTCAGTATTTCAATTGCCGGCATTTCTATTTTCTGCCTTGGACCCAAGCTCCGTATGATTGGCGCTTCGCTATTTCTGGAACGCCTCCTTATTTACCACATACGGCATTTTGGTTGGGTCGCCGCCGTAGTTCCCTTCCAATACATCTATCACCGCCTGGACCGTTCGCCCCGCCATGCCTTTCTCGGGATCGACTGACAGTCGCGTGATCTGTGCGCCGCTGGCGAAGTGGTGGAACACTCGGCAGCGATCGGCTATTTCCGGATCGAGGAGCGGTGAATCAGGTGGGAGGGGCTCCTTTTCAAACACGTCGAGTGCAGCACCGGCGATCACTTTTTCTTTCAATGCCTTGGCCAACGCCTCCTCTTTTACCACCGGGCCGCGTGAGCTATTCACCAGATAAGCAGTCGGCTTCATTAGCCTGAAGGTTCTCTCGTTGAACAGATGATATGTTGGCTTGTCTGTTTCGCCTTCGCGTAATAGCGGCACATGGATGCTCACGTAATCGGCGCCACGCAACGCTTCCTCGAACTCAACATACTTAATATAAGTCTTCTCTTTTTGAATCCCGCGCGCGTTGCGCAGATCCATCACCTCCTGAATCGATGCGATGTATCGGTGATTTTGATACGCCGGGTCATAGCAAAGTATGTTCATATCGAACCCGGAACACTTCTTGATCATTGCCAGGCCGATTCGCCCGGTACCGATAATGGCGATCGTCTTGCCTGTGACCTCGTCGCCCAGAAACGGCAGAAACGGATGCCATGACGGCCATTTCTGTTCGCGGACAAGGCGCTCGCTCTGCCACATCTTGCGCGCAAGCATTCCCATCATAAAAAAAGCGAACTCGGCGGTCGCCTCGGTCAGGACATCGGCTGTGTTCGTGAACGGAACTTGGTAATTGTTGGCGTCAGTGCGGTTGATATTGTCAAAGCCGACCGCAATCTGCGCCACGATCCCGAGCGTGCCTTTTCCCGCTGCGAAGATCTCGGCGTCGATCGGATCGCGCAGCGTAGTGATCAAGGCATCGACGCCACTTTTGACCTTCTCAATAATCAGCTTTTTCGGCGGTGCCTCGGGTCCTTGGAAAACTTCGAGATGGTAACCGCGCTCCCGCAGCCGACTCTCCGCCGCATCGCCGATTTGAGATGTGGCAAAAATTCGTTTCTTATCAGGCATAGTGGAGAAGCAATGTTGATCCAAACGTTCCGCAATCCGAAATTATTTACAGGTTTTTCGTCGCCCAGGCGCCGACGCGATCGAGCGCTTTTTCAATGTTCTCGATCGAGTTGGCCACGCTAAATCGCAGATAGCCTTCTCCGAAATTGCCAAACGCGGTTCCGGACAGCCCAGCAACACCGGCGTCGTCGAGCAACGTGTCGGCCAATTTCTTCGACGGCCATCCGGTTCTCGTGATGTTGGGGAAAACGTAAAACGCGCCCTTGGGCAAGCGGCAGGAGAAACCTTTGATTGCGTTAAGGCCGGCCACCATCACGTCGCGCCGTTTCTTGAACTCTGCGCACATCCTGTTCACTGACTCTTGTGGCCCGCGCAGCGCTTCGACGCCGGCGACTTGGGTGAAGCTGGCGGTGCAGGAGCTGGAGTTAGTCATTAGCCGCGCGACCTGCGTGGCCAGGTCGACGCGCATCACGCCGTAACCCATTCGCCAACCAGTCATCGCGTAAGTCTTGGAGAAACCATCGAGCAAGATGCAGCGGTCCTTCATCCCGTCGATCGACATAATTGAATGATGCTCACCCTCAAAGATGAGCCGGCTGTAAATTTCGTCGGTCAACACCATGATGTTGCGATCGCCAATCGCGTCCGCGATATCGCTGATATCTGCTTTTGTCAGCACTCCGCCAGTCGGATTTTGCGGCGAATTCAAGATGATCAGTTTCGTTCGATCATTGATCAAACCAGCGAGCTCGCCCACGTCCAACCGAAAATCCATCTCCTCGCGCAACCGAATCGGCACTGCTTTCGCGCCGACGTAATTGATCATCGATTCGTAAATGGGAAATCCGGGGTTCGGGTAGATGACCTCGTCGCCTTCATCTGCCAGCGCGAGGATGGAGAAAAAAATGATCGGCTTGCCGCCTGGAACAACGACTACTTCTTCTGGTAAAACGTTTATCCCACGCGTGTCACTCACGTATTTCGCGATGATGTCGCGCAGCTGCGGCAAACCGGCCGAAGGCCCGTAGTGGGTGAAACCTTTGCGCATGGCATCGGCACCTGCGTCGATGATGTTCTTCGGCGTATCGAAATCCGGCTCGCCTATTTCGAGGTGAACGATGTCGCGGCCCTTTGCTTCCAGCGCCTTTGCCTTTACCAGCACTTCGAATGCGGTCTCGGTACCGAGACGTGCCATCCGCTCGGCGAGGCGAAGTTCCCGCGGTATCATCATATCTGTTTGCTTATAGCGGCGTAGGCGCTTCCGCAACCGCAAAGACGGTACTTGGTCCGTTCGCCTCCTAGACCTACTTGAACGGCGCGATTTCAGCCGCAGCGATCTGTTAATGTTAGCTGTCTCGACTTGCCGCTCGTGTCGTAGGCCCGCGAAACTGTGGCCGTCTCCGGCGATGTTGTTGCGGTGGCTGACGTGGTGCCGGCACCTGAGAATCCGGGGTCTTTATCATTTCAAACGTCCGGAACAATGCGGCCAGATCGATCACTTCATTTGCGGCCGATCTCAAGATATTGCCAAGATTCTGCGCGACCGAGGCTACTTCCACCCGAATGCCGCGTCGTCTCAACTTGATCGCGAGATAGGCAAAATCGGTGTCGCCAGTTACAAGAATCACCACATCCGGCCGCATCTCGACCGAGAGCTCGAGCGCGTCGATCGCCATCATCACGTCCACGTTCGCTTTGTAGTGACCGGTCTCGGCCGGCGACCCATCCTTGGTCACGACCATAAATCCATTCGAGCGCAACCATTGCACGAACTTGTTTTTTTTATCGCGCTCCTCCTGCCAGATCGGCATGGCGGGCGGCAATCCCGCATAAACCACCATCTCGATCAACTCTCGTCCGCTGTTGGGGCCGGCCAGAAAGTCACGAAGTTTCAACCAATCCAGACCTCGACCGGCCGTGCGCACCGAGCTGCCAATATTCGATTCATCCACTAAGACCAAGACCCGTGGCTGCGAGCTATTATCTTTTCTCCGCATGGCAAGATTGACGGAAAACCTGCTGCTATTTCGCCGCCTTTTGTCCGGGGCGAGTGCTGACATCGCGCGACGGCCGCTTGGCCAGTGCCAGACGCTCCGCTTTTTTTCTGCGTCTCGCACGTTTCCTCACGCTATCTCTGCCGTAGTTGTGTCCCATAAGTTTGTATGCTCGCTCGATTGTCAGGCCGAAGCAATGCGCGGTTCTCTTCTTGTTACGCCGGCCGGATCATCTCGAAACGGTCACGCGTGCGACAATACCAATTTGGACTCGCCATTCGACCGACGACGTGAAAACGCTCGGTCCGAATCCGCAATTTTTCGGGATCGATCAGCTCGTCCCGGACATGCAGTCGCCTAACGAGCCCGATCACGACCCGGTTCCTGCCGATTTCCAGCGTGCCCCATTCGATGCATTCAAAACTGGCCGGCGCTTCCGCGATCCGGGGCGGAGCAATAATTGACGACTTGATCGCGTTTAATCCTGCGCTCTCAAGCTCGCTCACGCCATATGGTAGCGACGCTGCTGTCTTGTTCATTGCTTCTGCCGTGGCTTCGTCGACCAGGTTCACCACAAACTCGTGGGTCCGGCGGATATTGCGTGGCGTGTCCTTGGGAGATCCGTCGTCGCGATCGCCTGGAGCGAAACCGATAATGGGAGGATCTCCACCGAGGGCATTGAAAAAGCTGAACGGCGCCGCGTTGACCACGCCGTTTTCATCCAAGGTCGTCACCCATGCGATCGGGCGCGGGGTGATGAGCGAGACCAGCATCGCGTACGCGCGGTTGGCATGTTTACCTTCAAGATCGAGTTCCATCCCAATAAGTCGGCCGAAGATTTATCGTTTCAAGTCGTTACCAATTGCGAAAACTAAGCAGTTTTGATATGCGGAGCGTGTGAGAAAGAGCGCACTCCTGGCGATCGGAATTGGCGGCCTGATCGTCGGGGCATTGGACCTTGCCCAGGCCATCACGCTTTTTGGGAAGAAAGTTCCCCTTTTGGTTGCCAGCGGTTTGCTCGGCAAGGGAGCCTTACACAATGGGGGCGCCGGCACCTACGCGCTCGGGATATTCCTCCATTTCTTTATCGCCTTTCTAGTCGCGACGATTTATTACATCGCCAGTCGGCGGCTGAGATTCTTAATCGAACACCCGCTGGTGTGTGGTTTGTTCTATGGCGCCGCAGTCGATCAGGTAATGACGCTTATCGTGTTGCCCTTGTCTGCCCTTCATGCGCGCGGGCCGTTCAAACTGCACGACCTGCTTTTGGGAATAGCTGTCCACAGCGTTGTCATTGGTCTTCCGATTTCGTTTAGCATTCGGCGATTTGGGAAATAGTCATGATTCCGAAGCGCACGCGCCGAGACTTTCTTGCCCTGGCCGGCAAAGGTCTCGGTCTGGCTGCGCTTTCTTCCGGGGCAATCGCGTCATTGCTGAAAAACGTCGAAGCAGCGGCCAAGACCGTGGCCCAATTGACTCCGGAAGAGGCGGCGATGGACAAAGATTATTGGGCCATCATTCAAAATTCTTTCAGCGTCACTCGTGGCATCATCAATCTGAACAATGGCGGCGTTTCGCCCAGCCCGCGGATCGTGACCGAAGCGTTGGTGCGTTACATCTGGGAACAGGAGGACGCCACCGCCTACACCATGTGGCAAATTCTCGAGCCGCAATCGGAAACGATTCGCAGCGGTCTGGCGGAATTGTTCGGCTGCGACCGGGAAGAAATAGCGATTACGCGCAATGCTTCCGAGTCACTCGAGATCCTTTTGATGGGGATGGACTTTAAACCGGGCGACGAAATTCTCACCACCACCCAGGATTACCCGCGCATGCTCACCACATTGCGGCAGCGCGAGAAACGCGAAAATCTAAGACTGAAACTGATCAAGGTCCCGATTCCGCCCAAGAACCTCGACGAGATCACCACCGCATTTGAGAAAGGAATTACCGATCGCACCCGGCTGATTCTGATTTCGCATGAGATTAACATTACCGGGCAGATCACTCCGGTGAAGGCAGTCTGCGATTTGGCGCGCGGAAAAGGAATCGAGACGATTGTGGACGGCGCGCATTCCTTTGCGCAGTTTGATTTTAAACAGAAAGACGTCGGGTGCGATTACTTCGGCACCAGCCTGCACAAGTGGCTGTACGCTCCCAAGGGCACCGGCATGCTTTACGTCAAACGCGATAAGATCGAAAAGATCTGGCCGTTGATGGCCGCGGAATCAAAGCAAGCGTCTGACATCCGCAAATTCGAAGAGATCGGCACCCACTCGGCTGCTCCAAAACTGGCGATTGGCGAGGCGCTGTTGTTTCACAACGGGATTGGCGGCAAGCGCAAAGAAGCGCGACTGCGTTACCTTTCACGTTACTGGATGAACCGACTCAAAGAGGTGCCCAAGATCCGGTTCAATACCTCGTTCGATCCGAACCAATCATGCGCCATTGCCAACGTTCAGATCGAAGGGACAAACCCGGAGGCCGTTGTGAAATATCTGTTCGACAAACATCACATTTTCACGGTGCCAATTATGCACGAAGAGTTTCAGGGCATTCGGATCACGCCCAACATTTACACCACGCTCGGTGAGTTGGACCGTTTTTGCGAACAGATGGAAACGATCGCCCGAAAGGGGTTACCTTCCTAGCAGCGAAAAGAGTCCGGGTTCTCTCTCCGCGAATGTCAAAGCCATGATTCCCGATGCGCGCATCCGCGGCGTGCTTGCGCCTGTTCTCACCCCGTTCAAGAGCGATCTTTCCGCTGATAGCCGACGATTCATCGCGCATTGCAAATGGTTGCGATCGCGGAACTGCGGGCTTGCCCCGTTTGGCACCACGAGCGAGGCCAACTCGCTCGCGGCCGAGGAGCGCTCGAACCTGCTCGACGACTTGGTCGCGGCCGGGGTCGATCCGTCGCGCATAATGCCGGGCACGGGTTGCTGCTCGATGACCGAAACGGTCAAACTGACCGCGCAGGCAGTACAGCATGGTTGCGCAGGTGTCTTGATGCTGCCGCCCTTTTATTACAAGGATGTCAGCGAAGAAGGTCTTTACCGATACTTTAGCGAGGTTGTGCAGCGTGTCGGCGATCCGAAATTACGAATGTATCTCTACCATATTCCGCCGGTTGCGGCGGTTGGAATTAGCAAAGGCCTAGTCGAGCGCCTGCTCAAGTCGTATCCGAACGCTATCGCCGGGATGAAAGACAGCTCGGGCGATTGGAATAATACGAAAACTTTTCTCGACGCGTTCGAGGGATTTGACGTTTTTGTCGGCAGCGAATCTTTCCTGCTCGCAAACATGCAGAATGGCGGTGTCGGCACGATTTCCGCGACTGCCAACGTTAACCCGGTCGCAATTCACAAACTCTACACTGAATACAAGGGTCCCGACGCTGTCGATCAACAGAGAAAGTTAAATATCGTGCGCGACCTGTTTTTCAAAAAGTACCCAATGATACCCGCGTTGAAGCAGGCCATTGCCATCAATGCGAACGATCCGGCCTGGACGAAGGTGCGCCCGCCACTGGTCGAACTCACTGCCGAGCAGGCAAAGAGCCTAGCTGCTGACCTCGAGGCGATCCGGGTTGTCAGAAAGAACGGATCGAATTAAGAAAATTGGGATTTGAGAAATCAGCTGTTAGGTTGCGAACAACAATATGAGCAGTGGCGCCTTCTTATCGAACTTCGTTAGTCTCCACCCGTACATGAAAGTTCATCCGGGAAAACTCGAGGAATTCAAAGCGGCGTTCCCGGTGTTCATCGAAAAAACCAGGACCGAGAAGGGAAATCTCTTCTACGAGTTCAGCGTTAATGGCGATGAGGTTTTCTGCCGCGAAGGATACGTCGATGCTGATGGTCTCCTAGCGCATCTTGACAACGTCGGCGCGATTCTGGCCGAAGCGCTCAAGATTTCCGACCTCATCCGGCTGGAAATTCATGGCCCGGCGAAAGAACTTGAAAAGCTCAAAGGATCGCTCGCGAGTTTCAAACCAAGCTGGTTTGTGATCGAGCAGAACTAGCAATAAAGGAAAGAACACAACTCACACGTTGAAACCCACAACGGTCTACCCGAACCGCGAATCGTTCCGGCAAATCTATCGCAGCGCGCCATTGATCGACGCGATCAGTTTTTTCCAGCGCGTCCGTTCGTCATCGGAAAGATCGGATGCCTGATGATCGCGGGTCCAACGGACAAATGCTTTGGCCAACCGATATTTGGAGAAATTGCTAATTTCGGTTTTGAAAATGTCGACGATCGAGCGTTCGGGTTGCGCCTTGGCAGCGGCCGCCACATCCCAGCCCAGCGTCGTCCGCCCGACATGGACGAGCGTGTCCCGCAGTAAATCCTCGATTGCCGGTCGCTCGAGCGGGCCGTCGTAGACATCCTTGGTGCGCAGGATCGATTTGTTGCCGAGCGCGTGGATCAGCCGCTCCTGGTGTGCCGCTTGATCGGTTGACATCTCGGAATCCAAAAGGGCGGCGACTTTGAGTTTGTTGGCATGCAGAATCGTGGCGTAATAGACGACTTTGCCCGCGCCGCTAGCGGGCAGCATCGAAATCTTGTCGTTAAGATCGGCGATGCCGGCATCCCGAAGCAGTTGCGCGACCGCGTCGAGGTACCAGTAGTCAGTCAGGCTTTCGAGAACGAGATTGCGCTGCTGCGCGAACAGACTTTGGGCCAAATCGTAACCGAGCGCTTCCTGCAACGGCAGAAGTGCGACCGGGTCTTCGGCGGTAATGTTGGTATGAACTTTGGTCCCCACGCCGCGATCGGTCATTTCGACGACTCGAACGATATTGAGCTCATCCGGTCCGACCAAAAATGGCGAGTGGGTAGTGTAAAGAGTCTGGTTTGATTCGGCCAGGCGCGAAATGGTGGTGCGAAATTCACGCTGCTTGAGTGCGTGCAGGCTCAAACCGGGTTCGTCGAGCAGGAGGATCGCGTTCTTGTAATTGTTCGCACTCTCGGCAAAGAACACGATAAAGAACGAAACCAGCCATTGAAAACCCTCCGAGCGTTGGTCTAATTCGATCTCGACCCCAATGTCGTCCTCGACAATGACCTTGAGATATTGGCCATCCGCCACGATGCGCAAACGTTCCGCTTCGTCGCGTTTTGAATCGGGCACCCAGGTGGCGCGAAGCTCGTCAGTCAGACGAACACTGGCGGCGTTGAGCTGGTAGGCGCGACGGTCGAGTCGATCGCGATACGCCTGAAGCGCGGCGGTATCGCCCAGGAGCGGTTCATCGGTTTTTCCCAGATTGGAAAGTTCCCTGGCGCTGAAACCGAGAAGTTTCAGGAGGCACTTGTTGCCGTAATCATAGTAATCGTCGTCTACCAGATTTCGTTCGATGCGCGTTGCGAGATGATCCAGATGGATCAGAGGACGGACGCGAAAGAAATCTCGGAACCGAATGAAAAGCGGCATACGGCGTTCCAGTGTCCAAAGCGCGGTGGCGCGGCGATCATTCATCTCGACCGCCTTGATCAAATCGTCGTAACGTTTTTCTTCGGCGGTGTTTCCCTCTTCGATGTTGGGAAATGCTTTTTCGAGCGCGAGTTTGAGCATCCGCGCAGGCTGACCTGCCACCTCATACTCATCTTTCCATTCTCGGGAGAGCGCGACGATCGATGTGCTTGGAAGATCGGGCGGCGACATCCCTTCCTGCGGAGGTGGAACGCGGCTGTCGATGTGCGCGCACAGGCGGGCCAGATCTTTTTTGATGTCGCCAAACTTGGTGACGGGTGGACCGCCAAGGAGCTTGTGCCAGGAGCTGTTGTCGAGTCTTCGGCCAAAGATGTATTCGCAGTCGCGGAACTCCTGCTGAATCGCCTCCTTATCTCCCGAATCGAGCTCGAAGCGCGCTTCCACCACGGTGACATCGCCTGGAAGGATCTTGCCACTGTTGATCTCATGAAACTCGGAGCGAGGATAGTCGCGCAACGGATCGAACCCGCGCGTTCCAACAGGCGGATTGATTCGCTGAATTGCTTCCAGCAGGGCGGTTTTGCCGGCCTCGTTAGGCCCGATCAAAATCGTTTTGCCTTTTTCGACATCGAACCAGCCGCTATCGCGAATGCTGCGATATTTGGTGACCCTGACCCGTTGCAAGAACATCCTTGAACGAGATTATTAATTTGTCGATCCAGAGCCAAGATTAATCGTGTGATGGCGAACGAGCTGTCTTTCGCGCACGGTTACGGGATCGCGAGGTTTAGCAAGGGCGGCGCTATTCGTCGCCGGGATTGACAATCTTAAAAGTCAATGCGGCGACGGCGCCGCCGACCAGATCCGCAACGATGTGGATCCAGACTTGAGAGACGCTGACCAGTTTCATCACCCCGATGCCCACGGCCACAGCCGGGTTGAAGGCGCCTCCGGAAATCGCACCAACCGCGAATGCGCCAACCATCACAGTCATCCCGATGGCCAGACCGTAGAAGGAGTTGTTCGCTGTGCCCTTCGCCGTGGCGACATTGAGCACAACGAAAGCGAGAGCAAAGGTGAAGGCAAACTCCGCGACCAGTGCCGCCGGGACATTCGTAATCTCCATCGGAGTTCCGCTTTTGCCGCAAAGAAACACAGCAACGAAGGCTGCGCACACGCCGGCTGCGACCTGAGCGATCCAATAGGGAATTACATCTTTCGCCTCGCATCTGCCGCGGAGAAAGACAGCCAGAGTGACGGCCGGATTAAGGTGCCCGCCGGAGATGTGGCCGGTGGCGAAAACCATGACCATCAGCGAAGCGCCGATCGCCAATGGAGCGATGACACCGGTTGCGCCAGGAATCACGGTGCAGCCGACCGTGAGCACAAGGAAGAAGGTACCGATAAATTCCGCGATATATTTATTCATTGGCTTTACGTTAGGTGTCGATCGAGAAGAATTTCTAAATTAGAAATTAGAAAGTTGGAAGTAGAAAACCGCTGCCGAGCATTCCGCGTCGCAAATCGCAAAAGGGATTGAAGCTACCCCAGGCCGCGGACAAGGCGACGGCGGGCTGGCCTGCGACAACGCGCGAGACTGTTATTTTATTTTATGCCAGATCACGTCTTCGTTGTTACGACGGTCGATCAGGGCATCGACTCTTCCATCGGTGTTGTAATGGAAGAGGATCCGGCCTTCGACGCCTTTGCGGAAGAAAATATCCGACGCTTCCGGGTACAACTGCTCTTTCTTGCCATTGCGTTCGGCGAATAAATCTCCGGTTTCAGCGGTCACGGTTCTGGTTTGGCCGGGCGCGAGCTCGTAAGTGCCGGCGTAATCGACGAGCTTCTTCGGATCGGCTTTCCCAATGGCCGGGTCTTCATAATAGCGATGGGCCTGGCTGGCGATGATTTTCCACTCACCTTCACGCCGCAGCCAGGTGTCGGTCACGTGATACCGCGCCCGCAGATTTTGGCCGAAGATCGTCTCGGTTTCGTTTAGGTCGTAACTTAAGACCGCGGTATCGCCGAATATCCGACTCTGGATTTTGTCGAGCTTGATCGCACCGGAGTAACCGGACGGCATCGGCGTGATGTCGGCGACAAGCTTGCTTTTATCGAAGCTCCGGCCTTTCTCGTCGTTGAAGATGCAATCGTCGGCGAAATATTTTTTCCACGGGGCCTGATTTCCCGCAGGGATGGAGTCATAGAGTTCTTGAGTGCGGCGAACAAGCTCGTCTGGAGAAATAGCCGGGAGGTCGTTGGCGCGGGTGACCGCCGCGAACAAGAAGAGAGCGAGAAATGTTCTCATAAAAAGACCGGAGCCGCCTACCCATATAGGGCTTCGGCACACGAAGGAAAAGCTGGGAACGAAAAAGATCGGAATTTTGAAAACGGAACCTCTAGTTTAGGGTTTCAATTTATTGAATAACTGACCTGTAACGCATGAGTTTGCCGATAATTTGTTCGATTGGTCTGGCTCTGTTAATCATCGGTCAAACTGCGAGCGCGCAAATCAATTCGCCACCGCCAAATCGCGGTTCTCCAAGCGCGACGGCCGCGCCTGTTCGTCCCCGCCGGCCGGTCCAAAAGGAGGCAACCCCTGTTCGCCGCCGCAGCACTCCGCCCCCAACGATGAGCTATGCAACGGCGCTTCGGCGATATCGGCACGAACGGCACGACCGATTCTGGTGGAAACAACATTATCGAACGATTGCCCTGGCAGCGGGTGGATATTATTACTTCGACGCGGGTTATTGGTACCCGGCATGGGGTTATGACCCGGGATACGCTTCCTACGATTACGATGGCCCGATTTATACCTACGGCAATTTGTTGCCCGATCAGGTGATCCTCAATGTCCAGCGCGCTCTGCAAGATCTTGGGTACTACGACGGCGCGTTATCAGGGTCACTTTCGCCGGCGACCCGACAGGCGATTGCGGCTTACCAGCAAGACGCCGGGCTGGTGGTGACCGGTGTCGTGGATGCACCGCTCGTCGACTCGCTGGGGCTCCAATAAACTAAATCCAAGCACAGACTCCGGCGGTTCGGATTTGCCTTGATGATTCGCCAAGAATCAGTGCGCGTGATCGCTGTTAACCATACCGCCCATCGCCGATCCTTGCTCCCAACTTTCCTGTTTATTCCATGGAAGCGGGCTGTCCCCTCTTGCGTCCGGATCGTTCACCAATGTGACTTGTTTCTTGTCGGTTGCGCACGAGATGATCGAGAGTGCGGCCACGAACAAGAGTCCCCCAACGACCACTTTCTTGAAACTAAGAATTGGTGCCAGCATAAATGACAATGTCCCCGGGTTGCACCTGGACGCCGTGCGCCAAAGTGCTGGTAATTATATCGCCGATGGCGGTCGCGGGTTCAACTGAAGAAATGCGAATTTTGCCAATAAAACTCCCATCTCGCAAAACCAGCATTTCGGAGTTCGGCTCAACACCTTGACGGCCGCCAAGATTTAAAACGACGAAGTTGTAAGCCTGGTTGACGGCAAGCACGGTCCCGCGCACCCCAACCTTGCCAGAAGCCGCAATTCGCCGCTTTTTTTCCTCTTCCAATTGCGAGGAGCGGACTTGGATTGATTGCAATTTCTCCGAGAGAAAAGATTTCTCGCGTTCCGCATCCTCTAATTGCCGTCGCGCATCATCGAGCTGGGCCTGCAGTTCAACCGAAGACGGAGCGCCTGGATTCGCCGAACCGGGTTTGGCCTCATCGACTTGCTTTTGTAAATTGGCGATCTCGGTGTCATTCGCCTGCAACTTGCTCTGGAGTTCGGTTTTCTCGGTCTGCATTTTGACTAATTCTGCTTCGGCGCTTGCGACCCGATTCTCAGTGTCGGCGATTTTTGCGCGCTCGGCAGCGATCGCTTCTTCGCGGCCTTTGATTTCTTTTTCGCGCTGCGCGCGGCGGCGCTCCGCGCTATCCCGGGCAGCGCTAACGTCCGCCACTGTCGAACGCAAACTTTTTACTTTGGTCGTGTTTAACAGGCCGAACATTCCTGCGATCGCCAGAAACAGAATCGAAAGGCCAATCAAATTTTTGGGTGTGGCCGAGAAGGTCATCGTGGCAGAAGCACGCTTGCGCAGCTTTGTAATCGGATTTAACGGCTAAATGCAATCCTCGATTTGTTTTTATTCGCAAAATAGCCGAGACGCTTGCTTTGACTGCGCTTTAAACTTATAGGACAGCGCCATGGGACAACAGCATCGTGTTCGGTCGAAACGCAAGCGTCGTAAAGCCTATCTCAAACGCAAAAGGATCTCAGCGAAGAGCAAGCGTGCCGATTCATCAAGGGCGAAAGCGAAAAAGCAAACGGCCGTTGGCTAAAATCAGGCGGCGCGCCGAATTCAGCAGAGAAAATGCGGCCTCGTTACTTAATCGTCGATGGCCACAGCATTATTTTCGCCTGGCCTGAATTGCGCAAATTTCACCGGCGACGGCCTTCGTTGGCGCGTGACGCGCTGATTAAACAGCTGCGCGATTACCAGGATTGGACCGGAGTCCGGGTGACCGCGGTTTTCGACGGAACCGGTAGCCGTGTGACGGAACTTTCCAACCCAGGCGACTTGCACATTTTCTATTCTAAACGCGGCCAGACCGCTGACGCTATTATTGAACGCCTGACCGGCAAATATGCGGGACGATTCGACTTGAGTGTCGCAACGGCAGATTCACTTGAGCGACAGATAGTCCACGCCAACGGCGCAAGCTGGATTTCGCCGGAAATGTTGCGCCAGATTATTGCACAAGCTCGAACGAAGTAACTTATGCGGCACCGGCAAGCGCTTGCTCGGGGCTATTTATCGCTTCGCGGCGGACGCGCTGCTGACGGGTCGACAGGACACGGGCTAGAACACAGTAAAGCTGCTCGATTGGAAGATTCTTGCTGACGTAACCATTGGCGCCGGCGCGAAGCGCTGCGTGCATTTGTTCCTCGTCATAACCGACGCCGGTAAAAACGACGATCGGAATCTTGGCGTTGATCTCGCGGATGAAGGAAATGAGAGAAATACCGTCAACTTTTGGCATTTTGAGGTCGACAATCGCGACATCGCAATCGTGATGAGCGAGCCAGGTTGCCGTTTGGAAGCCATCGGTTAGCGAATCGCAGGTATGCCCGCGTTGGCGAAGGTATGTGACCAGGAATTTGGCGATGCCAGGGTCGTCATCGATAATAAGAAACTGGCAATAATCGCGAGCGATCGAGCTCATGGTTTTAGTATTAATATCTACTATAATTACCATAAGCACGTAGCTTGCCAACCCGATGTGTTGCCTGGAATTCGTCCGTGACTGCCAGGGTCAAAGCCCGAGTTTTTCTTCGAGGGCTTTGACCCGGGCGAAAAGCTTTCCGAGACGATGAATCCAGGCAATCTGTCGCTTGGCGTCGTCGAGGGGCACTGCGGGCGAGCCGAACCAGACTCCACCGCTCACGCTTTTTGGAATGCCGCTTTGCGCGGCGATCATTGTGTTGTCGCCGACCTCGAGATGGCCAACCACGCCAACTTGTCCGGCGATCATAACGTTTTCGCCGATTTTCGTGCTGCCAGAGATTCCGGCTTGCGCAGCAATGACCGAGTTTCTTCCGACGACAACGTTGTGGGCGATCTGAACCAGATTATCGATTTTGACGCCAGCTTGAATCCAAGTCCGGCCGAACCGAGCACGGTCAATCGTGGTATTAGCTCCGATTTCCACATCGTCATCTATTTGGACAATACCGAGTTGCGGGATCTTTTGGTGCCTGCCATTCACCAGTTCAAAGCCGAAGCCATCCGCGCCAATTACTGCGCCGCTATGAATGATGACGTGTGATCCAATTTGCGTCCGTTCTCGAATGGTCACACGCGGATAGACTTTGCAGTCCGTGCCGATAACTGTTTCGTGTCCGACATAACTGTGGGCGCCGATATGCGTGTTATCGCCGATGCGCGCTCCAGCCTCGATGACTACGTGCGGCTGTATTGAAACGCCGGCGCCGACCTGGGCGCTCGGATCGATAATTGCGGTCGGGTGAATCCCAGGCGCGAATGCGATGGGATTGGCGGCAAATTTCAACACTGCTCGTTCAAACGCCTGGGACGGATTTCGGACGCGGATTTGCGCGGCGGAGATCTCTTCGCCGAAATCAACCGCCACAAAGACTGCGGTCGCGCGCGTTTTGCGCAATTGTGCCGCGTACCGTGGATCTGAATAAAAGCTTACATCTCCATTTTCGGCTTCTGCGAGCGAGGCGACGCCAGTGATTTTCAATCCCGGGTCGCCGATCAACTTGCCATCGCACATTTGTGCGAGCTCCTGGAGAGTAAACTTCACAGTGGGCGACAACCCTAACGAATCGAGCTTGCTAAGGTTTCACGCTTGCACGGACGGCTTCGAGTTGCCCGGCCGATCCGAGTTTTTCATTCTTGTGCGCGATGAAGTTGGCATACTCATCGACGAAGATTTTTCCTGGCGGACGAAAATCAAATTGTTCGGGCTTATCACGGAAGAATTCGCGATGAACACGCGTCCAAACGAGTCGTCCGTCAGTGTCGATATTCACTTTGGTCACGCCCAGTTTGGCCGCGGGCAGATATTCGTTTTCATCCACGCCGCGCGCGGATGGATCGAGATTTCCGCCGGCAGCATTGATTCGCTCGACTTCCGACTTCGGAACGCTGGACGAGCCGTGCATGACGACCGGAGTGGGCGGGAGGCCGGCCGCTTTCACCTTGTCGCGAATTCCCTCGATCACTTCGAAATGAAGCGATTGCTGCCCTTTGAATTTATAGGCGCCGTGACTGGTGCCAATCGCAGCAGCGAGCGAATCGCATTTTGTTTGCTCAATAAACTCGACCGCTTCGTCGGGGTTCGTCAGGCAGGCGTTGCCTTCATCGACTGAAATATCCTCCTCGACTCCGCCGAGCTGGCCAAGTTCCGCTTCGACGCTGACACCCTTCGGGTGTGCTTTATTGACCACGCGTTTGGTGATCTCGACATTTTTGTCGAACGACTCGTGGCTCGCGTCGATCATGACCGAGCTATAAAAACCCGAAGCGATGCAATCGTAACAGGCTTCCTCGTCGCCGTGGTCGAGATGAACGGCAAAAATTGCCTCTGGGAACATTCCTTCGGCCGTCCGGATAATCGCCTCGAGCATGCGTTTATCGGCATATTTCCGCGCGCCTTTCGAAAGCTGAATGATGAATGGGGCTTTGCTTTGGACATTGCCGCGGAACAAACCCAGACATTGCTCCATGTTGTTGATGTTGTAAGCGCCAACGGCGAATTTTCCGTAGGCGACTTTGAAGAGTTTAGCGGTCGTGACGATCATAAGACGTAGAAAATGGTCATTCTCCGTTTCGAAATATTACGAAGCTGGCCCGAATCTAACGACGAAATCGAAAATCGGAAATCTGAAAATTTCTCAGCGTTTGTTCCGCGTAGCTGGTAGCATGATGCTGACCTGAGTGCCACGCGGGCTCGAATCAATTTCCACCCGGCCGTTGTGATCGAAGATTGTACGTTTTACAATCGGCAGCCCAAGGCCCATCCCGCGCGGTTTTGTCGTGCAAAAAGGTGAAAAGATTTTGTCTTTCATCTCCGGAGAAATGCCATGGCCGTTGTCGCGAACGGTCACGATGATGCCGCCGGTTTTTCCAGAATCACGAACCGATTTGGCGGAGAGTGTAATGCGAGCCGTGGGTTTATTGGGGAGCGCCTCGGCTGCGTTTGCCACCAGATGGGCAAAAGCTTCGGCCAGAGCGGCTTCGTCGCCCAGGACCCGCGGCAAATCGTCGGGCAGTGAAGTCTCAACCTGCATCTTGCCGTTGACCCCGAACCGGGAACGCGCAATTTCAAGTGCTCTCTTAACCGACCTGCGGAGATCGATCGGTTTAAGCGTCACTTCGGGTGGATGAGCAAAATTATTTATCTGGGTGATGATGTTGTCAAGGCGATCGATTTCGCGAACGACGATCTCGTTGAATTCTTTCCGGAAATCGGCGTCTTCAAATCGTTCGGGAAGAAGTTGGGCAAACGTCTTGATTGCTACGAGCGGATTTCGAATCTCATGCGACATGCTCGCGGCGAGGTCGCTCCAAAAGGTGGCGCGATCCGCCAGAGCCTGTTTTTCGCGCGACATTTCCTGACTGGTAAGGTCGCTGATGACCGCAACCGCGCCGAAAGCGGCGTTTTGACCGGATACTCGTCGAGTCTCGACCGACAGAGAACGGCGAGTGTTACGGTCAATCCAGCGTTCCTGCATCACGGTGGTTTCTGATTCCAGTGTTTCGCGCAACAAACCGGCCAACCTGCTCCCAACCGCCTCGACCGGTTTGTTTAGAACCTCAACGCTCGTTAGGCCGAGAATCTTCTCGGCCATGGGATTAAACCAGCGGACGATCGCGTTATCGTCGACGGCAATGATTCCCGGAGGTATGGATTTGAGCAAGGTTTCAGCAAGCGTTCTCTGCAGAGCTGCCTCTTCGTAAAGCAAAGCGTTCTCCAGAACGGTAGAAACGTGTTCCGCCAGCATCGCCAAGCTTTCGAGATCGCGTGAACCGAATGGCTCTCCGGTTATTCGCCTGCCGAAAAAAAGCCAGCCGATGATGCAACCACTGGCGTAGAGCGGTACAATTGCCTCCGCGCCAAAGTTGTCGAGCGCGCGTCGCATGAGCAGGCGTTGCTTGTGATCCGGGTTTGACGCGATATTTGGGCGCGAGATCAGACGCGCATGCAGTTCAAACCAGCGAACGAGGGGGTCGCGCTCGCCAAATTCGAGTTCAGACGTTTCAGGCAGGCAGCGCAACCCGCCCCGCATCCGGTAGCGATCTTTGTGGCGTGTTCGGGCGAAGATTCCGACTCGGCCTACGCTCGTCGCCTCAGCAACCGCCTCAACAATATTCGCCAGCAGTGCGTCAACGTTTTCGAAGCGACGGAGGAGACGCGGGAACCGAAGCACCGGCAAAGACGACGAACGATTGGAGTCGGCGAAAATTTCCCGGCTAGGAGCAACCTCCTGGCGCTGTGTAGTTGTTGACGTTTCGCGCAGTTCGCGATTCTCCCGAAGGGCGCTGAGATAATCCAACGCCCGGCTGACGAGTGCTTGGAAGCGACGCCGATCCAGTTGTAAATCCTCGGCTGCATAAATTCCGGATTGCTCGGCCTCTCGCAAGGGTTCAGAACGTGACGTTCCCAGAGCGATGATCAGGAAATCGGGGAATTCATCTTGGATTTGCTCGGTTAGTTCGCGGCATTCTTTGGCGCGAAGGTCCATAAGAACCAGAGCCGGGCCGATCTGTTGAAGGACAGAGTCGAGTCGGTCGGCGCTACTGACTTGGCGCACCTGGGCAAGGTTGCTCAAAAATGCTTTCGTTCGCCGGGTCAGCTCGGCGTCCTGAGTATATAAGACGCAGACGGCGGTGGGACTCATGCCACCGCCACCTCGCTGTCAAACCTGACCAGCGGGAGCAGAACGTGAAAGGCCGTTCCCTTTCGAAGCTCACTCTCCACTTCGATTTGCCCGCCGTGCTCTTGAACGATGCCGTGCACAACTGAGAGGCCAAGCCCCGTGCCGTAATCTTTGGTGGTAAAGAATGGATCAAAAACGTGAGCGATATCTTGTTTGCGAATGCCTTCGCCCGTGTCGCGAATTGTAATCCGCAGAACTTCGGGAACAGCGCCATTGCCGCGGGTAAGCGCCGCGATCCACCTTTCATCCGTTGAAATCTGCGTGGTTATAGCGAGCTCGCCTCCATTTTTCATCGCATCCATGGCGTTCAAGAAAAAGTTAAGGAAGACTTGCTCGAGCTGATCGGCATCCGCCCGAATGGTATCAACATTTGCCTCCCAAGAGCGAGTTAATTTAATTTCCTTTTGGTATAATCGATGGCCTACCAGGCTGAGAGACTTCTCGAGAATCTCGTGTACGTGCATCGGCCGCAGCAGCGGCTTGGTCGGCCGAGCGAAACGCAAGAGTTGATTAACTAACGAATCGATCCGGTCGATTTCGTGACCGATCAGGTTTGAAAAGGTGTCGCGGAAATCTGAGTCCTGATACCGCTCTGGTAAAAGCTGAGCGAAAGTCTTGATCGAAACCAAAGGATTTTTGATTTCATGGGCCATTCCTGCTGACAGTGTTCCCAGGCTGGCCAGCCGGTCGCTGCGGCGAATCTGTGATTCCAGTCGCTTAATCGCGGTAATGTCGGTCAAAACAAGCAAGACGCCCAGCACGTGTCGATCTTGATCGTGAAAGACAGATGTGCTCGTTCGAACGATTAATTCCCGGCCGGAAGAATCGAGAGCGAGTTCATTGTTGATCTGTCCCTCGCCGGTTGCCAGCGTTTCGCGCAGCGCCTGTGCCAACGGCGCCGGCAGTGCATCCAGCCGGGTATCAAGCACATCGTGTGAAGTTAATCCAATGATCTCACCGGCTTCGTTATTAAAGACAGTTATGCGTTCGTCCGCTCCTGCGGCGATTACGCCGGTGGTCAGATGTTCGAGCAGAGTCTCATTGTAGATCTTGGCGTTTTGGACCTCGGTGAAAAGTTGAGCATTCTCGATCGCGACGGCGAGTTGTCCGCACAGGACCTGCAACGCTTCCTGTTCAACTGTTCCGTACACACGGCGGGACACGCGCGGACCGAGGAGCATCAGTCCTTCAAGCTGATCGCGCGCGAAAATTCCCATGACAACGCCAAGGTTGAGATGTTGCATTTGATGAATCACCCGACGTGTCTCCGGCGTCGGCCGAATGCGATGCAGCTCGTCCAGCACGATCGGCTGGCCGGTCGTTTCCAAATAAGTGACTAGCGGGTGGTCTTTCGGCAAATCGATCCGATTCTGTCGCGTGGGCTCAGGATATTGCTGGGTGTAGTCCTTTTTTTTGGCCAACAAAATTATCACCCGGTCCGTATTCGCGGCTTGGGCGATCGTCCGTGCGAAGCGTTCGAGGAGATCGCCCAAAGTCGTCACCGATTTTAGAATCGTCGCCGCCTTTCCGACGGTAGACCGAAAATCCAATCGGTGTGAGCTGATAAAAAGCCGCTCCGCCAAACGTTGGGAAACGCCCCGCGCCGGCGCCATGGCAAAGGCGATTACAATCGCAGCCGCGACATGCCCAATCGAAGACGCGCTGGCAGTATAAGATTGAAAAGCAGTTGTGACCAGCCACCAGACGCACGCGTAAACCGCGAGAAGGTATGCCGTCAACACGATATAAGAGATGATTCGGCGAAGAAAAATACCAACATCCAGGATTCTTTTGGTGGCGATGCCGTAGGCGATAATCAGGCTGAAGACGACCGACCGAAATGGCGCAAACCAGATCAATCGGGATTGCGCGATGAATGGATCCAGAACAAACGTGAGAACGAGCGCGATCGCGATTGTCACAACCGTTGCAAGGAGAACAAACGCCAACTCGACCCGCTCGCCAGTTGGCGCCTTTTTCAGGTCTTGCCAATAGCTGACCGCCAACGCAACAAAGGCGACGACAAAATAAGCTCCATAAAGGTAAACGCCCTCGCCATAAACCGGACTCGGTGCGCCACCAGTTGTGGCGGACATCTTTGCGCCCCGCAAGAACCAGTGTGTCTGACAAAGGACAATAATGCCGACCGTCGCGACCAGCCACGTCCAAGAGGAGCTAAAAAGGCCGCGCCATCCCTGGTGAATTCGGCGGATTGAAAGCCGAAGAAGGTTGAGCGTTGCCAGAACTGCAGCGCCGGCGATCGAGGCCAGTCGAATTGAAAATTCTGCGGCAAAGGGCGTGGTTGCGATAAATGCGAGGTAGAGTGTGCTAAGCCAGCCTGCAATAATCAGCGAAAGTGCAAGATAAGCTTGGTTAGCAAGCCGGTGCCGATTCGCCTGGAAAACAACCAGCCCGAGTGCCACCTGGCAACAGATCGCAACTAGAGTTGGTAGCGTCGCATTGCTCATCGATCGGGGGCACCGTTCCCAAAAACGATCATTGTGCTCGCGCTACCGCCAATTCCCCGGACATTAACCAGAGCGCATCCGACTCTTGCTTTTCGCGCACGATTTGGAACGAAATCGAGGTCGCAATTAGGATCCTCCACCTCATAGTTGGCAGTGGGCGGAACTATTTGATCGCGAAAAGTCAAGGCGCACGCAGCAATCTGGAATGGGCCACCGGCTGCGAGCGGATTTCCTGTCACTCCTTTAATTGAACTTACCGGCACAGCGTACGCGCGTTCGCCAAAAACCTTTCGAATCGCGCTGACCTCAACCACGTCCAGCACTGGATGGCTGGGACCGTAGGCGGAAATGTAATCAATGTCCGAGACTGACCGCCTGGCATTGGCCAGGGCTATGATCATCGAGTCTTCCAATCCGGAGCCCGGCCGCGCTGGATCCAGGTCTCGCTGCTTACCATACCCACCGATCTCGAGATAGACTCGGGCATTACGCGCCGCAGCCCGCTCGGCATCTTCAAGAATAAAGACCCCGGCCCCTTCTGAGATGACGCCGGAATCACGCTCGAGATCAAACGGGCGGCTTGCCTTCTCCGGTTCGCCGTTACGAAAGGAACTTAAACCGCTGGCGATGAAGCTCGCCATCGTCAAAGGCGTGATTGGCGCATCTGCACCGCCGGCGATGGCTATTTCGGCTTCACCTGAGCGAATCATGGCGGCCGCGTCAGCAATCGCGTCCAAGCCAGATGGACATGCGGACGAAACAGTGGCCGCGTGCGCCGAAGCACCAATTCGATCGGCGATTGTATTGGCGGCAGCTTGCGGGATCGAGGCGGAGGCGGAGCTCGCCGGTGCCCGGTTGGGGCCATTATTTTGCAGCGAAAAATAAACGCTTTCGATGACATCAATTGCACTTGTGCTAATGCCGATGATCACAGGCGTTGGACTGGGCAATTCAAGATTGATTGGATCCAAACCTGCGTCCCGCAAGGCCATCATGGTTGCGGCATAAGCAAGTTGCGTGTGTCGCGCCATTCGTTTCGGTTTTAATTCAGGCTCGATATGGTCGTTCGGGTCGAATCCCTTTACTTCACCGGCGATTCGACTCTTGAATTCTGACGCGTCAAAAAGAGTGATCGGGCCGATTCCACTGCGGCCGGCTAAAAGCGATTCCCAGAATGCTTCAGTCCCGATACCATTCGGGGCGAGAATTCCCATTCCCGTTACAACAACGCGATTCTTTTTAACCATTCGATTCCTTTTCCGACGAGCTGGCCTGCTCGCGACAGTTGCTCTGCGCGTATGGAACCCGTTTCGAAACGAGCTCGGCTTTTACCAATTGAAAATAATTGTCGATTTTGTCGACCACCCGGCGATCACGGCGCATTCTAAACGCTACATTGGATAGAGTCATTATATTTTTGCGCTCAATTCTGAAGCGTTGGGGCGTTCGACATTCAGCTGGCCAACAAATTGCAGCTTGCGCGCCAATCGATTCTAATTCACGGTCTCCCCCGGCGGTTTCTTCATGGCTCGAAAGGTGCTTCTCGTCCTATCGCCTAACCGCGAACTGCACCTGTGTGCTACCGGCCATGGCTCCTTATGACCGGACTAAGTGAATTACCCCAAATTCTCGTGATCGATGACGAAGTTGGTCCGCGCGAGAGTCTCCGCATGCTTTTGAAGCCGAACTATCATGTCCACACGGCTGATTGTGTTGAGGCGGGACTCAAGCTCCTAAAAGAAAAGCAGCCCGACACAATTGTTATGGACATTCGAATGCCCGGCATGACCGGAATCGAAGGTCTGCGAAAAATTCGCGAAATCGATCCTCATCTCTCGGTAATAATGCTGACCGGTTTTGGAGCGCTTGATACCGCAAAAGAGGCGCTGCGACTCGGCGCAAACGACTATATCAGCAAGCCGTTTGATGCGCACGAGATGCAGGAAGTAATCGGTCGCAACGTCGAACGGACCCGCGTTCACCGCACCAGTGAGCATGCGGCTGCCGAAATTAAAGAGCTCAACAATCGTCTTCTGAAAGAGCTCGCACAGAAGGAACGCCTTGCCTCACTTGGTCAGGCGTCTGCTGAATTTGTCCACGATTTGGGTAATCCCCTGACCATCGTCTGGGGCTATGTTCAATTACTCGCCAAACGCCTCGAAAAGTCCGAGACGACTGATAATGGCCAGAATTCGACCTCGGTAAAAGAGCTAAACATTATCGAGCAAAACGTCCGCCTTTGCCGCGAGCTTCTCACCATGTGGCAAAGTTACGGCAGCGTTGAGGCGTCGCCGCCAAAAGCGATTTCGGTATCGGAAATTCTTCGCGAAGTCGTCAAGGGTCTTCAAGCAATGGCTACGCAAAGCGCGGTCAAGCTGAAGTCCACAATCTGTGAAGATCCTTGTACCCTGATGGGCGACGCGGTCCAGGTTCAACGTGCGATCCAGAATGTCATCATCAATGGAATCCAGGCCGCTGCTGAGAAGAAGGGGCACGTGACAATTGAATGCACCCAGAAAGATTTTTACGTCGATCTCCGAGTAGAGGATGACGGCGTTGGGATCACGCCCGCGCAGATTAACCGGATTTTTGATCCCTACTTCACTACCAAGCAGGCGAAAAGCGGCACGGGGCTAGGGCTCTACATCGCCAAAAAGGTTATCGAAGATCACAACGGCTCGATCAAGGTCGAAAGCACCCCCAAAGTTGGGACGGTTTTCACGATTCGTTTGCCGCTTCAAAACTAGCGGCCGATCGCGCGGGTCGACCGAGAGCGATCAGCAGGGACCAGCAGTTCACCCAGGGCGCATCAGTTTCACTTGTCACGTCGCGCTCCATTCGGTTTCCTGAAGGTGTGCCTTCGGAATATCAGTTCGCGCCGATTTTCCTGATTCGGATGGCGGGCGTTCCGTTCGATCCGCTTGAACAATTAGCAACCAAAGAAACCTCCGCCGCAGCGTGCGACCTTCTTGTCCGGCGAGAACAATTCGCGACGGCAAAAGCGAAAATTCGAGGGTTGCTGCGATTGGAGCGCAAACATTTGTCCAGAGAGCAATTGCGAACCTGGGATAAAGCGATCCGACAAGGAGTCGCCCCAGTCGTCGAGTCGCCCTCGAACCAGTTTCGTTTTTACTCGGAGGCGATCGAGAGGCTTGCTGCCGCTGAATCCAAATTGACGACGACGCTGAAGCAGGAACTGGAACAGAGCCGGTCTATGCTTGCATCTGCGGTCCAAGCGAATCTGCCGGCCTACCTGGCCTTCGCCAGTGGCAAGCTTGCTGATCGTTTGCTCCGGCAAGTCTCACTTCACGCACCGGTCTCTTCTCGAAACAAAGAGGCACGCGCTCACGAAAGGACTGCTGTTTTATACCTTCAGCGTGTTTGCGCAAAGAACGATTCATTGAGCGCGTTCGGTCCGTGCGCCTGGGGGACGGTAGCGTCGGACATTTCAGGAATCAGGCTGGCACCTAAACCGGGAATTTTGCAGAGACACTCTTTCCTGGAACGCTGGACTGCGCATGGCGCTGCCGCCGCGATGAATATTGATCCCGAAGTTCGTTTAGAACTTGCGCCGCGAATTCATCCGAATGGAAGAATCGTCAACAGTCGTTTCTTGTTCACCGCCAGCAATGAGTCGATCGCGCTCGATCCAAAGACTTCGGAGATCTTGCGACGCTGCGACGGGAAGACGCCGGCGCACTTGTTGGGCGTCGAGATCGATTTTCTCGAAAAGCTTTCCCAGCAGAAGATGATTTGCTGGGAAACGGAAGTTCGCGCGCTCGATCCCCTTGCTTTTGAGACGCTGGTTCATGACGTTTCGGAATGGCGGGACGGACCGGTTCGCAAACGGTGGCGGGAGTTGCTCGAACCGATTGCCAACCTGCCAGCCAAATTTCGTGAGACGCCAGACAGCGTGACTCGCATCCAAATCATGGATGAGGCGCAGGCCCGCCTCGACCGGTTGGGGGTCCATCACTCGGCGTTAGGTCGTTCTCTTTACGCCGCCACTAACCCAATCGGCGAGGAATGTTTGCGTGAGGGGAATTTCGCCATTTCTGAGGACCTGATCAATGAGGTGGCGACCGAAGCGGCGCCGTGGGTCGATCTCTGGCGCGATTGCTATGCTTTTATCGCGACGCGAGTAGCGGCCGGACTCCGGCGAGTTTTTGAGAGCGGGAAACGGGATGCTGTTCCCCTGCCAGCCTTCTTGCGCATGTGCGAGAATGCAAAACTGTCGCTAACGGGACCGGGAATGGTCGCTCTTGCGCACATCGCGTTCCAAGAGGTGAAAGCGACATTTCGAGAACTCATGAAGTCACACGCCGAGGAGGCCGAATACCAGCTTACTCCGGAAGATTGCCATTTTGTCCGCCGAAACTTTGATTACGAGAAATTCGACGAATACACCTATCCATCCGCGGACTTGCAGTTGGCGGCAAAGTCAATCGACGCGGTCGCGCGCGGAAATTATCACTGGATCCTGGCCGAACTGCATCCTCCGGTGGCTCTTCTTCACCACGGATTTTATTGGTCGTGTCCGGACAAGCCCGCCTTGTCTGATGCTCTTACTCTTACTGTCTCGGGCAAGCCCAGTTTTTATTTCGGTTTCTCAGCCGCTGATTTTACCGCTACAACGGCGGTGCGTTTTTTCGATGCCTTGCCGGATTTGAATTATTTTGTTGCACCACAGCGAGCGAATCCGAACTGGCGTGTGATTTCTCCGGCTGAAACGGAAGTCTACGTCGATTCAGCAACTGGTGACGTCTGTTTGCGCAAAGTGGGCGATCATCAATATCTGGGTTCCTTTGCGCGCGGTTGGCTGATCCCGCTCGGTTTTCATCCATTTCAATTCGGAATGGCGCCTCATATGCCGCGATTGCGCTGCGGGAAAGTAATTGTGCAACGGCGTGCCTGGACGATTACGCTGGACGATCTGGGCAAAGGTGATTTCACGGGCGTTTCGCGCGATTTGGTCTTGGCAATCGAACGACTGCGAGCGGCTCGCGATCTACCTCGGTTTGTTTACATTCGTCCAACCGAACAAGCACTTCGTCGCAGCGGCGCGGAAGGCCGGGACAAGGATACCAAACCGGTCTTTGTCGACCTTGAAAGCTATCTGTTTCTCGAAATCTTTCATCGCTGGCTGAGCAAAGCAGGAGAAGTCGAAGTAACCGAGATGCTTCCGGCGCCGGACCAGCTTCTTTGGCAGGAACAGGATGGACGGCGGACGTTTGAATTGCGCACCTTGATTGTTCCACGCTCATGAAAATAGTTGCGATTGCCAATCAAAAAGGCGGCGTCGGCAAGACGACGACCGCAGTCAACTTGAGCGTGGCGCTGGCTGAAAAGGGTTTGCGCGTATTGCTGGTCGATCTGGATCCGCAAGGCAATGCGACCAGTTCGCTCGGCATGCAGGAGGTTGCATCTGAGAGTATCTACGATTCCCTGTTGGGCGGTGTTTCCGTGACGGAGAGAGTTTTGCCGACGCGGATTAACAACCTGTTTCTTGTTCCGGCCGATCTCGAGCTGGCTGGGGCGGAAGTTGAGGTCGCGCGAATGAGCGACCATCTCACGCGACTCGCGCAGGCGTTGGCGATCTTTCGGACGGACGAAACATTCGATTTCATTCTGCTCGATTGTCCGCCTTCGTTAGGCATTCTCATGACCAACGCGCTTGCTGCCGCCGATGAAATCCTTTCGCCAATTCAATGCGAATACTTTGCCCTCGAAGGACTGGTGAAAATCGTGCGCGTGGTCGAGCAAGTGCGCGAGTCGGGAGCGAACGATCGAGTTGAAATTGGCGGCATCCTGATGACGATGTTCGACAGTCGAACCAATCTCAGCACACAAGTGGTTGCCGAAGTGCGTCGACATTTCGGCGACCGCGTTTATAAAATGGTGATTCCGCGCAGCGTCCGCTTGAGCGAGGCGCCCAGCTTTGCGAAATCGATCCTCGAACACGACCCGCACGGCGCGGGGGCCTACGCCTATCGTGCGTTCGCGCGAGAGTTTCTCAGACGGCAGTCGCCGACAACCATTGCTCGCGGACCTGAGCAAAAACCTGCGTCGGAAAAGTCTTAAAGACGGTAGCGCGCTCGAAACGGAGGCCAACTTTTTCCGCAACGCGACGGGAGGGAGCGTTTCGAGGATGAATCAGTGAAATCACGCGCGGCAATTTCAAATCGCGAAAGGCGTGATCGCGTACGGCCGATGCAGCCTCGGTCGCAATTCCTTGATTCCAATAATCGGGATGCAATCGATAGCCGATCTCAATTTCGTCGGCCCCATCGACTTGTTGGTGGAAAAAACCACAGTAACCGACCAGCAGTTCGCCTGATCGAACAATGACGGCAAACTGAGATGGTGATCCTTCGCGGTCCCAATCCAAAATCTTGTCGAGAAATATTTTTGTCTTTTGGCGATCGTAAACGCCTAGAGAAAACCGCATGAAATCCGGATTCGCCATTAACTTCTCCAGAATATCGACATCTTCTTCATGGAACGGGCGAAGAATCAATCGCGCGGTTTCGAGAACGGCCATCGAATTCATCCAAGACGAACTGGCCGTAAGTTGCGATTCATAACTGATGAGCGTCGACCGTGAATATGCACGACTCGCAACTCCGCCTGACACCTCCAATTGGTCGTCGTTGCGCGATGCCGCGCGCGAATGCACAGCCTGCCCCCTTTATAAAAATGCCACGCAAACTGTTTTTGGTGAGGGTCCTAGACATGCGTCCATGATGCTAATCGGCGAGCAACCGGGCGATCAGGAAGATGTTGCGGGCAAACCGTTTGTTGGACCAGCCGGACAAATTATGAATCGTGCCTTGGAAGAGGCGGGCATCGATCGCGCGAAGGTCTACGTGACTAACGCGGTGAAGCATTTCAAATGGGAGCCGCGGGGGAAACGTAGGATTCATCAAAAGCCAAACTCACGCGAGATCGCCGCCTGCCGTCCCTGGTTGGAAGCAGAACTGCGACTCGTTAGGCCAAGGCTCGTCGTCGCGATGGGCGCGACAGCAGGGCAAACACTCTTCGGTCCGTCCTTCCGGGTCACGCGCGACCGGGGAAAAGTATTATCGTCAAAATTCGGTCCAAAAATCGTGGCTACGGTTCATCCCTCTTCGCTTCTGCGACAGCCGGATGAGGAGGCGAGAGAGCGCGAATATAGGAATTTCGTGGCGGATCTGCGAGTTGCGCTCAAAGCCGCGAACGAAGGATGAGGGTTTGGCGCAACCAAAACCACCCGTGTCTCCGAGCGGGCCGTCACTTTGTTAAACCTGCATCTCGCGTCCGGGTCTCGAACCCAGCGGAACAGTCTTGCCTTCTGGCCGAGTTCATAAATGATGAGGTGGTTACGCGCCAGCCCGGGCGCCCCAACCCTGAGAAACGTTCATGAGCTATCAACTGCGACGGGAAGAACATCCCGGCGAAAGCCTGCGGCGAATTTGCCGAAAGCAGGTGGAACTCGCGCTTGCCATCGCCAAGAATGAAAAGGAAGTGAAAGACACGCCTGTTCACGAAACCCGAAAGCATTTGAAGAAGGCGCGCGCGGTCCTGCGTTTGGTTCGTAAGGAAATTGGCCGCGGTTTGTTCAAGAAACAGGACCACGCGTTGCGCGATGTTGGTCGGATGATTTCCGAGATTCGCGATGCAGAAGTGCGCCTGCAAACGGTGCGCGAGCTGCAAAACGCTACCCGACGCCAACGGCGGCGGAGTTTTGAAAAGCTTGAGGAAATTCTGATGCTTGAACTCGAAAATTTCGTTGCCGCCTTCGCCGAATGGCAGGGCCAGGCAATCCCGATTTTAGAGCGGGTGCGCGACGAGATCAGTTGCTGGCCAATCGATCAGCTGGGTTTCGAACAATTCCGGCGGGCTGTGCAGTCAACCTACAAACGCGGCCGAAATGCTTTGTCTGAAGCAAAACGCACTCGTACGACCGACAGTTTCCACATGTTTCGTCGAGAAGCGAAACAGCTGGGATATCAGCTACGGATTCTGCGTCCGACCAACAGTGTGGTGCTCAAAAGTCTAAGCGATGATCTCGGAGCGCTTGGCGATCTGCTCGGTCGTGCGCATGATTTAAGTTTTCTGGCTGACCGGTTACGTCAGGAGCCCGAGCGGGCTGCTTGGCAGCGCGAAGGCCGGCAATTGCTCGCGGTGATCGAAGCCAGCCAATCGGACTTGCAACGCGGCGCGGCCGATCTAGCTGAACGATTTTACGTGGAACGCCCGCGCGATTTCGGTGCTCGGGTCACTGCCTGGCTGAAGGAGTGGTCGGGGGAGGAAAGCTCATCAGTGGCAGATGTTCTGGCCGATCCGAGTATCTTAACGACCCGGCCAAAGGGCTCCCACTCGCCGCGCAAAGCGGTTGCTTAAAATCGCTATTTGTTGCGCGGATCTGCGTGGGTCGCGGCATAAACTTCATCGACCAACATATCGATCTTGCGCAAATCTTTGCGCCGGCCTTTTTCCGGCTTCAGTTTGCGTTTGCGCAACATGATCGTGAGATCGCGAATTTCGGAAAGACGATCGCCCGAAAATTTTTCAATGTCGTCGTAAGACGCGATTTTCTTTGCGCTTGCCGCCAGGGCCTTTTCCAGACGCTCAGTATAGGCATTCACCGTCGCTCGCATTTCCCGCCGCAAGCTCAACAATTCAACGGCCAGCATTCTTGCGGGACCGGACTTGTCGACTGCCTTTTTCTTCATGAGCCCGAAGCAACCAGCTCGCGATGTCGCGAGACTCGCCTGGTCGTTTGCGTTCGGGGAAGATAACTCACGATTTCGATTTTGCCGGTATAATCTTCGACCAAGGCGGAGCAAGTCTCGACCCAATCACCGCAATTGTAATAGGTCACGTCTCCAATTTGACGGATTGATACACTGTGGATGTGGCCGCACAAAACGACGTCGACGTTAAATTTTTTAGCGTAATGAACAACTGCTTCCTCAAATTTTCCGATGAAACTGACCGCGTCCTTGACGCGTTTCTTGGCGTAGGCGCTAAGCGACCAGTAACCGAGGCCAAAGTGCCGGCGGACAAAATTGATCAAAGGATTCAACGAGAGCAGGAACTGGTAGCCAACGTCTCCGACGAAGGCCAGCCATCTTACATTTTGCACGACCGTATCGAGTTCGTGGCCATGAATGATCAGCATCCGCCGCTGGTCGGCCAGTCGATAAATGGCATGTTTTTGCACGACGATATTTCCGTAGCCGCCGAAGAATCCGCTCATCATCTCATCGTGATTGCCCGGAATGTAAACGACGCGCGTTCCTTTTCGCGCTTTTCGAAGAATTTTCTGAATGACGTCGTTATGTTCCTGCGGCCAGTAACGTCCTCGACGCAACGACCAGATATCGATCAGGTCGCCGACCACAAATAGTGTTTCAAATTCGTAATCACGCAAAAACGCGATCATGTCCGACGCTTTTGCCCCTCGCGTGCCAAGATGCAGGTCGGAGATCCAGGCCGTTCGAACCCGTTTCGAACCCATTTGATCGTAAGAAGACTGGGACGAGTGAGGCGGGGAGTCCATTGTCGATTCTACGGACTCGTTGGCGATTGCTAATGAATCAGCGGTAATAGACAGCTTGCTGAAGCCATACGGTGCTCGGCCAAACGAGTCATGTTACAGATCGTGACTTTTTCGTAACAATCGGGTGACATTGCTTCGTTCAACGCTGTCGGTGCTAACAGCCAGGCGCCCGGACTGCGATTGCAGTCCGGGCGCGTCCCATTGCTTTCCCCAACCGAACTTGAGCCCGGCTCAAGTGCTAGCACGCATATGTGCCGATGAGATGGCGATAAGGTAAAGGTTTCGTAAACTTGCGATCTCAGGCTTGCGTGAAGTCTATAACTGCGACGCAAATACAGCTTCCGGATCGCTACCGGAGACTCTGCCTACGGCAATCCATCCGAAGCGGCTGACCAGCGCACCGATTAGAAACGAGATCGCGGCGAACGGGATCAAGCCGAGCAATCGGAGGACGATTGCGAGTGGACCGTTCAAAACCTCGCCGATTCGAATAAGCCACCCAGAGCGATGTTCGTGGATCGCACGATCGGCCACACCATGTTTATCGATGCTGAGCCAGATGAGAAGTGCCGTTTCGACTCCGGCCGCACAAAAGCCGAGAAAGTTGAGCGGAGGGATTCGCTGCCCAAACAATTCTAACACCGCCGCCGCAGACCCTAATCCCGCTGCTCCAAAGTGAATCGGCAGCAATGTGCGATGCAAAAACCATGCAGGAATCGCCGTCGCTCCAATCAATACGCCCGTGTAGGTCGCGAGCAGCGTTCCAAAAATTGCCGAGGCAAGAATGAAAAAACCAGCAGCGATGCGCAACATCTGATCGAGCCCGCCGGGAAAAATTTGGTGCGCGTGCAATTCCAGCGCGACTGATCCCGGAACAGCGCATGCACCAAACGCGGTCAGGATCCACGCGCCCATCGACATCGGCGAGCGAGGCTTGAAAACGCGCAGCATGTTGAGAAAAAGATGGGGACGACCAAGATCCATGACTAGGAGCAGGGGTGAAACGACCGCCCCAGCGATGGCGGCGACCCACATTGCCGACTGCGCAAGACCGGTATGGTGAAAGATCGCAGAGCCGAAAGCGATCACCGCCGACATTCCGGCGATGCTGCCAAAGAAAAAATAAAGCGGAATCTCCCAGGTCCAGACCGGCGGCCGAACGACTGGCTCACCGTAATACCCTGGTTTTTTCGGAATTGGCCCACCCGCGACATCGACGCCGCTTCCGGCGACAATTCCTTTGTGCCACGCTTCCTCGCGAAGTTGCTCGAGCCGTTCTTCGTTACTCATGAGAAAAGCGCGAACCCCAGGAGCGTCGCTGCGATTGACAAGATTGCCGTCGCAAACGCAGCCGTCCAGGCGGACTTCAGGTAAATGGTTGGAATCTGCGGTCTTGGCGGCAGCCCGTAAGCCTCGGGTTCACCTAACAAAAGAAAGAAAGCGTGAAGGCCGCCCACTGAAGTCTCCTGCGGATCGTAAAGCCAGGCGTCATTGTAACCGAGCTCCTGCAATTGTTGAACGCGTTCTTTCCCTCGTGCGCGCAAGTCATCGAGCCGGCCAAACACGATCGACTCAGTCGGGCAAACTTTGGCGCACGCTGGAACGAGACCGCTCTTTTGTCGATCGTAACAAAAAGTGCACTTAAAAGCGCCGCCATGATCCGGAAGCGGTTTCGGGCGGCGATCGATCACGCCGAACGGGCACGAGACAACACAATAGCCGCAGCCGTTGCAGACATCGTTCTGGACCAGCACCGAACCAACTTCAGTGCGCACGATTGATCCGGTGGGACATGCCTCAAGGCAACCGGCTTCTTCACAATGTTTGCAAACGTCTGACAAAAAGACCCAGCGAAACGGATCGTCGGCCTCCTCATCGCCTAACGAACCGACAATTTGACTTCCTTTTTGCCGGTCTTGCTCGAGAAACATCACGTGTCGCCAGGTCGATGCGCCAAGGTGGCCGGTATTGTCGTAGGAATTGCCGGTCCAGTTGTAGCCATCATCCGGAACTTGATTCCACTCTTTGCATGCGACTTCGCAAGCCTTGCAACCAATGCATACAGTTGGATCGGTAAAAAAACCGACCTCGACATTTTCCTGCACATAATTGTGCCGGCGTTGGTTGGTGCTTTGAACTCCGTCACCAATCATGTGCCGTCTCCTGATTTGCCGTGCTGGGAGTGGCCTTCACCTTTTCCTCCGCCTCCTGCCTGAGGCGGCGGTTGTTCGGGATGCGGATTTGGCTCGGCTGCGTGCTTGCTAAACCAGGCGTCGAAATCGCGCCCGCGTGGCAAACGGCCGGGAATGATATTACAAGTGAGCGCCTTCGCTTCCATGATCGTCACGTTCGGTTCTCCCGAAATGCTGAGGAGGTCGTTGGCTGCGCTTCCGCGAACGTCGCCGGAAGTTCCAAAATGATATGGCAACGCGACCTGGTGCACAGTTGTTCCATTCAAGTGCATCGGACGAATGCGGCGACTAACGAGCGCGCGCGCTTCGATCGCGCCGCGCAGACTAACGACAGAAACATAATCGCCGTTCTTGATCTTCAGATTCGTTGCCAGCTCTGGCGACATTTCCACGAACATTGCCGGCTGTAATTCGGAAAGGTGACCGAGAAACCGCGACATTCCGCCCGCGGTATGATGTTCGGTCAGCCGATAGGT
>DASPUI010000210.1:0-3192 GCA_035622995.1 Chthoniobacterales bacterium
AAAGATCAGGCGATGTCTCAGGAGTTAACGGGATCACTGCTCGAAACAAAATCGCGGCCGCTAATATTTCAGGACGAAGCAGCAGCATGCTCGCAGCAATGTTGGCGCCGTTGGAATAGCCGACGGCAACGATTTGTTTCATATTGATCCGGTAATGCTGCTTCGCCGAGACCAGGAAGTCGGCGAGTTCGTGCGTCCGTTTCTTGAGATCTTCAATATCGAAAACGCCTTCCGCCAGGCGTCGAAAGAATCGCGGTCTGCCGTTCTCCAGCACCTTGCCGCGCAGGCTGAGCAATGACGCGTTCGGATCGAGTTGGCGCCCCAGTGGCAGCAGGTCGCGCTCATTTCCGCCGGTGCCGTGCAGGAGCAATAGTGTTCGCTGCGAGCTGCCGGGAACAAATTCATGAATGAAATCCGGCTGCGGCCTCATCATTTCGCCGGCAGTTGAATCGACGGAAGAACTCTTTCGATCTCCGATCGTGCGGATTCCATCCAGGGCGGAATGTGAAGATGCATCCCGAGTTCATCCAATTTTTCGTCAAGCATGAATCCGGGCGGTTCGGTCGCGATTTCGAAGAGCACGCCACCGGGTTCGCGAAAATAAATGGAATGAAAATAAGTGCGGTCGATCACCGGCGTGACGTTGTAACCCAGGTCGACCAGATGTTCGCGCCACTTTAGTTGCTCCACATCATCTCTCGCGCGAAACGCAATATGATGCACGGAACCCGCCGCCACCTGGCCGATTCCCGTGTCGGGAAGACATAGCAAATCAATGATTCTGCCCGGCGCAGCTTCATCCGGCGAGGCGAACCGAAAACGATTTCCTGATTCGTCGATCAACCGATAACCAAAACTGTCCGCGATCAAACGCGCCGTTCTTTCGTAACCTTCCAACGCAGCCGAGACGCTGTGAAATCCCTGAATCGCATACTCGGGCGGAATAGAACTGTCCGGCCATGGGTCGACCGCTGCGAGCGACTTCGACGCAACCAGTTCGAGCAAAAGTCCATCCGGGTCCGTAAGTCGAATGACTTCTTCGCCAAATCGGCGAGTCGTTTTTTCAGCTGTGACGTGTTCTTGTTTGAATCGCTCCAACCAAAAACCAATAGAATTCTCCGAAATTGCGAACGCGGTCGATTCGATTTGACCAGTCCCCCGAATTCCACGCCGCGCGCCGGGCCACGGAAAAAATGTCAGAATCGTTCCCGGAGTTCCGCGCCGATCGCCAAAATAGAAATGATAGGTTCCCGGGTCGTCGAAATTGACCGTGCGTTTGACGAGGCGCAAACCGAGCAGTCCGACATAGAAATCAAGATTGCGTTGCGGATCGGTCGCGATGGCAGTGACATGGTGAAGGCCGCGAATTTTGTTGTCCACTGGATCACGATATTGATTTTGGCCGTTCAAGCTAAGCGAGCAGGCTCAGGCCGAAATCGGACCACGGCGACAATGCCCAGTAAAATAAACAGCGCTAATGCGATGAGCTGAGTGATTTTAAAAGGCGGCTCGGCTTGGGTCGGAGCGAGCGCTTGCAGAGCCGGTATTTTTTCGAACGCCTGCACGATGCCGACAAAGATATTAAAATAGAGAGCCGTCACGGCACCGACCACGTAGATCCAGCGCCAGGCGCCAGCGAGTCGCTTGAGATAACGCGCAAAGATCGTGATCACCAGGACGACCGACGAAATGATGCCAAGCTTGATTGCGGGGGTCATGCCGTGAAATGGAAACAAGAATCCAGTAACCGTCGTTGCGACCGCCGCGATTAAAAACCATTTCGTCCAGCCGATGAGTCGATTGTTGGCGAGCATTCCAATCACGACAACAAGGCCAGTGAAGATTGCAATTAAACTGATTAACGTGTGAATGATGGTTAGTGCATGGATCATTTTGCGACTCCTTCAGGTGTGTTTGTTTTGGACGATTCGTGACCCGCAAACAAACGTTCAATCACATAGAACGTTACTGGGATCAGAAAAACCGCGATTCCCGAGGCGGCGATCATTCCACCGATAACGGTTGATCCGAGCACGCGACGCGCAACGGCCCCGGAGCCGCTGGCAAACCAAAGCGGCAAACACCCGAAGATGAATGCGAACGAAGTCATGAGGATCGGTCGTAACCGCAACCTGGCACCCTCAAGCGCCGCGTCGAGAAGCGGCTTGCCTTTCTCGTATTCATCTTTCGCAAACTCGACGATGAGAATTGCGTTCTTCGCGGCAAGACCGATGAGCATGACCAAACCAATTTGCGCGTAAACATTGTTTTGCATTCCACGCCACCAAAGCGTGAGAAAAGCGCCGAACACCGCGACCGGTGTGCCTAACAAGACACTGAACGGCAGCGACCAGCTCTCATACAACGCCGCGAGAATAAGAAAGACGAAGAGCAGCGACATTCCGAAGACCGTAGCCGGTGAAACGCCTTGCTGGGCTTTTTTCTCCTGAAAAGAAATGCCGAGATAATCGTAGCCCATTTCAGGAGGCATCGTTTGCCGGAAAACTTCTTCCAACGCGTTCATCGCCTGGTTCGAGCTGTAGCCGGGCGCGGCGGAACCGTTGATTTGTGCCGAGCGATATTCGTTGTAGCGCGACGTGAATTCCGGGCCTGCGATATTCTTGATGCTGGAGATCGCGTCCAGTGGCACGGGGTCGCCGTTCGAATTGCGGACGAAGAACTGCCCCACATTCTTCGCATCGGTGCGATAATCGCCTTCGGCCTCAATGTAAGTTTGCCATGTTCGGCCGAAGCGATTGAAATAGTTCACGAAAAATCCGCCCATGAACGTCTGCAGCGTTTGATATACCGAGGTCAGATCGATTCCCTGCTTGATCACTTTGTCACGGTCCACGTTCACAAAAACCTGCGGCACGTTCGGTTGGAACGTCGGAATGAGAGTGCTGAGCTCGGGACGCTTGCGCGCAGCGTCGAGAAACGTCTTCATATTTTGCGCGAGGAACGCGACGTCTTTGCCCGAGCGATCTTCCAAGATAAACTGGAACCCGCCTGATGTGCCCACGCCCGGAATTACCGGCGGCGGGAAAGCAAAGGCGATTCCTTCACTGAGACTTGAGAGGTACTTATTTAGTCGCGCCTTGATAGCGTCGTATTGTTCCTCAGGCTTGGTTCGTTCACTCCAAGGCTTGAAAGTTACAAAAAAGAACGCGTGGTACGTGTCGGCCACCAGAC
>DASPUI010000211.1:0-2093 GCA_035622995.1 Chthoniobacterales bacterium
CACGATTATCGCTATTTTCCCGACCCCGACCTCGTGCCGGTGAAGACCGACGTTTTGTTGCCTGAGGCGCGCGCGCGAATCCCGGAGTTGCCGAAGCAGAAACGGGCGCGTTTTGTGGAGCAATATCAAGTGACGCCGTACGACGCAGGAGTGCTGGCGGACGATGTCGATCTTGCCCGCTACTTCGAAGCTGCAGCCAGGAGCGCGAAGAAACCAAAAAACGTTGCGAATTGGATTCTTAACGATCTGCAAAGCGCTCTCAGCGATGCGGGCAAAACGATCAACGATTGCCCAATTCCGGCGCAGGCCCTCGACGAACTTGTCGGCTTGATCGACAGCGGAAAGATCAGCGGCAAACAGGGCAAAGAAGTCTTTTCCGAAATGTTTTCCAGCGGCAAGGGCGCGGCCGCGATCGTAAAAGAAAAGGGCATCGAGCAGTTGAGCGACACCAGCGCGATCGAGAAAATTTGCGATGACGTGATTGCCGCGAATCCGAAGCCGGCCGCGGATTTCAAGGCCGGCAATCTGGCCTCGCTGAATTTTCTGAAAGGCCAGGTCATGAAATTGTCGAAAGGCAAAGCGAACCCGCAACTCGCCGGTGAGATTCTCGAACGCAAGCTAAATAGCTGAAGGCCTAAAGCTTTGATGACGGCAAATTTCGGATTTTGGAATTCTGATCCGAAATGAGAATTCTCATTGCTCCAGACAAGTTTAAGGGAACGCTGAGTGCGCGCGAAGTTGCGGAGGCAATTGCGAATGGCGTGCGGGAGATCCTGCCGGACGCGAAGATCGATATCGAGCCGATGGCCGATGGAGGCGAGGGGACTGCGGAAGTGATTTCGCAGGCGCTCGGTGGGTCGTGGGTTCAATGCAAAGCGCACGATCCACTCGGCCGTGAGATCGATGCGCATTACGGTTGGGTCGAGGCAAAGAGACTCGCGGTGATGGAAATGAGTGAAGCGGCCGGGATGCGACGACTAAAGCCGAGTGAATTGAACCCTGAAATCTCGACCACGTTTGGCGTTGGCGAAATGATCCTGGACGCAGCGAAGCGTGGCGCGAACGAAATCATCATTGGGCTCGGCGGGAGCGCGACCAACGACGGCGGATTTGGAATGGCGCGCGCACTCGGGTTTCACTTCGAGTTAGAGGAGGAGCAGGAGCGAGAGGAAGTGCTTAACTTGGTTAATCTCACAAAAATTGAGACGCCGCGCGATTTGAAGTTGCCACGAATTACGGCGGCAGTTGATGTGCGAAATCCATTACTTGGAAAAAACGGGGCAACGTGCGTATTCGGTCCGCAAAAGGGTGTGACGGCAGACAAGCTGAACGATTTCGAACGAGCGCTAACGAGACTCGCCGATGTTGTGACAGAACAGTTTGGATTCGATTACCGGAACGAACCGGGCGCGGGCGCCGCGGGCGGTCTTGGCTTCGGATTGATGAGTTTTGGGGGGGCTAAGATCGAACGCGGCTTTGATGTGGTTGCGAAGTCGGCGGGTCTCGAAAAGAGAATGAAAGACGCCGACGCCGTGATCACTGGCGAGGGAAGTTTGGATCGGCAAACCCTCGAGGGAAAAACACCGGCCGGTGTTGCCCAGCTTGCGCGGAAACTCAAAAAGCAGGTGTTCGCATTTGTTGGCCGCGCGACCGACGACCGGCAAGTGCGAGGACTCTTCGACCGTGTCTATCAGAACGCGCGACCCAGCATGAGCACGGAAGAAAACATGAAACGCGCAGCTGAATTGCTGCAGGATAACGCCCGACAATTGGCGAAAGGTTTGAAGAAAACGCTGAAGTCATGAGTCCAATATCCGCCTCGAACCAGGCGGAATTTCCCGAAACGACACTTTTATTCTCATTTAACTGGGCGAAAATAGCCCGCTCATGCAGGAAATCCCTCCAAACGAACTCACTCCTTTTGTCTTCTCGGACCCGGCGGGCAAGCGCTGGCCGCGATTGCGTCTTACGTTGCTAATTCTCGGAGTCCTGGCCTTTCTTGGCACGGTGCTTTTTGTCCAAACTCTGTTTGTGGCGCCCCAGATGCGAGTCCCGTTCTCGCTGAGGCAGTTGAAGGGCCAATTGAAATCGCT
>DASPUI010000212.1:0-3974 GCA_035622995.1 Chthoniobacterales bacterium
TTCAGAATGGCGCTCTGAAAAGCCGAACGCTGGACAGCTTCGAGTTTTTCCGATTGATCGCCCTGCTCGTCGATTTGCTTCAGGAACGGTGAAAACTCCGCGAAACTAAAATATTTCCGATCGCTTTGCTCCCAGCCGAACAGGCCGAGAACGTCGGCGTTTTGAACGACGAAGACCGGATATTGATCGGCAACGTCGGCACTGAAGAGAACATCGGTCAGCCATTGCATTGCCGTGAGAGAGCGGCCGCCTTCGAGTTGCAGCTCCTGCTTGCCATGAATGATCAACAGTGAATTGCGTCCGACGGTATCGAGCGGCTTAACTCGCCCGCCGACCAGAACTGGCAGCTTGCCGAATTTCGCAAGATCGAAATCGTTCTTGGCGGTTTTGAGCGGAAGCCAGTTTCCCGCGACCCAACCGGCCGCGATAATCAGGACGATCAAAGGGACAAAACGTTTCATGCGAGAGCGCTCCGTTGCCGGCGCGAAAATCCGACCAGATGATAACCAAATTGGACGAGCAGTCCCGCCGCAACGATGACACAGGCGAGGTAAGGCGCGATGAAGCTCGGATTGTGCACCACTTGCAGAATCGTCGCAGAATCGTCCGGTTGAAATCCCGCCTGGTAAAATGTTTCGCCGCGGTAACGCAATGGGTGATTCATGTAAATCAAAACGTCACGGTTCACAGATCGTTCCGGGTCGATCAATGTCACGCGGCTTGAAAAATTTTTCGGGATTTCGGTTCCGGCATAACGCTCGTGAGTGAATTTCTGCAACGTGACACTGTAAGGCTTGTAATATCGCGCGGGACGCATCGTGATCATCCAGCTCCGTCCACCGCAGGAAAATGTTTGCGGCGCGCCGAGCGCATCCGAAACCAGCCACGTGCCTAACGAGCCGCCGGTGTTGGGCATGATTTCGATGGCCGCGCTCGTAACATCGTGCTCATCGACGCCGGTTGTGCGCGGGGCTGGTTCGACGGCAATCATTGCGCCGGGTCCTTGATTTGCGATTGGCTGAGCGCTGGTTCCTGCTTCGCTCAACATCTTCAGGCGGGAATTCTGATAGAAATTTCTAACCACGAGTCGAAAAGGCAGGCTCCAGTGATCGATCGTGCGGTTCGTTTTCAAAACCGATTCAGGAATCGCCGTCACTTGATCGAGGTCGTTGTCGGTCGTGTCGATCACCGCCAGCTCCATGTGGCGTTGGTCCTCGGAATAATTTTTCGTGTCGCCGCGCTCGAGCCTCATGTGGCTTTCGACCGCGAACAAGTCGGTAAAGAGTCCGCCGGCGAGCATAATGATCAATCCGGCATGAGTGAGGTGAATGCCAAGTTTGCGCCAGGCCCAGCGAAATCGTTTTGCGTGCGCAGCGACGAGATTAATCAGCAAGACCGCGCCGATAAGATGACCGCCCGGAAAAATGGGAATTCGAAAACCGGGTCCCTCCGCCGGCCACCAGACCGTCCAACTTTGAAAATATCGTTGCTGGGCTTCGTGAATTCCGAGATGAACTTGCGCGAGCGTGCCGGCAAAGATGAGCGCCATCGCTGCCCCGAGGCAGACAATCGTCAGTTTCAAGGAGGTGAGCAGATCAATAACTTTGCGCAGCATTTTTAGAACTGGATCGATTGAATGAACTGAATGAATTTTGGCTTTTCTTTTTCAACGGCAGCGCTTGGGCCGGTTGCTTTAAAGAACCAGACTCGACCGTCACGCCGAGTCCAGGCAGCGACGGTGCGTGCGCTTGCTCCGGGAATGTCGATTGTCGCAAAAGTCGTATCTCCGTTTTTTAACGCAGAAATGCTCGAGACGATGGCGCTCTCCTCAGCCGGCGGCAATCCGAGTTGTTGACGCCAGCGATTAACGTTGTCGCTGTCGCTTCCGCCATCGCCCGGAAAAGTAACAACCGAAACGTCAACTTTGCCTTCATTGCTGCCTGTTGCGCTGAAACTCGCATAGCGCATTGAGGACGGCGGAACTTCCGTCCAGCCATCGGGCGTGTTCCACTTAATTGGTGCGTTGCCGGACGGCTGCGGTGGCATGACCGCCGTTTCCGGCGATTTAGCTTGCGTCTGACTGTTGCAAACGGCAGCGACCCATTTAATGAAGTCGGCTTTTTGCGCTTCGGTTAATTCGGAATTGCCGCGAATCTTGAAAAAGAGCGTTGAGCCGCCGGTAGTCGTCATGGCGGCAATAATGCGGCCGTCCTTGGCCGGATCGGCATCCTTGGGCAGGCCGGCAAGATCGACGATTGTCACTTCTCCGACCGAGGTGCTCAGTCGCTGCGCGACTTGACCAAGCTTGTCCTCGGCAATCGGCGGCTGGCCAAGTTGTGACAACCAGCGATTTACATTTTCGAGAACATTGCCGGCGGATTGGCCCAGAGCGACGAACGAAATGTCGGCCACCGCGCCGTCTTGGCCTTTGACCAGAAAACTCGCCTGGCGCATTTGGGAGAGTGGCTGCGGCTCCCAATTCGATGGTGTTGCGATCGCGGTAGTCGCAGCGGGCGCCATTCCACCGGGAGCGGCCGGTGAACCAGCATTGGTCGGCATTGCGTTCTGTTGCTCGGTTGTGGACTCTTCGAGCGGAGCTTTGGAAACGCGGTAAACTTTGATCTCCGATTTTTTCTCGCAGCCGGTGAGCAGGGCGGCGAAGACACCGAGATAGATCAAATAGCCCTTCATCGCTTGGAAACTATTTCTGAGGACCGCCGGTATGGCAATCGGTACAAGAGAACTCCGAGTAGGGAGCATCGATGTGCACAAAATCGTAGCCTTGAGCGTTAATCTGATTGACGGCTTCACCGCTGCCTTGCGCCAGGATGAGATGGCACGATTTACAATCACTTGCTTTGATCGACATCTTCCCGTCGGCTGCGATGTGTTTGCCGTCATGGCAGCGGAAACATCCGTTCCAATTCTTGTGTCCGACAAAATCGGGATGGGTTCGCCAATCGACCTTTACTTCCGGAAAAAAGTCTTGTCGATAAATCGTCTGCGCGACGTTGATGATGCGGTTTGCCTGCGCGGGGTCGGGATAATCCTTGCGCAATGAATTCGCAATCGCCTCTTCGGCTTCGGGCGTTGTCTTGTACGGTTGCGTGAGCGCTGCCACCACTTTGGATTTTACCCATGGCGTTTTGGGATCCAGTCGGCCGGTGGATAAGGCAAGATCGACCGCGTCATTCGGAGTATGCACCTTGTGCGCGGGCCGACTATGACAGTCCATGCAATCCATCCGGTGCACCGGAAATTTAGCAGGATCATCCTTGAAGTCAGGATCGCGATATTCAATCGTTACTCCCTGGGCATTGGTCATTCTGACCCATGGAATCGACATCCGTTGATCGTCAGTCGTGATGTACTCGATCTTGTTGGCGATATTCATGTGCCAATGAATGCCGCCGGGCGGCCCGTTCGATGGATCGCCGCCGCCGACATTGAGCAATAGCCGGACGGCGAAAGGCGTGTTTTTCTCATCGGACAGATAGTGTTGATAGGTGCGCTCGACCTTTCCGACGTATCGCTGGGGCCAGTGACATTGCTCGCAAATTGCCTGTGGCGGCCGTGGATTGGCCGTGGTCATCTGAATCGGCCGGTCAAAATCATTGCGCACGGTGTGATAGAGTTGCTTTACACCGTTCACCTTTGTTTTGAAGTAGGCGGCAGCGCCGGGACCAACGTGACACGCGACGCATTCCACTTTGGCGTGAGCGGTGTGTTGCGCGGCGACGAACTGCGGATTCATCGGAAGGTGGCATGCTTTGCCGCAGAAGTCTTTCGACTCGCTGAGCTGGTAAGTCTGGTAACTGCCAAGCGCGGTGACGAACAAAAACAAAACCGCGACGCCTCCGAATACCCAGAGAAACTTGCGATCGCGCGGTCGGGAGAGATCGATCTTAAGGACGAGCGGCTGAGCTGCTTTTAGCGCGCGACGATTTCTCCGCCATTGCAAAACGGCCCCGAAC
>DASPUI010000213.1:0-8682 GCA_035622995.1 Chthoniobacterales bacterium
GTTGCTTGGTTCGATCGCAACCTGGTTCGCCTTTCATCGCTGGGGTGGAACGTTTGCAGTCGCTGCATTTTTGTTCAACGGTGGCTTGGCCGGCTTCAAGTATCTCGCAAATCGCAATTTCAGCGATTACCAGGGAGCTCCTGACATCGCTTGGAAAAGCATTCCGCTCTCCATGTTCGTTACCCAGCGCGGACTGCTTTACGCCATTCCGGCCGGCTTACTTTTACTTTGGCATTGGCGCGAAAAATTTTGGGGGAACAATGCGCCGGATCGAAATGCGGGACCGGTGCCATTCTGGATTGAGTTATCAATCTACGCTTCGATGCCGTTGTTTCATGTGCACACATTCCTGGCGCTTAGCGGAGTCCTCGTTTGTTTCGCCGTCTTCGGCGACGCAACGATGCGTAAACAAACTGCCGTCTTGATCGGCAGCGCTTTTCTTCCCGCAACATTCTTAGTCTGGTTGATTACAGATCGATTTCACGCCGGTTCGGTTTTTGAATGGCATCCCGGCTGGGTCCAACGCGATGGCGAATTTGCCGCACCGATGGTTCTTTTTTGGTTCAAGAATTTCGGGTTGTGGATTCCGCTGGTTCTAACGTTTGTAGCTCTCTGCCTGTGGCGTTTTTCCAAAACCAATTGGCGCTTTGGAGAACGACCTCCCGAGGCTATGGCTTTCCTGCTGCCGGCGATCGCGATTTTTGCGTTTGCGTATTTCGTCAAGACCGCGCCGTGGGGCTGGGACAATCTCAAACTAATGGTTTGGTCTTATTTTCTGATGCTGCCATTTTTCTGGAACCAACTGATCAAGGCCTGGCCGATATCGGTTCGCGTGGTCGCTTTGATTGCGCTTTTCGGGTCGGGGTTCGTTAGCTTGTTTGGCGGACTAGCGGCCGGGCATCCCGGCTTTGGCTTTGCCGATCGGGCGGAGGTCGATGGCGTTGGCAACGCCGTTGCGAAGTTACCCGTTGAAGCAAGATTCGCCGCCTTTCCGACTTACAATCATTCGCTTTTGCTCCAGGGCCGCAAAGTTGTGCTTGGATATCCCGGTCATCTTTGGACGGAAGGATTCGATTACAGTCAAACGTCGCAGAAACTGACCCAGCTGATGAATGGCGCTTCCAACTGGCAGGAGATCGCGCAGCGATTGCAAGTCCGATACATTTTTTGGGGCCGCGAAGAAACGGCCAACTACTCGTCCAGCTCGCGCCCATGGGAAAAGACGCTCGTTCAGGTAGCGGGAGGAGGCTGGGGCGCCATTTACGATCTGGAGCAGCCGGCGACAACGCCCTGATCAGCCCGTGCTCAGAACCAATTCGCCTTCCGCGACGCGCCTTTGCTCAACGTTGGCCTCGACTTTAAATTGTAATAACCCGCCCATTTCCGCGACTTTTCGCGCACGCAAAACGATCTGGTCGTTAGGTCGGACGGTCTGGAGAAATTTCATCTGCCGGATGGCCGACAGTAAAAAACGCGGCCGCGCATTTTCGGAATGAGCCGAGGCGGCAGCGATTCCGGCGGTTTGAGCGAGCGCTTCCGTTAGAATGACTCCGGGCAGGAGCGGATCGTCTGGAAAATGTCCGGCGAACATCGGGTCGTCCGGCGCGAATGATGTCTCGCACTCGGCAAAAACGCCCGGCTCGCAGTTGTTCAATTTCTGAACAAAAACAAAAGGCGGCCGATGCGGCAGGCCGAGAAAGTCGTCCGGCGTCAAAGCGATCCGTTAACGAAATAGGCAAACTTCCAACTGCCGTTCACGCGGGTAATCCCCGCCCGGTAGCCATCGTAGTTCACTGACGGATCGGCGAACTGCGGCGGTGCGACGAGAAATTCCGGCTCGCCGGGATTCTTTTTCTTCACAAATTTCTCGGAGAGAATTCCGTCGAGCTCCGGCCAAATATCTTCCTCATCCCAATACTGAAAAACGCCGGGGCCGGTCGCGCTCGGTTCGACACCCTCCATTCGGGGCTCAAGTTTGTAACCAAAATTTGGCGTCATCATCGTTTTCAGAGTCTGCTTGTCGCGCGAAGCAACCGCTTTCCGCAAGCGTCCGAGAAAGGCTTGAAAATCGACATCGCTGCTTTCGTCGCGCGGCTTGACCTTTGTTTTTTTGTTCAGCGCTTCCTTTTTCGCCTTTTCCTTTTCTGACTGGGTCTGGCAACCACTGACAACCAGCGCAATCCCGATCAAAATGGGAATGAACAACCTCATCCGGCTAACGTCTGTCATGTTTGCCAGCAATTTCAAGCCCTGTCGCCTCGGCGGCCTGAGACTGTCTCGTGACCACATCGACCTCCACGCCGCCGGCGAAAGGGATGAGCCAGGAAAATCCAGTAAACAGCGCTCACCAGTTCAGACAGCGCCGCTGGAGGGCTCGTTAGGCGCAGCGGCCCGGAACGGAGCGCCGCAAAAATATTCTCAGCCGTCATTTCAGCCGGTCGGGGAAGACTTGTGTAGTGACGACCGAACCCGTGCAGCCGATGCGCGTCCGAAGAGGCAATTAGCGGTTTGCCGAATTTTTTTGCAACCGCCGCCGCCCGCCGATTCGGGTTGAGCAAACCTTTGTGAAAATGGCAAAGCTCGATTGCATCAAAACAATCGATCTCGGCGAACAACCGCTGTCCAATCGAGCCGCCAAGAACATAAAACGGATGTGGCGCGATCGTGAAAACGGATGGTCCGCGCCGCGCGCGCAGCTCACGGAGATCCGCAAAGGTTTTCAGCCCGGCAACTTCCTCCCCTGTCACATTCAAAACGATTGCGTCGGCCCCTTCCAAGCGCATTTCGGCCGCCGGGATCAGTAAAATTCCCATGTCGCGCGCGTGGGCGAAGACTTCCGGTCGATCGAACACCGCATCGTGCAAGGTAATCGCAAGGACGCCGAAGCCTAACGACTGCGCCCGATCGAGCAATTGGTGAGCCGAGTAATCGATTACATCTTTCGGGTCGTCGAGAGTGTGAATGTGCAGATCGACCTTGATCCAATCTTGATTCGGGCGTTGCGGCGAGATCTCCATCTCCGATTACTCTCCCAAGCAGTCCGCGTTCCTTCAAATGGTCTTCTCGTCGCGATCGATTTTGCAATGCCGTCGACCTTGCAACCACAATTTCATATCAGGTTTGTTGCTTTCGTGTGTTCCTGGCTAAATTTGGCCAGCACGCTCGGGTGGTGGAATGGCAGACACGTACGTTTGAGGGGCGTATGCCGAAAGGCATGCGGGTTCAAGTCCCGCCCCGAGCACCAAGTTGTCAGTTTGGTTTGTCAGTTCGCGGCCTAGTTGTTTGATTTCAGGTGGCAAAGTTTAGGCATAACAATTCCGCGCGCGACGATCTTGGAACAAGAGTTACTTGGGAGACCAGGAAAATGCTCGACTAAAATTTTGAAGCTGATGCAATCTCCTTTTTTACGTCGGGAGGTCGACTCCCTAACGAAATCCAATTCAATGAGAAAATTGCTGGTCACCGCTTCGCTTGCTCTTCTCACCCTCGGCTGGTCCAATCGCGCTTCCGCGCAATGGAGTTCCGATCCGATGGTCAACCTGGGGGTGGCGGTGAAGCCCGACGAACAGGTGCAACCGAAAATCCGTCCGACGGCTGATGGCGGCTGCTACATCAGCTGGTTCGATAACGATCCCGACGGAAATCCACCGTTCGGCTACGACGTTTTCCTGCAGCGACTCGACGCGACCGGCCTGGCGCAATTTCCCGCAGGCGGCATTCGCATTGCCGATCTCGGAATGAGTTCCACCCAGGACTACGGGCTGGATGTCGATCCGCGAGGCAACGCGCTGCTCGCTTTCCTCGACGATCGCCGGCGCGGCCACATCACCGTGACGGTGGCCAAGGTGAGCCCGACGGGCGACCAGCTCTTTGGCCAATTCGGACGCCAGATGACTCGCAGCACCGACTTCCTCGGTAACCCGAAAGTCGCCGCGGCGTCCGATGGTTCGATCGTTATCGGATGGATCGAAGGAAGTAACCTGAAATTTCAGAAGCTTTCGCCACGTGGCGCGAAACAATGGGGCGCTTATGGAATTACTATTTCCGCCCCGAGCGGCACGACTTACTCTCTGGCCGACATGCACGGTTCCGACAACGGTTCGGTAATCGTGTCCTGGGTTTCCTCGGCCGGATTTTCCGCTCCGAAATATCTCATTACCAACAAAATTGCTTCCAACGGCAGTCTCCTCTGGGGCGCGAACAACGTGACGGTTTTCGACGGTGGTTCGCTTCAGTTTGGAAACTTCCCGGCGTTTGTGACCGATGGCGCCGGCGGTGCGGTCTTCGGCTGGTATCAGGTAAGTCCGCTGCAATCGCTCGCGCAGCACATTCTCTCCGATGGCAGCGAAGCTTTCCCGCACAACGGTGTTCCCGGTTCGACCAATTCGGCGCATGACCAAGTCAACCCGACGGTCTCTTATGATCCGGCAACCGACTCGACTTATCTTTTCTGGGACGAAATTTTGGAAGGCCCCCTAACGAATGAAGGAATCAACGGACAGAAATTCGACGCCAGCGGAAATCGGCAGTGGAGCGATTTCGGCGTCGTCGTGCAGCCGTTTACTTCCTCGGCAGTGATCAACACGGCGAGCGTTTTCATGTCCGACGGCCCGATGGTCTTCTGGTCTTCCGAGCCGACGTTCGCGCAGGACTCGATTTACGCGGCCAAGCTGGATCCAAATTCCAACCTGATATGCCCCGTGTTCTATGTCTCGTCGATCCTCTCTTCCAAATCGCGTCTCGACGTAACTCTCTCGACTGTCGGTTGGGCGCTGGCGGTCTGGAGCGATGGACGCAGCGACGACGGTGACATCTACGCACAGGATGTTAAGCCGGATTGTACTTTGGGACAGTAACTCTCCTTTTGCATTTCGCCGGCGCTCTCTTGCGAGCCACCAACGGAGTCGGTTCGCCGGCTATTTGTCAGATCCTCAAAAATTTGCCGCCCGAAATCAGACAATTAGAGATGATGACCCTTGTTTGCATTGAACAAGGCCTGGTCTGGCTTGTCGACTACGCCGCTTAAATTAAGGTCGTTGCGGAAGTTGGCGCCCGTGACCGGCAGACCTTTGTTGGCGCTAAGCGAGTTTTTGTCAGTGGTGCCGACCGTGCGGTCTCCGTCGATGTCGCCGATGAGGAAGCTGAATGACACGTCACCATGAGCCTGCCCATCTCCGTTGATGTTCGACGTATGCAGAACGACAGTTTGAACATCCGTAACACCCGTGAGCGCGGCTCTCATTTCGTTGCCGCTGAACGTAATCGCACCGACCGTAGCCGTTCCACTCGTCACGGTCACTGATCCGGAAGTCACCGGAGCGTCGAATGTGAAGACGGCGTTGTAAGTGCTCGAGCTGCGATCTTCCACTCCCGACGTGCCGGTGACCGGCATATTGATGTCGAAGTCGCCGGCCGACCCGTGAGTCAAGCGCGAGGAGGCGCTCACGAGGTTAATGCCGCAGTTCGAAGCGGGCGCCTGGATGGCAACGGTAATAGGTGACCCGGTCTTGAAAAAGCCAAGGGTGGCATTCGCTGCTTGGGGTGGCTGATTCGAATCGAATCGAAAATTATACAACGTCCCCCAACGGATCGCGTTCGCATTCTGGTTCTGAGCGAAAGTTTCGGACGACCAGCTCAGGGTGCTGGCGGTCTGATTCGAAGACCACGGCGTACTACTGTAACCGGCGTCGTTCTGCGTTCCGTCATTGGCCCATCCGGGCTGTTGCGGCGGAGCATGGAAATCCAGATTACTCACCGTGACCCCGCAGCCCAAGGGGACGCTGAACGATTGGACGGCGCGATCCAGGTTTTCGTTGTAAACCGCGTACTCATAGTGCCAGACACCAGTAGTGGGGTTTGTGACCTTGTAACCCAAGAAACCAATGCCGTCGTTCCCCGGGTCGGGTTCGAAGCGAGTAATGGTTGCTCCCGTCCATGCGTAAATGGCGGGAGTGGTTCGTACCGTGGCGCCAGACGGAGTAAACGTAAAGTTACTCGTGCCGGTAACAAGGAACTGACGGTAGGAGACATTGTTGTACATGTTGCATTGCCCGGGATGAGCCTGACACCAGGTATACTCGTGCGGAGTGACGTACTGAGATTCACCATAGTAGGTCGCGCCGGGATTCAGGGTGGTGTTCAGGTCGTTCATGTTCACCAGAATCCGGTGCGAAGTCACATCGTGGACGTGACCAGTATGATCGTTTGGATTCGGGCTAGTGGGAAAGGAGCCGGTAAAAGGATTAACCCAGGCACGCGAACCCAGGCTGGTTTGGCTTCCGTTTAGGCTCGCCGAATAAGGATCGGAACATCCCTCGCACAGATGCGTGCCCGTCGTGCAATGACTTGTGTTGCAGCCAAAACTGCAGTCGTCGTCTTCCAATGCCTCGAAAGCATGCTTGAGCCACGATTGTCCAATTTGCTCGAAGCGGTCGGCGTTGACTGTGCCGCCGCTCATTCGATAAAGATTTTGCGGAATGACAGGATGATCGTTCGAACTCGGCAACGCAAACCAGTCGAGTGGTCGATTGCCGTTGTTACAAGAGGTGGTACCCAGAGACAGACCGACGAAGCCGTTCACATTTCCAGTCTGAGTTTGGATTAACGCAGGCAAATCACCCACGATGACATCCGGGCCTGGAACCAATGTAGCGTTAGGGCTGCTTCCCGCACCGGCGCCGGAGTCAGCCGAAGGCAGCTCTGCCGACACTACGGCGCCGTTGCTGAGCTTTGTCGTTTCGATTAGGTCCATCGTCGTCGTGATCGCAATACTTCCAACGATGAGAGGGGCATTCTCCTTGCGCCCGAGTTGCTGTGCTAATTCATCCGATACCAGCAACCTGCCGCCATTGATCTGGAGCAAGTGATTGATTGGATTGTAATCGTAGTGGTCCCCTTCAACGTTGAAAAAGACGAACCCACTTTTCCCATCACGGACGACAAGATCGTATGTTCCGCCAAGAGCAGTTCTCTCGACGACCAGTTGGTTGAACGATGAGCCGAATAACTTGGTAAGCTTTGACGAACCTGACGGAACAAGCTCAAGCGAACCCGGCAACGTCGTCCGGAGAACATCGTTAAACACCAAGATCGTGAAAAATGAACTGGCTCCAACTCCGAAATCTACCGTCTCCAGTTCGGGTTTTCCTTCCGCCGACGGGCCCCGGTTTAGGGAAGCCAGATTAATGGTGATCGTGACTCTTCCGTTCGAAGCGATCATTTTTTCGAGGATTCCGGTGTCTCCAGAGTTCTCGGCTGTGGGATTAGCGGACGTTGGGCCAGCAAGGGAAAGCAGCGGGAGCGCAATACAAATGCATATTTTCTTTAACATATGATAATCCTCGGATGGATAAAAAGATGATTGCTTATCCAAATTGTGCGAAAAAGTCGAGACTGCTTTCGATATTTTTTCGATAAGCGATTGGAACCAGAGAAATTGTGAAGACCGGTTGCCAGGATCGTCGATCGCAAAGCCATGGAACCATCCGGTCCCTGGGAACTGGCCCTTCCGGCTCTCCGCCGATCGGCATGCGCAAGTCGAAAACCAGCCGTTGGCGCGCGGCTGTGCTCATTCTCGTGAACCTGTTGATGGTGGCTCACATTTTTCAATGGCGCATTACTGGCCGGACTGTCTCACCGATCGAGCCTTCCGAAACGATGTACACCCTCCAGAACGGCGCGATCAATGCCGGCTTTATCTTTTTCGCTTTGGCGATCCTGGCAACCCTGATCCTCGGGCGTTTCGTTTGCGGCTGGGGCTGTCACATTCTCGCTCTCCAGGATTTCTGCGGATGGATGCTCAAGAAAATTGGCATTAAGCCGCAGCCTTTTCGGTCGCGGCTCCTGGTTTACGTCCCGCTCATTGCCGCCCTCTACATGTTTGTCTGGCCTACAGTGCGGCAACGGTTGTTCAGCTCGGAGACGGGACCACTCATCCCAAAATTCACTAACCATCTTATGACCAGTAAATTTTGGGAAACTTTCCCTTCTGTTGGGGTCGCCATCCCTTTTCTTATTATTTGCGGGTTCCTCACCGTGTATTTTCTGGGCCAAAAAGGTTTCTGCACGTATGCCTGCCCTTACGGAGGATTCTTTGGCCTGGCCGACAAGCTGGCGCCGCTGAGAATCCGGGTAACCGATGCCTGCAATCAGTGCGGACATTGCACTGCGACCTGCACGTCGAATGTTCTGGTCCATGCGGAGGTGAAAGCGCACCAGATGGTGGTCGATGCGGGTTGCATGAAATGCATGGATTGTATCAGCGTCTGCCCGAACGACGCTCTTTACCTTGGCTTTGGAAAGCCAAGCATCACGGTTCCGACGTCGCCCACGGCTTCAATACACTACTCGGTTACGTGGTCGGAAGAGATTCTTGGGGCTGTGGTTTTTCTCGGCAGCCTCCTCGCACTGCGAGATGTTTATGGGCTTGTGCCGTTTCTAATGGCGCTGGGCTGCGCCGCGGTCACGACTTTTCTCACTCTGAAGATCTGGCGTTTGCTTAAGACAAACGACGTCTTCTTTCATCGTTTCGCGCTCAAGTCCAATGGCAGGATTCAAACCGCGGGATGGGCTTTTGTTCTCTGCGCCGCGGCGTGGATCGGTCTGAACGCGCATAGTGGCTGGATTCGCTATCACGAATTCGCAGGTACCCGGGCGTTTCAGAAGATCCGGATCCCGGATGAA
>DASPUI010000214.1:0-8254 GCA_035622995.1 Chthoniobacterales bacterium
TAATCGAATCTCGTCGCTGACTTCATCCGAATCTGCCATCTCTCGACCTTGTAATCCCGCTCGTGCGATGCGATCAAGTCGCAATGCCGAAAGCCAGAACCAAACCCAGCACGGCCAACATTTACGCGGTGGTTGGTTCGGATGAATCCGAAGTCAAGCGCGCGGCCGCGGAGCTGGCGGCAAAATTAACGCCACCGGATGCGGGCGATTTTGGACTGGAAACGATCGACGGCGCAGTCGACAACGCCGAACAGGCGGGCGCGCGGATAAGATTGACGATCGAGGCGCTCCACACCCTGCCATTTTTCGGCGGAGCCAAGCTGGTTTGGCTGAAGAACGCGAACTTTCTCGGCGACGATCAAAAAGCGCGTGCGGCCAGCGTTCAGTCGGCGTTGGAAGAATTAACGGAAGTAATCGGCGAGGAGTTCGCCGACGGAATCACATTTCTCTTGAGCGCAACTGACGTAGACAAGCGGCGTTCTTTTTACAAATCTGTTGCCAAACGGGCCGAGCTCCAAGTCTTCGATAAACTCGACTCGAATCGCAGCGGCTGGGAAGAAGAAGCGACCGAAATCGCAACCGCGCGCGCCGCGAAACGAAAGTTGCAGTTCGATGACGATGCTCTCGAGCTTTTTGTCTTGCTCACCGGTGGCGACAAACGCCAGATCGACAACGAATTGGAGAAGATCGATTTGTGTCTCGGGCATGAACGCCGGGTAAAAGTCCATCTCGTTCGCGATTTGGTGCCGCTTTCGCGCGCCGGAGTTATTTTTGAACTGGGAAACGCGCTGGCGGAACGAGATCTCGAGCGCGCGCTTAAACTCGTCAGGCGTTTGCTCGACCAGGGTGAAAAGGCGATCGGCATATTGTTGGCTGCAATCTTGCCGACCGTCAGAAATTTGATGTTGGCAAAAGATTTAATGGAACGGCACCGATTGCCGCCGCCGGGCGAACCATTTCAATTTATTTCGACGCTAAATCGGTTGCCGGCGGCTGCGACCAAACATCTGCCGCGCAAAAAGGACGGGTCGATCAACGCCTACGCGCTCGGTATCGCCGCTCAAAATGCGCATCGATTTGAGACGGCTCAACTGGTGGACGGCATGGAAGCTTGTTTGCAGGCAAACCTTCAGCTTGTGACAACGCAACTCGAGCATGAATTGGTTCTCACTGAAGTCGTGGTGAAGTTGATCGGGCGAAATTGATAACACTGGACGCGACGGAACGCGCGCCCCTGCAATCAGCTGGCCGCGGTTTTACCTTCGAGTTGCTTGCGGGCCATTGGCCCGACGTATGGAATTTCCCACCGCGCGCCGGTGAACGCTTTTACCGTCGCAATGATCCAGAGCACGATGAACGCGATCTGGATTAACGCGGCAATGATTGACCAAAAGAAGACCAGAATCCCGCCGAGGGCCGGAACCGCATTGAAAACCGCGCTGATGACAGCTGAGACGATGTTGAATAGCAGCCAAGCCAGACCAAAGATGATCGATTGCATCGCGTAAAAGCGAACAAAGCCGTTCCGTTTCTCCGCAATATAAAAGATGATGCCTCCAACCAGCGGAATACAGGCGATGGCCGCAGCGACATTCGGCGGCAAATCCATCGAAGATGGCTCACCGGAGGCTGACGAAGGCGGTGGCGGCGGCTGAGCTTGATCATCGGGCTCGGGCATAACTTATTACATACACGGGAGCCAGGGGCGGTTTGTCAACTCTGAAAGCTTTCGCGGATAAACCCAACTCCGATTTTCCCTTTCGTGCGGAATCTGAAATCGCTACCGTAACCCAATTCGAAATGGGGAAACAAATAGCGGCTGGATTCACTTTGATCGAATTGCTGGTGGTCATCGCGATCATCGCAGCCCTCGTCTCGATCGCCTACCCCGTCTTCAATTCGGTCCAGGAACGGGCACGCGCCGCCCAGGACATGAGTAACCTCCGCCAGATCGGGCTCGCCACTCAAATGTACATGAACGACAACGACGGCGCCATTTTCGATGGCAACGCGGGAGCCTGGATGTCTCAGTTAGAACCAAAATACATTCCGGCGTGGAAAGTTTTCCAATCGCCGTTCGACAAGCGACCGCCTCTTGAGGACCCCACGAATTCCCCAGTTAGTTACGGTATCAACGGCGGTGCTTACGGAAATGTCTCTGGAACCTCGGCAGGAATAGAAGGGTTGCTTAGTGACAAGATTCAAAATCCTTCGGCGTATATTTTATTTGCACCGGCTCAGACGAATGGTACCTCAGTTACTTTTAGCGGAACGGCTGGCGCAGCCGTTGGCTTAAGACTGCCAAAAGTTTATAACGGGGGGCAGAGCTGGCCTGGTGGTCCGGCTGCAGGCGGCACGCACAGTAATCGTACGCGCATCAACGCAGTGTTTGCGGACTGCCACACCGAAACTTTGTCTTGGAGCACTTTCATCAGCGATAATCCCGACGCTAATGCCAAATGTGCAGACGGTAGTTCGGAAGTGGCCTCACCTCGGTGGCATCCGGATCCGTGTCATCCGTAGGCTACCGGCTAATGCACTCCAATGCCGGAAATCTTAGCAGTGAAATAGTCGTCGGATCGAATTTACTTAATCAGGTCGGATCGATAATTGCGAAACACGTCTCCCAAAAGCGATGTGCTGTTATTTCGGATGCGAACATCGCGCCGATTTTCGGCAAACGTGTCACAACCAGCCTAACGAATGCTGGATTTCAGCCGGTCCTGATCAAGATTCCAGCTGGCGAGGAGTTTAAGACCCTCGCTCAAGCGGGTAAAATTTGCGATGAAATGATCGCAGCCGGTTTGGATCGGAGTTCGTTTGTAGTTGGGCTTGGCGGCGGAGTGATCGGAGATATTTCCGGGTTTGTCGCTGCCATTTTTCAACGTGGAATTCCGCACGTGCAAATTCCGACAACGCTCCTGGCAATGGTTGACAGCTCGATCGGCGGCAAGACCGGCGTCAACACGCGCGCCGGGAAGAATCTGCTTGGCGCCGTTCGTCACCCGGCATTGGTGATCGACGATGTTGAAGTTTTGAAAACTCTGCCGCCGCGCGAATTTAGGCAGGGTTTCGCCGAGATTATCAAGCAGGCGATCATCGCGGACGCGAAGCTTTTCAACGAACTGAAGAATAGTGGCCCGAAAAAAATCGATCTGATCGAAATCATTCAGCGCAGCATTGCGATCAAGTCGCGCATTGTCGCAAAGGACGAACTGGATCGAACGGGCGCGCGCGCGATTTTGAATTTCGGACACACGATCGGACATGCGATCGAACGGGCGGGAAATTACAAAATATTTTTCCATGGAGAGGCGGTCAGCCTCGGCATGGTTGCGGCCGGCGCCATTTCGATCAAATGCGCCGGCCTAACGAGTGCCGAACGGGATGCGATGGTCGACCTTTTGCGAAAATTCGATCTGCCGACTTCCCTGCCCGGCGATTTTCCACGCGAGGAGATTTTCAAGGCGATCAAGTTCGATAAAAAGTTTGAGCAGGGCGAAATCCGATTTGTCGTAACGCCAAAGATCGGCTCGGCTTATTTATCGAGCGACGTCACGATCGACGACATTCGTGAAGCGGTCGAAGCGCTGTAACCGCGTGCGTTCCGATAATAGTTCGCCACCCCATCCGCCACGCTGTCGGCGTATTCGCGGAAAATACTTTTACGCTCTACGCCGTTGACGGTGCGGGTGCCTTCATAATCGCCGGCCTCGATCCGCGCGAATGCCTCCTTGCTGTTCATTACGTACGGCTCGCAGTAAACGACCGGACATCGATACAGCCGCGTGGCGAGCAAATTTCTCGCGTAAACATAACCGCTCGCTCCAACCTTGGTGGTCGTCTGCGTAGTCGGGTACTGGTATGCTGGAAGACCAGTCGCCCTTGCCATCGACTCTGCAACCGAGTCGGCCAGCGGCAGTTCTTCATCGTAAGTCCGACTGAGAAGCCGCCGAATCATTTCGAAGCGCTCATCGTCAAGTTCGAGTTCGTCTTTCAAATACGAACCGTTCACCAGCAGATGAAGATGATTATTATCGATCAGGTCCGGATGATTCGGATCCCCCCAACCTTCGGCATTGAAGTGCAAACAGAGGGTGAGATCGGGATGCAGCTTCGTGTTGACCAGAAGTGCGCGGTGCCGAATTTCGCTGTAGCGATAGAACAACATCTCGCTTTGCCAGCGAATCGTTCGTTCCTTTTGCGGATCCTCGGGATTAAGCACTTCATCACGGGGTCGCGGAACTCCATTCTGGATTAATATTTTGCGAGCAAGGCTGACGAAGTCGTCGGGGCGCTTCACGGTGACCGGTTCGGCGCGGTTGCGAACCAGGAAGACCTTCGCGCCTAACGATCTTAATCTCAGGGCCAGCAACCGTGCCACGCGCAGCGCCAGATCGCCTTCCGTTACCGGTTTGGAGTCTTCCACCTGAAACCAGCGCTCTTCCATCTTCGCCCATTCGCCACCCAGATGGCCGGGATCGAGCGCAACCCGTAAATTCGAAAGCGGCTTGCCTCGTTTCTCCGGCGGCAGCGATTTTGCCGGCCGCCAAAGTCGCGGGATGGGTTCGCGCGCTTCTCTGTTTGGCGCGAATCGCAGGGTAAAGAAAGTTTGCGCTTCGCGATTTCTCAAGATCTGCGCTGAGTCGTTGTCGATCTTGATCAGGTCATCGGCCAGGCCATGGGTGCAATAAACGTCATTGATCAGATGCGCGAAGTCGTCGTGCGTAATCGTTCGCTGATAATTTTCGAGGACACTCCATTTCGGTTTGCTCCCGAGAATGCCGAGATGGTCGGCCGCGATCGAAGCTTGAATGATCGACCAGGACACCACGAAAGCGGCAACGAACTTTCTCACGACGACCAATGAAGCATCGATAACTGGATTTTGCCGCCATTAATACGAAGATCGCAGAATGTTAAGAGTGCTGTTTCTCGGCGATATCGTTGGCGAACCCGGACGGCGGGCAGTGATCGCGCGGTTGCCGGAATTGAAACAGCAGCATGGCATAGACTTCATTGTAGTGAATGGCGAGAACGCAGCGGGCGGACGCGGAATCACTTCAAAAATCACAATCGATTTGCTGCGGGCGGGCGTTTCGGTCATCACAACTGGCGATCATATTTGGGACCAGAAAGAGATTCTCTCATTTATTAATACCGAGCCGCGGCTGTTGCGGCCGATAAATTATCCGGATGGCGCGCCGGGAAGCGGATCAATTGTATTGGAGACGGCGAAAGGCAAAATCGGCGTGATCAATGTCCAATGCCGAACGTTCATGCAACCGATCCTGGAAAATCCTTTTCGCGCGATCGATTCTGCCATCGCGGAGATGCGCCGGGATACGACAAGCATCCTGGTCGACGTTCACGGCGAGACCACGAGCGAAAAAATCGCAATGGGCCGCTTTTTAGATGGGAAGGTCTCTGCCGTAATCGGCACCCACACGCATGTGCAGACCGCGGACGAACAAATTTTCCCGGGCGGCACGGCATTTCTTTGCGACGCCGGAATGTGCGGGCCGATTAACTCGATTCTCGGACGGGCGATCGAGCCAATCATGAATCGCTTTCTTTCAAATCTGCCGTCGGCGTTTCCAGTGGCAGCGGGCGAAGTACGATTGCGCGGTGCAATGATTGACATCAACGAAAAAACGGGACGAGCCGAGCGGATCAGCCGGGTAGACGAAGCTGGACCGGCCCAACCGGAGACCGAGCCGGAACAAAAGATCGACATTGACCAGCCATCTTCGGTAGAGGAAACATAACAAACGCGACGTTTTGGCGACCGGCTTCGCCCTGACGGCGCGAATTAATTACTGCAGCCTTCGTCAAATTACTTACCATGAAAAAGATCTGTCTATTGTGTACGCTGGGAGTGCTACTCGCAGCGATCCCAAATTTCGTTGACGCTCAAGGAAACAAGGAGTCGGCCAAGCTCACGAAAGAGGGCGCGGAGGCGCTGAAAAATAAGGATTACGACAAAGCGGTCGATTTATTTCGAAAAGCGTCAGAGTTGGATCGTCGGAACGTCAAGAGTCTTTCGGCAGCGTTACAACAGCGAGCATATGCCCTGACCCAACAGCAACAGTACCAGAAAGCGATTGCTGATTACAATGCGGCCCTCGACGTTACGCCGGACGATCAGGGTATTTTCGAGCGACGCGGCTACGCGGAAATGATGCTGGGCGATTACGACCACGCGCTGGCCGATTATAATGAGTTAATCAAACGCAAGCCGAATGAGGCGCATTACCTGTTGTATCGGAGTTACATCTACGAAGTGAAGGGAGACATCGCGAATGGAATTGCTGACTGCGACAAGGTGTTGCAAATCCAACACGACAACCAGGAAGCAACGGCACGCAAGCAACGCTTACTCCAGGTACAGCAAGCCCAACCGCAACCAACTTCGCCGGGCGGGATTCCGAATCCGCAGTCGTCAGCGCAACCGCCAAAGAAGCCCTAAGCCGATTAACGCGAAAGCGGCGATTGCTACGAATCGCTTCCGTTCGAACCGATTGGTTCCTTGGACTGCGGTGCAAAACGCCGTTTGCGTTTGTTCGCCGGCAGCGGCGTCAATGTCATGGTGACGTTTCGCCCGGTGATCTTCGGCTCCATCTCGACTTGCGACATGCCGGATAAATCGTCGCGCACTTTCTCCATCAAGTGCATCCCGAATTCCTGGTGCGCCATTTCACGTCCGCGAAATTGTAATTGCACCCGGACTTTGTTGCCCCGATCGAGAAATTCTTCGCCATGGCGAATCTTGGTCAGGTAATCGTGCTCGTCGATGTTGACCCGGAATTTGATTTCCTTCAATTTTGAGCCGGTCGGTTTCTTGTCCTTGTCATGCTTGGACAGATCGTAGCGAAATTTTCCAAGCGAGACGATTTTGCAAACCGGCGGATTGGCGGTCGGCGCGACCTCCACCAGGTCGAGCCCGCGAGTTTGCGCCTCCCGCAACGCATCGGACAATTTCATCACGCCCAGCTGCTGGCCGGATGCCCCCAAAATAACCCGGACTTCGCGCGCGCGAATCCGGCCGTTTACACGAAATTGTGGTTGCAGATTAAGTCAATCTCCTGGCCGACGACACGAGAGTGCATCGTATCGCCGTTTTTCTCTTCATCGCAATCGCCCGCGCTCCTTCTCGAAGTCGCTGACGCACTCGGCCTCGCCGTGGATGCGATAACCGCGGCGACGTGCTCGTATAAATAATCGCGAGCCGGAGGGAAGTTGTAGGCAACATTTCTGCGCTGGCAAGATGAATCTGATTCGAGTTGATTGAATTAGCAAATGGTACGCCGAAGTTTAGCTGCCGTGCCGAATTTCTCAATCGGAATCAGCTTCGGGGTGGATCGCCAAAGTGCGCTTGGTGTGCGGCGTAAGCTGACGCATCATCGAGCATACTGTCGAGCGTGGCCGCGATCGGTTCCAGTTTTACTACTCCGGAAAAGACGGCCCGATCCCCAATTTCGGTGTCGATTAAAAAAGTTGGTCGCTGCGTCACCTGAAGCGTCCGGAAGTCTGCGGTCGACGCGCGGACCCGCGATTCCACTTCCGGGGACCTGGCCCGATCCAGAAGTTTCTTTTTTTCCATCCTCCCGGCCTTCGCGCCAACTTCTGCCGCAACGTCCCAATCGCTGACTTGTTTCCCTTCGCGCAGAGCGGCCTGAGCAATCGCCAAGCGAATCTCGTCGCCTTTGATTTCAAAATCTTTGCCCGCTTCGGCAACGCAGTTCGGCGCGAGCCATTCGGATAACTTTGGATCGTACCAATCCGTGTTGAGCATGAACGGAGATCGCATCATCATCCCGCTTCGGCGATAAAACCATTGTTCCTGTTCGCGCGAGACCGGCAATCCAGTTGGATCCATCAGCGCGATTTTCCACTGAAACTCAACGCGGCCTTGGTACCGTTTTTTTAATTCGGCCCAGGTCGGTTCGGACCAAAAGCACCACGAAGAAACAACGTCGAGATAATCGGTCACCGTGATTCGCATAAGTTGAAATCCAGCTTCGGTGTTTGACATCAAACATCAAACGTTAAACGTCAACCCTTCTCATCCGTGGAGCTCAATCACATTTTCCTGTTTGTCGCAGTTGTCTCACCCGTCCTGGTCCTGGCCCGGGCGTGGCGGCCCGGCGGCACTCATCGCGGTTGGCGGGTCGCCGCGATCGTTGTTCTCGCGATCACTGCCGCTTCGTGGTTCTTGGTTCGCGATGTGGCCGGCTACATTGGTGGCGCAGCC
>DASPUI010000215.1:0-10394 GCA_035622995.1 Chthoniobacterales bacterium
AAGAAGAGATCGATCGACATGTAGGGCAAAATAAAAAAAGGCACGAAAGGAATCTTGCGTTCCCAATCAAAATAAAACGTGCCGACACTCGCACGACGAGCGCTGATCCAGTTGCAGCCTCCGTAAACGATTAGGAATAGCGCCGAAAGCCCAATGGACGTCGCCAACGCTTTGCTGCTTTTAACTCGCACGTCGCGCTACTGAAACCGAGAACATTCCCCATTCGTCGATTTCCATGTCGATCTTTTCGAAGCCGGCCGTTCGCACGAGCTCATCCATCTCCGCGGTCGTGCGCCGCCGCATGATCCAGCGCTCGCCCTCGCGATTGTGCAACACATGCCCGATGAATTGGATTTGCGGATGCCAGGGCTGGTTGGTGTAAATCAGGTAACCTCCCGGCTCGAGCGCGCCGGCCAGACCGCGCAACGAATTCGAAACCGCCTCATTCGACGGAAACAACTCATAGAGACCCGAAACAATCCCAATCGTTGCCCGCGGCTGGAGCGCGGCGAGCGTTGTGGCATCGAAGGCGTCACCGAGCTCAGCCAGCACATTTGTTAGACCGGATTTCCTGGCTAAGGCACGCGCAGCTTCAACGTTTTCTGTTTTGTAATCCCGGAGGCTTGCTACGATTGGAATCTGCGGCAGCGCACCAATCGTTTCGATCACGTAACGACCGGCTCCGGCCGCAACATCCAGGATCCGAACGACGCGATTTTCCTGATACACTTGGCAAATCACATTTCGCAGTGCTTTTTCCAGGTTCGCCTTGCGCTGGCGGATCCCGCGCCAACCAGGGCTGTTAAGATACGATTTGTCGACTAAACGACCAATGCCGATCGCGCCACGCGGTTCGTTTTGGTAAACGTAATCAAGTGAAAGACCAGAGTCGAAACCGTGACGCCAACCCAGTCCTATTCCACGACTGAGATGTCCGGCAATTCGGACCCCGGTTCGCGCAATCGCGAACTTGAAGCTGCCGTTGTTTCTGATGCGATCGTATTCGTGAAACGTGTATCCGGTTTTGTCGGCGTCGCGCATCGATCGAGCAATAATCGGACGCCAAAACTGCTCCACCACAAATTGACGGACCAGTGCGACAACGTCTCGCCGATTCTTTTCGTGAAAAATGGCGTGGTAGGTGCCAGGTAGGACTTCCATTCGTTTGATCGATGAAGAGAGCCGATCAAAGAATTTTCGTTGCGCGTTCAAGCCAACAATGTAATCACGCCCGGCACCGATTATTAAGGCTGGCGTGTGAATGGCACCGGCATCTGCGACCAAACGTTTTGCCGTATTGTGAAGGTCGATCAGGAGATTGACCGCGATTTGCCGGAAGATAAGTGGATCGGAGTCATAAAGCGCGGCTTGCTCGCGATCATGGGTGAGCATTTTCGATTTCACGTAACTCCTGACGAAGCGCGGGCGAAGAATCCGTAACGCTGGGATGGCAAATGGAACGTAGAGCTTCACGTGAAACGCGCCCGTAGCAATGATCATGGCGCGAATAGGAGGCGCATAGTCGTGGACCCAGGCGGTCACGGCGATCGCGGCCAGGCTGTGCGCCAAAACGATCATGTTTTCAAACGGAATCCCGTAACGCTCAGATACGTGTCGGCCGAAAGAATTCACGTCTTTCACGACGTCCGTGAAACGGTTGGCCGTCCCTCGTTCGCCCGGGGAACGGCCGTGACCACGCGCGTCCCAGGCGAAAACGGCAACGTCCGTTAGGCCTAACGAATCAACTGTCTCCTGCCAGCGTCCGGAATGTTCGTGGCCGCGATGAAACAGCAGCAACGCCTTACTCGTCGCCTGCTCCGGAATCCAGGCACGATAAAACAGTTTGGTCCCGTCCCAGGTCGCAAATGTTTGCTCAACGGCTTCCATTTTTCAGATTCAAGTCGTTAACTGCGTCCCGCAGCTCCATCGCGATCGATGAGATCTCGATCTTGTCTGCGCTACGTGTTCGGAAAGTGTGCGGCTCACCCACAATCAAGCGAACTTTCGCCGGACGCGGCAGGCGTTGTCCTTTCGGCCACGCTCGAAACGATCCGTCGATGAAACATGGAATGACTGCCACGTCGCGCCCCGCCACCAGCGCGCCGATTCCCGATTTGAATTCCTGGATTTGTCCGGTCGGCGACCTCGTTCCCTCCGGGAAAATGATGAGGATCGTTCCAGGGCTGCCAAGCAATTGCTCGCACACCAAAAGACTTTGTCGCGCTTTCATTTGGCGCGCGAAAGGCAGCGCATTCACAATCACCGCGGCAATCCAAAGTCGCGGGATGGTTCGGAAAAAATAATCTGACGCTGCGGCCGGGAAGGCGCGATGCAATTTTCGCAGCGGCAAAGCCGAGAGCAAGCACAACGCGTCGAGATGGCTGCAATGGTTCGCAACGATCACCAGCGAGCGGTTCGTTCGAAGATTTTCGTGACCGACAATTTCGAAACGATGATAAGTCCGAAGCCACGCCCGAATGACCAGCGCGCCTAACGAGCGCAATCCGTAAACAAGCATGTCCGGTTGTCGGGGAAACCGGCGCAGGCGCTCGACCAACGTGCGGTCGAGATCGCTCGCCGGATCGTACTGCCACCTTTTCATCGCAATGGATAATAATAGCCGGCCATGTGCAGGAACAGCGGCGCGACATAAATCAAGCTGTCGATGCGGTCCAGAATTCCGCCATGTCCGGGAATCGTTGCGGCCATATCTTTCGTGCCGATGTCGCGTTTGATTACGCTAACGGAGAGATCGCCCAGTTGCCCGCCAATTCCGACGATCAATCCCGTCAGAATCAATTGGCGGACGCCAAAATACGGAAACGAAAATCGAAGCAGCCACGGTAGGACCATTGAGACAGCCAATGCACCGATCGCGCCCTCCCACGTTTTGTTCGGACTGATCCGGCTCCGCAAGGCATGACGGCCGAAGATTTTGCCAAAGGTGAACGCGGCCACGTCGCTCAGTTCAGTGGCGAAAATGACGTAGCAGAGAAAACCGTAGGCGTTGATGGTGTTCGCCAGAAAGCCGAGGTGGCCAAACATCCAACCGATGTAAATGAAACCGACGATCGCGAGAGACATTCGTTGCAACTCGCCCTGGACTCGGTTTCGCAAAATCGGGATTAGCAAAATTAATGCGATGGCAAAAACCGGGACCGCGGCAAGACATCCGCAGCAATCGGTTCCCGGCTCAAGGCCATGCTGATCGGACAACAACGACGCAACGCCGACTGCAACGATTCCAAGATAGACCGCACCGGTCATCCACCAGTCGCGATAAAGCCCCGACGCGCGGGCAAATTCTTTGAAGGCGAAAATTGCGAGCAATGTGATCCCAACGATTGTCGCCACGCGTCCCAGGAAAACAACGGTGAAGCCGATGACTGCAATGACGAGCCAGGAACGATACGTTTTCCACATCGACGCGATCTCTTTTTTCAAGATCAGCTTCAGAAAGCCAAGAGCCGCACCGCCGCTCGCCAGTGCGAGCGGAACGATCACGAGATACGCGCGAAATACCGGATCGCGCAGGGCGATCTGCGGGGACATCATTTCCGGTTATCTTGCAGCCCAACAAGGATTCGTTTCAAGCGAACAACAATTGTTTGCAGACAACCTGCGATCACGACCAAACACGTCCAATCGAGAATCGTGAAGCCAGCTATCGATTGAATCGATGCGTCGGCCAATTGAAACGCCAGCGCGAACCAGGCGCCAATGTGCAACGCAACCATCCTCCACGGCTTCGACATGATTCCGCCAAATTGCCGTTGCCGGCCGACCGCTTGTCCAAAAAGCCCGACGTATGCGCTTAACACCGCAAAGATCGCAGCCCAATACCCGATCAATGGATTCATCAGCCCGCTGTGCGCGACGCCGACGAAAATGACGACGTCGGAAACGCGGTCCGGCAAATCGTTCACAATTTCACCACGCACGCTCGCTTTCCCGGAAGCGAGCGCGACCATTCCGTCGAGCATATTGAGCCAGAGCCGCAAATAGCAGAACAATGGCGCAATAATCAGGAGCCAGAGAACATGTCCTGATTTCCAAAAACAGATCGCCGCCGCGACCGCCGACCCGATCGACAAATACGAGATCGTGTCTGGATGAATTCCTCTTCGAACGCAGAGTCGTGTTGCGATGTTGGCAGTTCGCCGAAAAATATCGGCGATCGGCCTTCTCGAAACCGGCGCGTATTCAGTCACGCCCTGAGTTTGCCGAAGCTAGCCGAGCAACTCGATCATTTGTTTGGCCAGTTTCGGGCCAGTGCCAGATTCTTCGTGCTTGAAGTATACGAAGGCGTCTTTCCAATTCGATTTCTGTTCGCAGACAAACGTTGACCAGATTTCGACGTCTTTTTTCTGATAATCTTCGCGACGAAGCCGAAGATAACCGTAATCCGCGGTAATCTGCCTTGGCGTCTCCAGATCGCCGGTGTCGGCGATGCAAAGCGCGACGTTTCGCGACTTGAGCACGTCAAAAACCTCGTCGTCGAACCATGATTCGTGACGAAATTCAAAAGCTGCGCGGATTGACGGCAGTTCCCGAAGAAATGAACGGAGGAGATCGGTCTCTTTTTTGAAGGTCGGTGGCAGTTGAAACAGAATTGGCCCAAGCCGTTCGCCAAGGCCCGTTGCGACCTTGCAAAAATAGTCCAGCGTATCCGCACAATCGCGAAGCTTCGACCAGTGAGTGATTTTCTGCGGCGCTTTCAACGCCAAACAGAATTTCTCCGGAGTCAGCGCTTTCCAATTGTCGATCGTCTTCGGCGCGGGAATTCGGTGGAACGTGTAGTTGATTTCCGTGGTTGAAAATCGCTCGGCGTAATACGGAAGCATTTTAGCGGTCGGCAAATCTTCGGGGTAAAAGTTTCCCTTCCATTCCGCGTATTGAAAGCCAGAAGTGCCGATCCACGTGTTCACAAGGAAACTTCAATGTTCAACGGTCTGAGCCAGACTGGCAACTAACTCCAATGCCGAATTGACAAAATCGTCGTGACATTCGAACCGAAACTGTGAATGATCGTTGCCTAACGAAAGGCGTACAATGAACTTCACTAAGAATATCGGAATGTTGTTGCTCGCGGTTTATTTAATTCTCGCGGGTTTAGGAATGCTGTTCGGATTCGTCATTCCCGGCGTGATCATGGGTATTTTGGCGATTTTGGCCGGCATTTGTATCCTGATCGGCAAGTAAAGTTAACCAACTTACAATTGTTGGTCCGGCGATGCTTGAGTGCATTCGCCCCTGCTCCCATTTTCCGTTAACACATATCTTCTCGTGGCTAAACGCACGCTGAAATGGTTTTGCGGAATCCTCGCGGTCGCGCTGATCTGCCTTGCAATTTTTCTCGTCAACCTCGTCTGGTTCCGGCCGTGGAGCCTGAGTCTTTTCTACGAGAAGGTTTTCGTCGAATTCATTTTCAGCGAGCCGGAGCTGCTCACGCAGCTCGGACTAGTCGAGCAGTTTGGAATTACTGGTCACAACGGGAAGCTGAGCGACGTGTCGCCGGCCCATCAACAAATGGTGTTCGACCGCTGGAAAAAAGACTTGCGACAATTGCATGAGTACCCGCTGGAGAAAGAAACGGCCTCGCAAAAACTCTCCACCCATATCCTGGACTGGTTCCTGCGGGACGAGATCGAAGGCGAGAAATGGCAGTGGCATGATTATCCAGTAAATCAGCTCTTTGGCATCCAGAACAATTTTCCCTCGTTCATGGTCAATTCGCATCGGCTGTTGAAGCGAAAGGACTGCGATTACTACGTCATGCGACTGGATGCGTTGCCGAGAAAGTTCGACCAGACCCTGGAAGGCCTGCGGGTCCGGGAACAGAAGAATATTTTACCGCCGCGGTTTGTGGTCGAGGAAGTGTTGAAGGAAATGACCGATTTCGTGGCTAAACCAGCGGCGGAAAATATTCTCGCGAGTTCGTTCAAAGAACGCGCGGCAAGAATTGCGAGTTTAAGCGACAAGGATCGCGCGGATCTGCAAACGCAGGTCGAAACGTCGATCACGAACAATGTTTATCCTGCCTATCACAAGTTGATCGACTATTTCACTGCGCTTCTTCCGAAAACGACCACCGACGACGGAGTGTGGAAATTACCGGATGGCGACGCGTTCTACGCTTATTGCCTGCGCGACAACACAACCACCACGCTCCAGCCTAACGAATTACACGAGCTCGGCTTGCGTGAGGTCGCCCGAATTGAAGGTGAGATGCGAATCTTGCTCGACGCGAACGGTTTCGCCAGCCAGCCGATCGGAGCCTCAATGGATCAACTCGGCAAAGATCCGCGATTTCTTTATTCCAACGACGGCAACGGGCGGGCTGATGCTTTAGCCGAATACAAACGGCTTATCGACCACGCGATCGAAGATTGCACTGAACGTCTGTTCCTGACCGCGCCGAAAGCGAAGATCGAGGTTCGTCGGGTGCCCGAGTTCAAAGAGATTACTGCGCCGGGCGCGTATTACGAAAACGGGGCAATGGATGGATCGCGGCCTGGAATTTTCTACGCCAACCTGCGCGACATGAACGAAGTGCCTAAGTGGAGCATGCCTACGCTCGCATATCACGAGGGTGTGCCGGGACATCACTGGCAAATTTCCATCGCCGAAGAATTGAAGAGCGTTCCGCAATTTCGCAAAGTGATTCCTTTCACCGCCTACGGCGAAGGTTGGGCATTGTATTCGGAATGGCTGGCCAAACAAGCAGGTTGGTACGATCACGATCCGTTCGGCGATTTGGGCCGATTGCAGGCTGAACTTTTCCGCGCCGTCCGTTTGGTCGTCGACACCGGAATTCACGCCAAACGCTGGACGCGCGAACAGGCCATCACTTACATGCGCGACAAAACCGGAATGGGCGAAAAGGAAGTCAAGGCCGAGATCGAACGCTACATCGTCGCGCCCGGCCAGGCGTGCTCATACAAGGTCGGGATGTTGAAGATTCAGGAATTGCGTGCCCGGGCGCAGCAGGAGCTGGGCGAAAAGTTCGACCAACGCGAGTTTCATGAGGCCGTATTAAGAAATGGAGCGGTGCCTCTGGAAATTCTGGAAGAGCAGGTCAACGATTACATTCAGAAAAAGAAATCGGCCTGAAGATTATGCGAAAGATTCTGATCGCGCTGGTCGTGATCATTGTTGTGTCGATTCTTTGGTACTGGCGCGGTCGAGACATTACCCTTGCGATCGATCAAATTGGAACGATCGAAACCGAGTCACGTGCGGTAAAGACGATTGCCTATCAAGGAAGCGGGACCGGCGGGATTTTTCTAGTCGACGATGTTTCATTGAGCTTGAACGAAATTGAAATCAAAGGCGATCAACCAAGCATTGGCACCACCAAGGACAACCAGCTCGCGCTTTCGTATGCCGGACAAGTTTTCGCCTTCGGCCCATTGCCCGACCCGGAAAACCTGACAGTCGCGCCTCAAGGTGGCGATACGGCATCGGTTGATGTCCGGCGCAGTCTCTTGAGCTGGCCAAATTTTTTCGAGATCAATTTCATGACCGGTCACTCGCCACGGTGGAAACGGTTCACTTATCATCGGCTGGTTTGGAAAAAGGCCAGTGGTGCCCGTCTCGAAATGCTCTGGCGCTACGAACAATTTTATTATCCGGGACCGGACGGCTGGACCCAGGCGCTACTGAGTGATCCGGGCCTGACCGGTTTGATTCGCGTTGAAATCTTGAATGCCAATCGCTAAACGAAGGGCGATGCGGTTCGCGCGATCGCTCATAATCCTGTCCGTTCTAGCGAGCGTCATATCTGGCGACAGAACTGATGCAGGCCCACCAATCCAGGTGATCAATTTGGATGTCGCAAAGGCGCAAGTTCCTACTTGGTCGAAAGACGATCTGCAGTTTTTTCTTCATGGTTCAATGAGCACCGAGGTCGTTCCGGAGGCGGTGTTACAGGCGTTTATCAAGACCTATCCAGACCTATTTTCATCCTGGGACCTGAGCCACCTCGGCCTCATTCCCGATCCTGCATTCGGTTGGCCGATTGGTTTCTCGCGCAAGAATGTTCAACATCTCGGCAATCTTTCGGCGGTCGGCATCAATTGCGCGTCGTGTCATGTGGCGCAAATCACTTCAACTTCGTCTAAAGAACCGATCCGAATTCTGGGCGTGACCAGCCATTTTGATGTCGAGGCGTTTTTCGGATCGGTTCTGGTTGCGACGTTTAAAACTTCCGATCCCGCTAACATGAAACGGTTTCTCGCCTATTACGTCGGTGCGACTAATGGCGTGCACGGCGATCACGCAGAAACAGCTCTCAATTCAGCGTGGAAAAGCCAGGAAGCCAAAATCCTCGAAACGGTAAAAGCCGATCACTTTGGTGCCAATGAGGTCGCGCCTGGCGATCTGCACAGAATCGACAACGCAGACGTGCGCCTCGATGTTCGATCTCTCGAAAAGGGCGATGTCGATCTCGCAGAGCGAGTGCACTCCATCTTGCGATTATTTCACAACATGCGCGCTGCCTTGCATGTTCCGGACAAGCCGCCGGAGAAAGTTCCTCCGGCTTCGGGTCCCGGCCGCAATAACGCATTTGGCCTGCTCGCCGCCAGCCTGCTCAACTCGCCTCAACCTTATTCGCCAATCAAATTCGGTTTGGTTTGGAATGTTGATCAGCGGACCTGGGTGCACTGGGACGGAAATACCAAATCACCGATCGCGCGCAATCTGCTCGCCTCGTTAGGCCTGGGCGCGCCGATCCAGGGCAAACACGGCGACCTCGATTTCGCAACGATCAAACGCCAAACCGATTCATCGGAAAAAATTCGACCACCCCACTATCCATTCAAGATCGACAACGAAGCAGCGAAGCGAGGTGCTCCGATTTTCTCCGCTAATTGCAATTCATGTCATGGCGGCCCGGAAAGCGATCAGCGACTCCATTCGGTCGCGGAAATCGGGACCGACCCGAGTCGAGCTGCAATGTTCACTCAACAGCTCGCTGACGGATTCAATAAGTTTCTGGCCGAACTTGAAACTGAAGGTTACCAGCCGCCGAAGGAACCCGGCGTCCGCAGCACCGGAAAATATGTCGCCGCCGCGCTCGGCGGTGTCTGGGCGCGCTCGCCTTATCTCCATAATGGATCTGTTCGAACCATGACCGAGCTGTTAACTTCGCCTAACGAGCGAGCGAAAACGTTTCATCGCGGTTCGAAAGTCTTTGATGAAGTTCAGATGGGCTACACTGATGAAGGCAGCTACGTTTTCGACACCGGCACGACCGGAAACTCGAATTCAGGTCACGATTACGGAACAAAATTGTCGCCCGGCCAAAAACGCGACCTGATGGAGTATCTCAAGACACTTTAAGGAGTTCCACACGGAGGTAGACAAAATGTCGAACGCCGGCATCGCGCGCGGCTTTTGTCGCAACCCCGATTGAGACCAAGTCGATCTCCTGAAATTGTCGGGCTTTGGCCGGACTTGGTGAGGGACGCCAATCAAGTGCACAAACGTGTCCGCGGGCGAAATTTCTTTTGTATACGAATTCAGCTCCAGCGCATCGCCGATCACGGTTTCTGCGCCGACCGGCACTTTTCGTTCCGACCCTCTTCGGATCAGGGCCTTGACCCGATGATCGCGCTGAATGAGCAACGGGATCAACCTGCTCCCGATGTAGCCCGTGCCTCCGGTAACGAAAATAGCATGGCTCATGGACAGCAGTCTTAATAACGGTTATCAAACACGGCGAATAAAAGACAATCTATGGGGGCATTATCCGACCGAGCGCTGACCATTCTACACGATTGGGTAAAATCTGAGAGTCTGCGAAAACATTGTTACGCGGTGGCGGATTCAATGAAGTATTTCGCACAAATGCGCGGCGAAGATGTCGATCTTTGGGAGGCCGTTGGTTTGTTGCACGATATGGATTACGAGCGCCATCCGAATGTGGAACACAACGCGACCGAGGGACACCCTTCCGTCGGGGTGAAATGGCTGAGAGAAAATGGCTGGAGCGAGGAGGCTTGCCGCGCGATCCTTTCCCATGCCGATTACACAAATGTTTCGCGCGAAACCCTGCTCGAAAAAACACTCGGCGCGGTCGACGAGTTGAGCGGCTTCGTGGTTGCGGTGGCGCTCGTTAGGCCGACGAAGAGCATCCACGATGTCGATCTGGCAGCCGTGAAAAAGAAAATGAAAGACAAAGCGTTCGCGCGGGCGGTGAGTCGTGAAGATATTGTTAAGGGCGCCGAACAACTTGGCCTGCCCCTCGACGAGGTAATCACAAATGTCATCGCAGCGCTCAAAGCAGACGCCGGGCGCCTTGGCCTGGCGGGGGCTGCGGGCTAAAGGCGCGAATGCGCTCATCCTGTTCGAGATGCTCCTTTTTCATCACAGTTATTTTGCTTTCGAAC
>DASPUI010000216.1:0-25558 GCA_035622995.1 Chthoniobacterales bacterium
CTGCGCGCCAGGCGCCGAAGGGCAGCGATGCCAGCAAAAATAAATCTACCATCGGCGTAATTGCGACCAGGATGATTTGGAAGAACCAGACGCTGGGTAAACTGAACCAGCCAAGCGCGCGATAATTCCAGTTGAATACCATGTCACGATGTTTCCAAAGACATTGCAAAGTCCCATAGGCCCAGCGAAAACGTTGCCGCGCAAGAGTCCTCACGGTTTCAGGTGCTTCCGTCCAACCGACCGCCTGCGGCACATAAACGATGCGCTGACGATCTTTGTGCAAAGCCAGGGTCAAGTCAGTATCTTCGGCCAATGTCTCCAAACTCAGGCCCCCGGCCTGATCGATCGCGCTTTTCCGAATCGCACTGATGGCGCCGGGCACGACTGTAATGCAATTCCAACGAGTGTATGCACGCCGATCGAGATTGAAACCGCAGGTATATTCGAGCGCCTGGCAGCGCGCGATAAATGCTCGCAGATTTCCCACTTTGGCATGACCGGACACCGCTCCGATACTTTCATCCGCGAACGGTTCGATTAACGCTGAAAGTGTGTCGCGCTGAAAATGCGTATCGGCGTCGATAAAAACGACGATGCCATGACGCACGGCGGCCAGGGCGCGCTGCAAGGCGCGCGCTTTTCCTCGATTCTCCTGTTGCAACAGACGTACTCGAGAATCGACATCGGAAATCCTTTGAACCTCGGTCGCGGTCTCGTCCCGCGAGCCGTCGTCAACCACGATGATCTCGATTTCCCCCTTGAAGTCGGTATCCAAGAGACTGCGCAAAGTCCCGGCGATGACTTTTCCTTCGTTGAAAGCCGCCATCACCACGCTCACAGGCTGCGAGAAATTCGTCGGCGCCATTTCGCGAAAGCGGGAAGCCAGCCAGATGACCACCAAGGTGCGCGCGACCACCAATGCGGTCGCGACAATCATGAAAGCCCACAGAAATTCCTCGATCGCGTGAAAAATTCTGAAACCGGTGCCGCTGACCACGCGGGTGAATGATGTGTTGGTCGGCTGCAACGGTGGCATTACTGCATCGCGCGTGATCCCGAGCAACGTGCTCAGCGGCACGACCGTATCGCCGCGAGTATGTAACCAATCTAGAATCCGCGGCAGCGCTGCAACCGTTTCCGAACGATCGCCACCCGCGTCGTGCAACAAAATGATACTGCCGTCGCGCCGTTGCTGTTTTACTCGTTGAACAATAATGTCCGCGCCTGGCCTCGCCCAATCCTGTGGGTCGATGTTTTCCATGACCACGAGATAATTCAAATCCTGCGCGATCCGAAGCGGCTCCAGCTCGCTGATTTGGGACGGCTGGGTATCCGCGGCGTAGGGCGGCCGGAAAAGCGTGGTCGAGCGACCGGTGATCGTTTCGAGCAGGAGCTGGGTTGCGTTCAGTTCAAGGCGGACGTGCTCGGGCCAGCAAAGCGCCAGATTCGGATGGTAATAGGTATGATTTCCAATCTCATGGCCTTCATCGACAATTCGCCTAACAAGCCCGGGATAACGCTCCGCATTCACACCCACCAGAAAAAACGCCGCCTTCACGTTGGCCGATTTCAGAATGTCGAGAATCTTGGGCGTCCATTCCGGATCGGGTCCGTCGTCGAAGGTCAGCGACACTTCATGTTCTGCGCCTGCACCCTGGTGATACACGGTCGGGAACTCCGGAAATTTTGCATACTTCGCGGTCAGATAGCCATCGGCATCGACCGACAGCGTTCGCATTCCATCGGAACGCGTTTCATCCACCGTCACGATCTCTCCGTCGCCCACATCGGTAATCGTATCCGTGCCTTTCAATAGCTCGAGGGCCTGGCTCGTCTGTTTATCGAATTTGAAATCATGCGGAACAGCAAGCGCGTCCCAGATCGCCGGATCCTCGGTCCCAAGGCGATAGAGCGCAAAGCCGCCTGCTTTCGCGTCGCGCACGGCACGGACCTGATTCAGAAACGTCACAACATCGAGAAACCAGACTGCGTGTTGTTTATCGCCGTCTTCGAAATAAAAATAAGGGTCGTAGCCAGGCGCGGCCACTTCCGCACTCTCGACGTCCGCGTTGTTCGCGCGGCTCATCGCTTCCGGAAAACTGATCAGGTCTGCTTTCTTTCCGCCGATCGTCCAATCGTATCCGTAGCTGCCCAGCGCAATGACCCACTGTTCTGGATCACTTCCTTCGAGTAGCGCTTGCAGCCAACCCTCAAACCAAGCGCGCGATGCAAGCGGCCCCGCCGGATCAATATCCGACGTCTCATCATACAACGACGCCACGAAACGATCGACATTGTCCGATAACGCATCGAAATCGATATAATCGAGATCTTGTCCGGCCTGTACCGTCAGCCACAGCTCTTTCTCGTCATTGTGCAGCGCATCACAAAACCGATCGATGAAGCCGGTAATATCTTTCTTGTATGCAGGATCAATCTGCTCCCAATCGATAACGACGCCGGCCGCTTTCGCATCGCGCAAAGCGGAAATCACCTTCGCAAAAAATCGGTCTTGCCGGTCCGCCGGACCGTGCGCCAGATTCTCAACTGCTTCCGGTTGCCAGGTATCGCCGACCAAATTGGTCAAGAGCGGCAGCAACGCAATTCCTTTGCTGGCCGCAAATTTCGGAAGCCGGCTGTCAGCGTCGATTTGGATGTCGCCCATTCCGTTGACCATCGACATCCACTCGGGGCAGAGATGCGTGATTAACGGGGCGTTCTTCTCCAGCGAAAGAAAGCTGTATGGATCCCCGTTCGTGTAATAAGCGAGTCGCACTTCATTCGGCAGCGCTTTCCGGTGAGGCTTGGCCGAAGGTGCAGGAGTCGGCGTTGCGACTTTCTTGGCCGCGAGCCTGGCCGCGCCAAACTTTTGCCACAACAACGACGCCGGCGACACCGGGCCGGCCGGATTCACCTTCTGCAATGCTTTGAGCTGGCCCTTTAACTGGCGCAGCGAAAACGGCACGCGCATTTGGGGTGTGACAAAGAGCGTCTGCACAAACAGCACTGTGCCGACGAATGCGACCACGCCGATTAGCAGCAGCGTCAATCGCAATCGCGGCCAGCGTTTTCCCGCGGGATCGGAAAAGACAAAGGGAGTTACCGCATCTGGAGGAAGCTCAAGCATGAAATTATCGCACCGGAGGAGAACTTATGAAATTTGCGAGCGAACTGCCATCACCTTCTGTTGGACGTTTCCGCACGCTAAATGTTGAAGGATTTTGCAAGCTCGCCTCCGGCGGCGCGAAGAAACTCGGCCGCTCGCGCGATATTCTCGGCTTCGGGTAATTGCGCATCGCTCACGACGTAAATTTTATCGAACAAATCACGAACTTCCCGTTCTCCGCTCGCCCGGCCAACCATCGAGACGACCCGCTTGCCAAGCTTTCGCGCCAGCTGAGCAACTCCGAACGGCGTTTTTCCCGACAACGTTTGTCGATCCAGGCTACCTTCGCCCGTGATGACCAGATCGGCTTCTCTCATTTTCGATTCGAGACCCGCCAACTCAGCAACCAGCTCGAAGCCCGGCCGAATCTGCGCGGAGCAGAAGGTCATTAGGCCAAAACCAAGGCCTCCAGCAGCACCGGCTCCGGGATCATTTCGATAATCAGAACCGGATTGTTTCGCAACCACGTCGGCCAATTTCACTAGAGCTCGCTCCAAAATAGCGATTTTATCCGCGGTCGCGCCTTTTTGTGGACCAAAAACACAGGTCGCCCCATTTTCGCCCAGCAATGGGTTTCGCACGTCCACTGCGGCGATAATTTTCGGCAGCGACAATGTCCGCGGAAACTCGATCCGCGCGAGTGATGAAAGGTCGGGATGTCTTTCGATTCCGTTACCACCTTGATCAAAAAATTTAAACCCAATTGCTTTGGCCATGCCAAACCCGCCATCGTTAGTCGCGCTACCTCCAAGACCGACGATGATTTTCGTCGACCCGCGTTTGGCTGCGTCCAAAATCATTTCACCCACGCCAAGAGTGTTCGCCCGCTCAGGATCAAGTTCGTTAGCCGACAATCGCCGCATTCCGGCTGCTTCGCTCATTTCCATGACCGCCAGTTTTCGATTGTCGACCCACGCATAACGCGCTTCGATTTTCCGGCCAAGCGGATCGTGCGCTTTGCATGCCAACCATGAACCGCCGAGCGCATCGGAGATGACTGCCGCAGTCCCGTCGCCGCCGTCCGCCATCGGCAGGATGTCGATTCTTACGCCCCGCAGAACACCGGTAATGCCGCGCGCGATGTTCTCCGCAACTTCCCGCGCGTCCAATGCGCCTTTAAATTTGTCGGGCGCGATTAAAATGCGCACTATTGTTTTAGTTTACGCTCCAATATTTCTCCCACCAATTGCGGATTGGCTTTGCCCTTCGAGAGTTTCATCACCTGACCCTTCAGGAAATTGAGTGATGCGGCATTGCCAGCTTTGAAATCCGCCGCCGGTTTCGGGTTCGCCCCAATTACTTCATCGCAAAATTTTTCGATCGCCGCCGAATCGCTCAACTGTTCGATCCCTTTTTCTTTGACGATAATAGCCGCGGTCTTTCCAGTTGCGAACATTTCGGAAAAAACTTCCCTTCCCTGCTTGCTGCTGATTTTTCCGCTATCGATCAAGATCACCAACTCATCCAGTGCTTCCGGGGAAATTGGACAATCATTGATCGTTTTTTCTGAGCTACTTAGCGCACTTTGCAAATCGTTCAGAATCCAATTGGCAATGTTCTTTGCCTTCTTCGCGCCACGCGCCGCCGTTTCGAAATAGCGGGCGAGATCGATATCGTTGGTCAGAACGCCCGCGTCGTACGGAGTGATTTGATATTGTTCGACGAACCGCGCCCGTTTCGCCTTTGGCAATTCCGGTAATCGCGCGCGTGCATCCGCCAGCAGCACTTCGGTTTTCACCGGAACAAGATCAGGATCTGGAAAATACCGGTAGTCGTGCGCCGATTCTTTCGTGCGCATCAGAAATGTCTCGCCCGCCGCGTCGTCCCAGCCGCGGGTTTCCTGCGCAAGCTTCCCGCCGTCTTTGAGCGCATCCATTTGCCGCTGAATTTCGTAGGCGAGCGCACGCCGCACGCCGCTGATCGAATTCATGTTTTTGATTTCGATTTTCGCCCCGAGCTCGGCCTGCGTCTCCGGTCGCACCGAAACATTGCAGTCACAACGAAGTTGACCCTTCTCCATGTCGGCATCGCTCACTCCGCCGTAAATCAGGATTTGTTTGAGCGAAGTCAGAAATGCGAACGCTTCCTCGGGCGAATTAATCTCCGGTTGCGTCACAATCTCCATCAGCGGCGTCCCGGCCCGGTTGAAATCTATCCCGGTGCTATTTTCAAAATGAAAACTCTTCGCCACGTCTTCTTCAAGATGGATGCGTACGAGATGAACTTTCTTGTCTGGCGTCGCGATATTCTTCTGCGCGTCTTTCGGATAAGCGAGATCGTGCAAGGAAACAGCGCCATTGGTGCAAAGCGGCATGTCGTATTGAGAAATCTGGTAGTTCTTCGGCATGTCCGGATAGAAATAACTTTTGCGATCGAATTTACAGATGCCGGCGATGTCGCAATCGAGCATTAGCCCGGTCAGGACAGTCATCCGCAAAGCCTCGTGATTCATGACCGGCAACGCACCCGGCAAACCAAGACAGGTCGGGCAGGTGTGCGTGTTGGGCGGAGCCCCGAATTCAACCGGCGATGCGCAAAACATTTTCGAGCGCGTCCTCAGTTGCACATGCACTTCCAGACCAATCGTAGCGAGATAATTCATTATTTTTTCTTCACGGCGTAATCCAACGCCTCATTGAGGTCGAACCTCTTCAAACGGGCGCGCAGGTCCGGATCGTTGGCAGCGTCGATGAGCTTTTCGTTCTGCAAAAGTTCGAGATAGCGACCTTGCTCGATCATTTCTGAAATTTCGGGGTCGTTGCGCAATGCAATGATTTTTGGATGCTCTGCCAACTCGCGCGTGCCGGGAAATGACAGTAAGCGCTCAGCCGCGCCGGGATTTGAAACGACGGTCCCGATTTTTCCAAGGGCTGCGTAGGTCTGGGCTGGAACGATATCCGCTCGTTCGACGATATTCCCGACGGGCCCGGTCTCCAGCGAGTTTTTCAGCTGCGCCAGCGATGGGACCAGGGACGGCGTTGGTTCCGTTAATTCACCAAACATTTCTCTGCGCTCGTCAACCGCGTGAATCAGTTCGCCGGTTGCATTTTTGGTCGATGAATCACTCCGAAGCTTCGAATCGGCAATTGCACCAACCGATCTGATCCCGACCACGATTAGCCAGATGAAAAACGCGCCGAAGAAAATTCCAAGGACCGCGCCGCCCACTCCAAAAACCAGACGTACCATCGTCGATTTGTGCTGGTTCGTTCGCCGAAAGAAAACCGTTCCGAGAGCGTTAATGACTCCGTAAACGACCAATGCCAGGACGACGCCCGCAACAATCGACAAAGCGAAGTCCGGCATGGTTAGAAACGGCCGAACCAGAGGAACAAGTAGTTTTCCCCCGAAAAGTGCGGCGAAATATGCGGCGATCAGCGCTCCGAGGCGTGCCAATTGACGTGCCACGCCACGTCGCCAGCCGCGAAGAATCTCGAATAGGATAAGAACCAGCGCGAACGAAAGAAAAATAAGCTGCCAAACTGCCGACCCGCCTGTCTGTGGAAGCTGTGGATTCATTGGTTAGGCTCGACTGCGTTTCCGGATAGTGGAGAGTCTGTCGCCCGCGATTGTTTCCCCTGCCACGGCCCGTTGACGCAACGCGTGATCGCACAAGACCAACGCGGCCATCGCTTCAACAATCGGCACCGCCCGCGGCAGGACGCATGGATCGTGGCGGCCACGCCCGCCAAGTTTTGTTTCCTCTCGCGCAGCGGTCACCGTTTCTTGTTCTCGAGCGATAGTAGCCGTTGGTTTGAACGCTACTCGAAAATAAATCTCCTCGCCGTTTGAAATTCCACCTTGAACGCCGCCGGAGTAGTTTGTCGACGTTCGAATTTTCCCACTTCGGATTTCAAACGGGTCATTGTGCTCCGAACCGCGCATTTTTGTTGCCGAAAATCCAGAACCGATCTCAAAACCTTTCGTGGCCGGCAAACTCAACATTGCCTTGGCCAGATCGGCTTCGAGTTTGTCGAAGACTGGCTCGCCCCAGCCCGCCGGAGCGCTTCGAACGACACATTCGATCACGCCGCCTAACGAATCGCCCTGCGCCCGGGTTTTCTCGATCAGCGAAATCATTTTCGTGGCAGCCGCAAGGTCAGGACAACGAACGATGTTTGCGTCGACACTGTTCCTTCTCACTCTCGACTTGTCGATCTTGGCCGCGATCTCGTGGATTTCGGTTACGTAGGCGAGGATCTCGATCTTCGGATAAAGCGTCGTCAAAACTTTTCGCGCGATCGCGCCGGCAGCGACGCGTCCAATCGTCTCCCGCGCCGACGCCCGCCCGCCACCCTGCCAGTTTCGGATGCCGTACTTGGCATCGTAAGTAAAATCGGCGTGCGAGGGCCGAAAGGTTTTCGCCATTTCGGCGTAATCCTCCGAGCGAGCGTCCTGGTTGCGAACCAGGATGGCAATCGGCGTGCCTAACGATTCGCCGCTAAAAACTCCGGACAGAATTTCGCAGTGGTCTTCTTCTTTGCGCTGCGTTGTGATTCTGCTTTGACCAGGACGGCGCCGATCAAGCTCGCGCTGGATCTCCGCCCGCTCGATCTTGACTCTGGGCGGACAACCATCGATCACGACGCCGATGCCGCCACCGTGCGACTCACCAAACGTCGTTATCCGAAAAAGCTGGCCGAAGCTGTTGCCCATCGGCGAATCAGATCGCTTCGAAGGCGAATTGCAAATCGTCGATCAAATCGCGCAAATCTTCGATCCCGACCGATAGCCTAACGAGTGAATCACCAACGCCGAGCGCTTCTCGTTGTTCTTTCGGCACGGATGCGTGCGTCATCAGTGCGGGATGATTGATCAGGCTCTCCACTCCACCGAGACTTTCGGCGAGCGCGAAAAGATGAGTATTCTCGAGAAATCGGCGCGTTCCCGCCAGGTCGGTCTTCAGAACGATCGTCACCATCCCTCCGAAGGCGCGCATCTGCGTCCGCGCGAGATCGTGCTGGGGATGCGATTTCAACCCGGGATAATGCACCGACTTGACCTGCGGTTGTTCCTCCAGCCAGCGAGCAATCTCGAGCGCGTTCGCGCAATGCCGTTCCATTCGCAAAGCAAGCGTTTTCAAACTCCGCATGACAAAAAAGCTGTCGAATGCACCGGCAATCGCACCCACGGAATTCTGGAGAAAGGCAATCTGGTCGCCCAACTCCTTGTTCTCACCCACCACGACCACGCCGCTGACGAGATCGGAGTGACCATTCAAATATTTGGTCGCAGAATGAATCACCAAATCGAATCCAAACTCGATCGGTCGTTGAATCCACGGACTGGCGAAGGTGTTATCGGAAACGGAAATGATTTTGTTTTCGCGCGCGATTTTCGCAATCGCTTCCAGATCGATGATTTTGAGGAGTGGATTGCTTGGCGTTTCAATCCAAACCATTCGTGTATTCGGTTTAATCGCTTTTTCCAACCGCGATGAGTCGGTCAAATCGACGTAGGTAAAATCCAGGTTGGCCGAGCGCTTCCTCACTCGCTCGAACAGGCGAAAGGTGCCGCCATAGAGATCGTCGCTGACCACCACATGCGAACCACTGTCGAGTAGTTCGAGCGCGGTGGACATCGCAGCCAGTCCGGAAGCAAAGGCAAAACCGCGCGTGCCACCTTCCAGATCGGCGATGCATCTTTCATACGCGAGTCGGGTTGGGTTAATCGAGCGCGCGTAATCGAAGCCCTTATGTTTTCCCGGACTCTCCTGGACATAAGTGGATGTCGCGTAGATCGGCGTCATGATCGCGCCGGTCGTCGGGTCCGGTTCCTGGCCGGCATGAATAGCCCGCGTGGCAAAGTCGTGTTGTCGCTTCATTTCAGGAATATTCGCGCGACGTCGGGACGGATGACTTCGGCATGTGCAGCCGCAAATAAGAGAGCAAATCGGTGCGGGTGATCAGCCCGAGAAATTTATCGTCCTCCATCACAATCGCGACGCGGCCGCGATCGAAAACCTCGAGCAAATCGTTAATGTTCGCATTCGGCGGCAGCGTTTCGAGTCGGTCGGTCATCGCGCTCTTGACCTGATCGTTAAATCGAGTCGAATCGCGATGCACTTTCACCAAGACATCGGATTCATCGAGAATTCCGATCGCTCGTCTATTTTGATCGACTACCGGAAGCTGGGAAACATCGGCGCCTCGCATCCGCTTGAATGCAGTTAGCAACGTGTCGTCAGGCCCAACGGTGATGACCTCGCCCGCCTCGTAGCGGTGGCTAATCAGGTCACTCAAGTCGCCGTGCGGCGCTCGATGAATGAACCCCTGTTCTGTCATCCAGAAATCGTTATACATCTTTGAAAGATATTTGTTGCCGGTGTCAGGAACGAGACTCACCACTCGTTTCGGCTGTTTTTGCTCGCGACAATATCGCAAGGCGCCTGCAAACAGCGTGCCCGTGGACGAACCACCAAAGATTCCTTCGCGCCGCAAGAGATCGCGCGCGGTCGCGAAACTTTCTTCGTCGTCGATCTCGTAAGCCTCAGTCACCAGCGACATGTCGGCAATTTCGGGAACGAAATCTTCCCCAATTCCTTCGACTGCCCAGCTTCCCGATTCAACCAATTTGCCGGTCTTCACATATTCGAAAAGAATTGAGCCGGTCGGGTCGGCCAAAACCATCTCGATGCCGCGGCGCGGTTTCACCCGGTTAAAAAATCGGCCGAGACCGGTGAGCGTTCCGCCGGACCCGACGCCAACCACAATGGCATCGACGTCATGCCTCATTTGTTCCCAAATTTCCGGTCCGGTCGTGCGCTCATGCGCGAGCGGGTTCGCCGGATTGCCGAATTGATTAACATAAAATCCGCCCGAAATTTCTCCGGCCAATCGGGCGGCGACGTCCTGATAATATTCCGGATGACCGCGCGTCACGTCAGAACGCGCGAGGTGTACCTCCGCTCCAAGCGCACGGACGTGGGAAATTTTTTCCTGCGACATTTTGTCTGGGATCACCAGGACCAAGCGATAACCTTTGGCCGCCGCCACTAACGCGAGACCGAGGCCGGTGTTGCCGGCGGTCGCCTCCACCACCGTGCCGCCAGGCTGCAAGAATCCGTCGCGCTCGGCTGCTTCAACCATCGACAACGCGATCCGGTCTTTGATCGAGCCGGTGGGATTCTGATTTTCAAGTTTGAGGAAAAGTTTGCACGGGCCGGTATCAAACTGCGTGACCTCGACGAGAGGCGTCTCGCCAATCATCGAAAGAATCGCGGGCGGCTTTTTCGAGCCGGTTGCGGGCGCGGCTGGAACTTCGATCATTTTGATTCCTCTAGCTTCGGCTCACCCTCATGCGACCATTCCGATTTGGTATCTTCGAGAAATTGCTGGAGCACGGGAAAACGCATTTCGCCATAATTAAGCGCGTAGCGCAAGTCGCCGCCGGTGAAGATCCAGGTCGTCGGAATCCACGAAAGCGGCAACCCGGCGAACTCTTTGATTTTCTTGTCACCGCGCCGCGGGCCCGGATCGGCGATGATAGCGACATTTGGCTGATCCGCGATTCCGAATTTCTTCAGCATCGCAGCGCCGTCCTGACCGTCATTCCAAACCGAGACGAAATAGAACTTAACCTGCGGATTGTCTTTGATCGTTTTGAGCCATCCGCCACTTTTCAGCTCAGCCTGACAATTTGAACACCACGACGCCCACAGATGAACGACCGATATATCGGGCAACCGAATCCCCGCCAGCACTTTCTGCTCGGCCGGAGATTCGGCACGAATGGAAATTGCAAGCAAGGCCGCGGCCAGGACCGTTAAACGAAGGACTGACATTGTGACAAATATGGAGAGAAACGCCGAAGGCTCAATGGTCAACGTCCAATCTCAAGGTTGACCCGCTAAAGGAAAACGCCTACTGTGCGCTCCCAATTTCCGCGGCTTTTGCCTGGCGGGAACTCGGGCGGTTCCAAACCGCCGGTCGGGCCGAAGGAGCCTTATTTTATATGATTCAAATGCAGGATGTAATGTCGAAGCCGATGCCGGACTTCCGTGAAGGCAGCATCGTTAAGGGACGGATATTGGAAGTCCGTCCGCGCGAGGTGCTGGTGGACATCGGTTACAAATCCGAGGGCGTTATTTCAATCAATGAATTTGAAGACACCGACAACCTCGAAGTTGGCGACGAGGTGGATGTTTTGCTCGAACGCCTTGAGAACGACGAAGGGATGGTCGTTCTATCCAAAGAGAAGGCCGCTTATCGCCAAAACTGGAACAAGATTGCCAGCGTGTTCCAGGAAGACGGGTTGATCAAAGGCAAAGTGAAATCGGTCGTGAAGGGCGGGCTGATGGTGAACATCGGCGTTGAAGCGTTTTTACCGGCGTCACAGATCGATATTGTGCCGCCGAAAGATTTGCAGCAGTTCGTCGGCAACACCTACGATTTCAAAATTGTCAAAATCAATGACGACCGGCGGAACGTCGTGCTCAGCCGGCGCGAGTTAATTGAACAGGAACGCAGCGAGAAGCGCCAGAAGTTCATGGAAGGCGTGAAAGTAGGCGACCGCGTCCAGGGTACGGTAAAAAATCTGACGGACTTTGGCGCGTTTATCGATCTCGATGGCATGGACGGTCTGCTTCACATTACCGACATGACCTGGGGTCGCCTAGGTCATCCGAGCGAACTGGTAAAGGTCGGTCAGCAGCTCGAAGTCCAGGTGCTCGACATCAATAAAGAAAAAGAGCGCGTCTCGCTAGGTCTCAAACAGACTCAGAAAAATCCGTGGGACCAGATTGAAGAACGCTTCCCGGCCGGACAGAAAGTGAAGGGCAAGATTACGAATCTGGTCCCGTACGGCGCCTTCGTTGAACTCGAGGAAGGGGTGGAAGGCCTAATCCACGTTTCAGAGTTGTCGTGGACGAAACGAATCATGCGTCCATCGGACATTTTGAGTGTCGGCCAGGAAGTCGAGGCCGTCGTCCTCGGTGTGAACAAAGAGGAGCAGAAGATTTCGCTAGGCCTGCGTCAGCTCGAACCAAATCCGTGGGATGAGATCGAAAAGAAATTCACCATCGGCAGCCGCGTGAAAGGCAAGATTCGTAACATGACCGCCTACGGCGCCTTTGTGGAGTTGGAGGAAGGAATCGACGGGATGATTCACGTTTCCGACTTGAGCTGGACGCGGAAAATCAATCATCCGAGCGAAGTATTCAAGAAAGGCGACGAGGTCGAAGCGGAAGTCATCGACATTGATAAGACGAACCAGCGGATCAGTCTCGGCATTAAACAACTGAGCGACGATCCATGGAAAGCAATCGATCAGAAATATAAGATCGGCGATCTCGTCAAAGGACAGGTCACCAAGCTCGCCAGCTTCGGCGCGTTCGTGCAATTGCAGGACGACATCGATGGCCTCGTCCACATTTCGCAATTAAGCGAAGACCACGTTGCAAAAGTAAAAGATGTATTAAAGGTCGGCCAGGAAGTCGAAGCCCGCGTGATCAAGGTGGACAAAGTCGAACGCCGCATCGGCCTCTCAATCAAAGCCGCCAATTATTCGGAGGAACAACTGCGCAAGGAAGCCGAGACCTTCGATACGCTTCGGCCGGGAGAAGACATGGTCGGCTTGGAGAAAGCCTTTGCTGCCGCCGAACAGGAAGAATATCGGCCCGGCGAGTCCAAAAAAATTGCGAAAGAGCCGAAGGAATCAAAAGAGATTAGAGAGCCAAAAGAAGCGAAGGAATCCAAGCGGGAGTCGAAAAAGAAGAAATAATTTCGCGCGCTCCAATTCCTTTTGTTCTTAGTCGATGGCGTAGACGAAGCCATCTGCGCTGCCGAAGTAAACCACGCCTTCGCTGACCAGCGGCGACGAAAATATCGAGCCGACGCTCAATTGTTTGTCGCTACCAACAATGGGGACCTCGCGCCAGCCGGAATAAAATAACAGCTGTTGATTGAATTTTCGATCCGCAGTCAGGACCCAACCTTTATTCTGTTTGGACGCTTCGGTTTGAAAATCCCATAGCACTTCGCCACTATTTAGATCACGCGCCTCGAGCGTTCCATTTAGCACACCGATTAAGACAACATCGTCGACTACGGCCGGCGAAGAAAACATATAGGCTTTGTCCTGCTTTTTGAGGATCGATTTGCCGGTGCTCGCTTCAACAACGTGATAAAGACTCGAGTCAGAAGTGGCAAAAAATATTTTGGAGTTCGCCACCGCCGGAGACGTGATGACCCAACTCAGTTCGTTGGGGAAATGCCACTTCTCCTTGCCATTTGCGGCGTCGATCGCATAGACATTCGAATCGCGGCAACCAGTGTAAACGACGCCATTGACCACAGCCGGTGACGACTGGAATCCAACTTGATTGTGAATCAGCGGATCTTCGCCGCCATGAAATCGCCACTTCTCTTTTCCCGTCTTCGCGTCGACCGCATAGAAATAACTGTCCCAGCTTCCGACAAATAAAACGCCGCCGGCAAACGCGGGTGAAGCGTGCACAACGTCGTTGGTTTTGAATTTCCATTTCAGATCGCCGGAATTGGCGTCGAGCGCATAAAGATTTCCGTCGCCGCTGCCGAAATAAACCGCGTCTTGAACGACTACGGGGCTGGACAGGAAAATGTCGTATGGATCCGCAATCGTTTGGTTTTTCGGCAGGATCCCGTGCAAATTTTTCGCTTCAAACCGGCGTTCGCCTTCAGTTGCGAATTTCCATTTCACCGCGCCGGTCTGCGCGTTCAGCGCGTAAAACTTTCCGTCGTAACTTCCGATGTAGACCGTTTCCTTCGCAACTGCTGGAGTGGCACAAACTGGTCCGCCGGTTGTGCGCTTCCAGACTTGCCGGCCGGTGCCTGCATCGACCGCGTAGACGTTGCCGTCATCGCTCCCGAAATAGATCGTACTGCCTTGAATGACCGGAGAGGAAACGACGCGGTCGCCGGTGGCAAATTTCCATTTCATGCGATGAAATTGTCGCGGCGCCGGTCCGGAATAAACACCGGAATGCGCCATATCGCCGCGAAACATGTTTTGGGCGGAACAAATCCCGGCCAAGAGCAAGCCGAAGCCAGAAAGAAAAAGTCGTGAGATTTTCATAAATGCGCTTTCTTATTTTGCCAGCCGCAACACCAGGGGCGTTTCGACAGCGCCTTGAAACAAAGTTCCTTTGATCTCGGCGTTTTGCTTGTGCCAGCGGCCTTCATAACTGACACCGGTTTCGTGCGAATCGATCGTGAGCAAATCGCCCTCCTGCGTCACCAGGTCGACCGGCAAGTTATTGATCTTTTTGCCAACGATAACGAAATCGGCCGACGCCCCGTCCGGGTGATTTAAGAGTTTGAGAGTCACATGGCGCGGATACCCGGTCATTTCGTATTCGCCTTTCCATTCGCCTTCGATCTCTTTCGAAACTGCCGTGCTGCGCGGTGGAGCATCCACTTGCGCCGCTCCTGTTTTTTTCAGTGTGAACGGCGCGGTGTTGCCGCCCTCGACGAAATCGCCCGTCAGCGTGTCATCAGACGCGAGGTGCGCCTTGAAATTTATTGGGCCGACTCGTTGCACGTTAAGCGCGCTTTTGATTCCGAACGTCAATTCGGAATCTTTTAGCGTAATGTCCGTCAACGTCGCGCCCTTCACACTCAAACCGGGCATGGTAACCGAGCCAGTCCAACCGCCTTTGCCATCCTCCGCCAAATCGACGATCACTTTTTGCTCGCGGTCAGGAATCTGGATCGATCCTTCCCAGCGGCCGCTGATTGTTTCATCGCCGCGGCACCATGATGTCGCCGCAAGAATAAGGACAAAAATAAAGCGCATAAGCTATTCCTCCGAAGGTTCGCCGGCGTGACTTGCAGGCTTCATGCCGTTGCCATAACGGAAATTACAATCATCACTGGCGGAGGTACTTGCCAACGAACAGGATGCCCAACGTGGCCAACGATTTTTCCCGAGAATGGGACGACGCCGTTACGCTTTTGGGAAACGGAGTTTAACCTATTTCACTGGCAAACGAAGCGCTCCTTCTCGATCCGTTCATCGATCGGGAGTTTTTCGTGCAGGGGCCGATCGAGGAAGATATCCAACGGTGGTCTCTGAGTTCCCGGCGTCAGCCATTCCCCGAAACTAACGCTCAGAATTCCGCGCTGCCTGGCGTACGTGCGAATGGAATCACGTCGCGGATATTTGAAACGCCGGTAACAAACATCAGCATCCGCTCAAAACCGAGACCGAAACCGGAATGTGGCACCGTGCCGTAGCGGCGAAGATCGAGGTACCATTTATAATCGGCTGGATCCATTTTGTGTCGCCGCATGTTCGCCTCCAGAACATCGAGACGCTCTTCACGCTGACTGCCGCCAACAATTTCGCCGATTCCGGGAACGAGCAGGTCCATCGCCGTCACGGTTTTGCCGTCGTCATTTAATCGCATGTAAAACGGTTTGATCTCTTTCGGGTAATTGCAGACCGTCACCGGACTTTTAAAATGTTTCTCAGTCAGCCAGCGCTCGTGCTCCGACTGCAAATTCAAACCGTATTCGATCGGGAACTCGAACTTCTGGCCGCTCTTTTTTAGAAGATCGATCGCGTCGCTGTAGGTGATTCGTTGAAATTTTCTCTCCAAAACGAAATCGAGCCGTGGCAACAATTCCTTGTCCACGAACTTGGCAAAGAATTCGAGCTCATCCGCGCAATTCTCGCGGCTGTCGCGGATCAGATATTTCACGATCTCTTCCGCGAGGTCCATGTTGCAGTTGAGATCGCAAAACGCGACTTCAGGCTCGATCATCCAAAATTCGCTCGCGTGCCGCGACGTGTTCGAATTCTCCGCGCGAAAAGTTGGACCGAAGGTATAAACTTTCGATAACGCACAAGCAAACGCTTCCGCTTCGAGTTGGCCGCTGACCGTGAGATAGGCCTGACGCGCAAAAAAATCTTTGGCATAATCGATGTTTCCGTCGGGGCGACGAGGCGGCGTTTTGGGATCAATGGTGCTGACGCGAAACAATTCACCCGCCCCCTCGCAGTCGCTGCCGGTAATGATGGGCGTGTGAATATAAACAAAGCCGCGCTCGTGAAAAAACTGATGAATGGCAAACGCGAGCCGGCTTCGGACACGAAAAACAGATCCGAAAAGATTCGATCGCGGACGAAGATGCGCGATTTCACGCAGGAATTCCGCAGTGTGTCCCTTTTTCTGAAGCGGGTACGATTCGTCCGCCGAACCAACAATCTCGATCCTATTGGCAACGAGCTCCCATTGTTGGCCCTTGCCTTGCGACGTAACCAGCTCACCGGCGATAACCACCGATGCACCGGTCATCAGCCGCTGGATCTCGGCGTAATTCGGCAATGAATCTCGCGCAATAATCTGCAAATTGCGCAACGACGAGCCGTCATTCACCTCGATGAATGAGAAATCCTTCGAGTCACGGCGAGTTCGGATCCAACCGCGCACCAGGATTTCGGAAACCGGTGCAGAACTTTGCAGCGCTTGTTTGACCGAAGTTGGAGAGATCTCCGTCATTTATTTTCGTCCATGACAATCAAGATATTTGATTCCCGAGCCGGTGTTAAAGATAACGACGCGCTCGCCGATGTCGATCTTGCCGGTCGCGCGTAGTATCTTGAAGGCGGCAAAACAGGCCGCGCTTTCCGGCGCAACGAACAGACCTTCGCTTTTTCCAACTTCGCGCACGGTCCGAATCATTTCCTCGTCATCGATGGCGATCGCACCGCCGTTCGATTCGCGTAGAATTCTTAAAATCAAAAAATCGCCAATCGCTTTCGGCACGCGCAGACCGGACGCGGCCGTTTGCGCGTTTTCAAATTCAGTCGCGAATCTCTCGCCGGCTTCGAACGCGCGAACGATCGGCGCACAGCCGCTCGCTTGCACCGAAAACATCCGCGGACGCTTGTTATCGATCCAACCGAGCGCTTCCATTTCGTCGAACGCTTTCCACATTCCGACAAGACCTGTGCCGCCGCCAGTCGGATAAAGAACCACGTCCGGCAATCTCCAGTCCAGCTGCTCGGCAATTTCGTAGCCGAGCGTTTTCTTTCCTTCGACCCGGTACGGCTCTTTCAGCGTGGACAGGTCGAACCAACCCTCTTTTTCTTTGCGCCGTGCAATCTGCGCGCCGCAATCGGTGATGAGGCCGTCGATCAGTGTGACCTCTGCGCCGAGCTCCCGGCATTCGACAACATTTGCAAACGGCGTATCGCGCGGCATGAAAACGTGCGCTTCCAGTCCAGCCCGAGCAGCGTAGGCTGCGAGCGCCCCGCCGGCGTTCCCGGCACTCGGAGCAGCGAGTTTCTTTGCGCCGAGATATTTCGCCATCGAGACGGCGACCGACATTCCGCGCGCTTTGAAACTTTGCGTCGGATTCAACGATTCATCCTTGACCCAAAGATCAACGTCGTCGTCGCCGAATCTCTCCGCGCGCAACAATGGCGTTCCCCCTTCCCCCAACGAAACCGGTGCCACGTCTTGCGGCAGCGGCAAAATCTCCCGCCATCGCCACAACGATTTCTCACGCAATCCAATCGTCGACTGCTTCAAACAACCGAGCTGGAGAAGCGCGGCCAGATCGTAAGCGGCGAAGAGCGGTTTGCCGCAAGCGGTGCAGAGATTCTGCAGTCGTTTCCAGTCATGCCGCAATCCGCAGGCTGTGCATTCAAGATGAGTCAGAAACATCGAAGAGAGGATTGATCCACAGATTACGCAGATTTACACAGATTTTGTTCCTGAGATTCTATAATCTCCGAAAATCTGTGAAACCTGTGGATGAAAGCATTCCGATGCGCCGGCCCTGGTATCGACCGTCGCTCACCACGCAAGTTTTCATCGGACTCATTGTCGGCGGACTGATTGGCTGGTTGCGCCCTGACTGGGGAAACAAAATTTATTTTCTGCGCGACATTTTCATTAACCTGATCAAGTCGATCATCGCGCCGCTTGTCTTCTCGACCATTGTCGTAGGCATCGCCGGAGCTGGCGCGTTGAAAAAAGTCGGACGGATGGGAATCAAGGCATTAATTTTTTTCGAGATCGTTACGACGGCGGCGCTCTTTATTGGTCTGGCGGTGGTGAATTTGATTAGACCCGGCGCGGGCGTCATGCTCGCCGCATCTAACATCGACATCGTCAAAACGATCGGGCAAAGCCAGCCCAAGACGTTCGTGGACACGCTCGTGCACGTGTTTCCGTCGAGCATAATTGAAGCGATGGTGCGCGGCGACGTGCTGCAAATCGTTGCTTTCAGCGTTTTGTTCGCGCTGGCGGTCTCCGCGGTTGGCGAAAAAGGGCAACCGATCGTGCGCGCGATGGAAAGTCTGGCGCAGATCATGTTCAAGTTCACGAACTACGTGATGATGTTTGCGCCGATTGGCGTCGGCGCGGCAATGGCACACACAATTGCGACTCAAGGCCCAAGTGTGCTCGGCAATCTGGGCAAATTGATTCTCTCGCTTTATCTCGCGCTGGTCATTTTCGTCTTAATCGTTTTCGGTTTGACGATTTTTATCGCGCGAGTTCCATGGCGAGAATTTGTGCGCGCGGTGCGCGAACCGGCAACGATTGCTTTTGCCACCACCAGCAGCGAATCGGCTTTGCCAAAAGCAATGCAGGCGATGGAACGATTCGGTGTGCCGCCACGCATTGTCGGTTTTGTGATGCCGACCGGTTATTCATTCAATCTGACCGGATCAACCTTATACCTGGCGGTCGCATCCGTGTTCGTGGCGCAGGCGGCCGAAACAACCATGGGTTGGCACATGGCGATCGGTCAGCAAGTCACGATGATGCTGACGTTGATGCTCACCTCCAAAGGTGTGGCCGGCGTCCCGCGGGCGTCGCTCGTTATTTTGCTCGCGACTCTGAATTCATTTGTTCCCGCGGGGCTCGGACCGGTTGGCATCGCTGTAATTTTCGGCGTGGACGAGCTGATGGATATGGGGCGCACCTGCGTAAATGTGATTGGCAATTGTCTCGCCAGCGTTGTCGTTGCTCGCTGGGAGAGGGAATTTGATGAAAATCGCGCCCGAATCTTTGGCACGCGGGCGGAAGCTGAGCTGGATTTGAGATCCGGCGAGGTCGCGTTCGCCGATGCGGTCAGACAAGGCGACTAAGCTCTGGAGCCGGTACGCAAAACGCGCCTCTCCGCTCCGCTCATAAAATTGGCAAAGCAGAGGAGGCGCGAATGTTTAGTTGGTCTTAATCTTCGTCGAGGACAACGCGATCAACGACCATGTTATCGCCCGTGCCAACATAGTGCACGTGCACCGGAACTCCGACTTTGACGCGCTCCTGAACCATTGTCGGATCCAGTTCCTTACCGCTGCGCGTCACATAAACCACTTTCTTGCCGAAGCGGTAATGGACCGGACCGGTAGTTTCTTTCAACACAATCGTGCTTCCCGGAGAAAACTCCGTGATTGTGCCGTCGCCCTCAGTCGTGGTCGTGGTGGTGGTCTCCGAGACCTGTCCCCACGCGAACGGTGCCGCGACTGCCAATGCCATTGCTAGTACTATTTTTTTCATTTCAATTTAGACGACGCGAGGGGCGGACTATTCGGATGTGAAAATTTCATCGCGAATCGATATCTACATTTGAAGCACCTCGCGCAAATGAGGAACGAGCCGTTTCGTAAATTCAACAGAATCACCGGCTGACAAATGCGACCACTCCGGACAATTGAATCCCGACAGCTCCGGGAAATCCGAATAATAAATTCCGGGCGCGTGGGTCATTTGCAGCAGTGGATCCCAGTTTTGCTGCCGGGGCGAAATTTTATCCTCGAGTTCTTTCAGTCCGCCGGTGTGCGGAAAGCGAACGAAAACGATTTTGCCGCCGCGGGCACGAATTTTGTCCACGGCCGCGACCGTGTCAGCAAAACGTTTCTCAATTCCATCCTTCATCTTCGCCATGAAAACATCTTTCGGGATATAACTCGGAGGAGGAGGCGGCGTGAAAAGCGGGATCCAGATCTGTTGGGTCCGTTTCGCCAATTCGCTTCCAGGCTCAGCGCATTTCTCCCACATCCGCGCGCGCCGTTCGTGATCAACAACGTCAAAGTAAGGCGGAAACGTTGGCGGCACCTGCGCCCCGGGACGATTGGGAATCGGCAATCGGTTCAAATAGGCTTCCAGACTCAGATCATCTGGTTTTAGAAACGCGACGTGCTTCTCCAGCGACATCGCCAAGTATTCACTCGCCCACTGGGCTGGTGTTTGATTGTGAAACCGTTTCACGGTTTTCTCGGCGCGCTCCGCTGGTGGAGTGCCAGGCGGCGCGAAAAACAACATCGGAACAAAGCTGCAAATGATCGTGCCGTGAAAGCTCTGGTCGTTTGCCAAGTCGGCCAGCACCGGAAATGTCATTGAACCTGCGAGCGCAAGTTGGATTGGCCGTTTACCCAAACCCTTTTGCAATTCATCAAGGTCGCAATCGAACCAGGCGCGGGAATCACCGATGATCACAATCGACTCGGGTGTGACAGCGCGCCGGCGCAGAGTCCAGAGATCTTCGTTGTCATTTAATGTTGGACCGTAACCGATCGAGCGGCAGTAGATTTCCCAGGCCGTAGTTGCTGCGATGACGACGATCGTGATGACAACGGCAATGCCACGCCAGGGCGCAACCGGAATTGGACGCTCGAATTCCAGCGGCGGGCCGCCGTGGATTTGCTCTTCGCGCGAAGGTCTGCGGAAAAACAACCGCGGCAATCGCAACCGTTCTCTAAAACTGGAAATAGATGAACGCATTACTAGTCCCTTGAGTAAAAATAATCGCGAACGCCATGATCGACCCGATCGCGGTGATCGCCCAGGCGGGCAAACGCATGACCGTCGTCTCGAACGACTCCTCGCGCATCGACCAGTGCAATCCAATTACGCCGAAGGTGACGATTCCAATTTGCAAAAGCTCGCGCGTGGTAAGAATTGCGTCTCCATTTGGATGTCCGCCGAACATGCCAGTCAACATTCGACTGGCAATGGTGAAGTCGGATGCGCGGAAAAATACCCATGCGATGCAAACCGCACCGTAAGTTGCAAACCCGCAGAGAATACGAACTGGCAACGTTCCAGCCCACGGCTTCTGTTCGAAAAAAATCCGCAATACCCGCTCGATCACCAAATAGGAGCCGTGCAACAAACCCCAGACGACAAATGTCCAGGCCGCGCCGTGCCAGAGACCACCTAGAAACATCACGATGACCAGATTGAGCGCCGCACGGAACGGACGGACCTGATTTCCGCCGAGCGGAATGTAAAGATAATCACGAAGAAAGGTGGAAAGCGAAATGTGCCAGCGTCGCCAGAAATCGGAAAAACCAATCGCAGCATAAGGAAAACGAAAATTATCTTTCAAATGAAACCCGAGGGTTAACGCCGCACCGATCGCGGTAATGGAATAGCCAGCGAAGTCGAAAAAGATCTGACCGGCAAACGCGAGCACGCCGGCCCATGAATCAAGCGTAACCAGCGGACCGGGATAACCAAAAACACGATCGGCCGATCCGGAGAGCAAAGTGTCGGCGAGGACGATTTTTTCGAACAACCCGAGCGTCATCAGGGCGAGCCCCCAAAAGAACTGATTAGTCTTCAAGCGTGGCGGATGTTGGAGTTGCGGCAGAAAATCCCCGGCTCGCACGATCGGTCCTGCAACCAGCTGCGGGAAAAATGAAACTGCCAGGACAAAGTCTCGAAGAGATCGCGTAGGCTGCAAAACGCCGCGGTAAATATCTAGCGTGTAGGAAAGCGAATGGAAGGTATAAAAGGAGATGCCAACCGGCAGCAGGATGTCGAGGTGCGGAGGCTGGTAAATAATGCCGACCCGAGCGAGCAGCCATTGGAAATTCTGAAGAAGAAAATTTCCGTACTTGAAAAACCCGAGCATGCTCAGATTCATGCAAACGCTTGCGACCAGCCAACGGCGTTTGCGATGCCGGTCCTTTGCCTTGCCGATTTGGTGGCCCAGCCAGAAATCCATCGCCGTTGTCGAGAAAAGGAGCGCGGCAAATGGCGGATTCCACGCGCCGTAAAAAACATAACTGGCGGCCACGAGTAAGTTTTTTCGAAGCTTCCAGCTGCGAATACTCCAATAGAGCGAGACGACGGCGACGAAGAAAACGACGAAGGTGAGCGAGTTGAACAGCACGGCGAAGATCCAATAGAGTTTACATGGCGAACCTAATCGCGCCCTGGTCGAGCGGCGCGACTACAGCTTTAACTGAGCGGAAGCCAATTACCCGGAGGAGGCGCTGGTTTGGTGCCGTTGAGTGAGAGATAAGTGTACTCCTGTAAGAGGCGTTCGTAATCGGACAACAGTTTCATTGCATCGTTTGGCTTGAGGAAATCAGTTTTGATTGCGTCGTCCACCTGGGTTTTGAGCAAACGCATCAGCTCGACCTTGTCCCATTGGGTCATCGAAAGCACTTCTCCGATGGTGCTTCCTTCGATCACTTCTTCGATGTACCAGCCGCTCTCTTCATCCGGATCGAGAAAAACGTGCACTTCGGTGACGCGGCCAAATAAATTGTGCAGGTCACCCATGATGTCCTGATAAGCTCCGACCATGAATACGCCGAGATAATAAATTTCGCCCGGCGTGATCCGATGAAGCGGAAGCGTGTCGCGCACATCCTGAAGATCGGTGAACTTCGATACTTTGCCGTCCGAGTCGCAGGTAATGTCGACGATCATTCCGTTGCGATCCGGCTGACTTGTTAGGCGATGGATTGGCATGATCGGAAAAAGCTGGCCGAGCGCCCAGTGATCGAGCAACGATTGAAAGACGGAAAAATTGCAGATGTATTGATCGGCCAGCGACACTTCGAGCGCCTTTACTTCGTCCGGCACATAGCGCAGCCCGCGATGCATATTGACGATTTGCTGCGCCAGCTGCCAATAAACAGTGTCCACTTTTGCTTTTGATTCGAGATCGAGCAGCCCGAGCTCAAATGTCTGCTGCGCTTCTTCCTTGATCTGCTGAATGTCGTGCAAACTTTCCAGGCGATTGCCGCGCTTGAGACGCTGCTTCACATCGAGAATTTCGGCCACCAGTTTGTGATCTTTCTCGGTCGCCTCCACTTTCTGCTTTGGCGTCGTTTTTTCGATCGAGCTAAATGCTTCAACGACCAGAACCGAATGATGCGCGACGATCGCGCGTCCTCCTTCACTCACAATCGCCGGATGCGCCACTTTCTCTGAATCGCAGACATCCATGATGTTCCAAACGACGTCGTTGGCATATTCCTGAAGCGAATAATTTGCCGAGCTGTCGAAATCACTGCGCGAACCGTCATAATCAACGCCGAGGCCGCCACCCACATCAAGATAGCCGAGATCGTGACCGAGCTTGCACATCTTGGCGTAGTAACGGGCCGCCTCACGCACCGCGCGCTTGATTGTGGAGATGTCGGGCACTTGCGAGCCGACGTGGAAGTGGACAAGCTTCAAGGCATTGGCCATTCCAGCGGCCTTCAGCATTTCGCTGGCGGCGACGAGGCCGGTGGTATCGAGACCGAATTTCGCATTTTCACCCGCACTGGGGGCCCATTTACCCGAGCCTTTGCTATGAAGACGGACGCGAATTCCAATTTGAGGTTCGACGCCGACTTCCTTGGCTGCACGAATCGTTTGATCGAGCTCCTCTAATTTCTCGACCACAATGACGACCGGCTTCCCAAGCTTTCGGCCAAGCAGTGCAATCCGCACGTAAGCCGGATCTTTGTAACCGTTACAAATGATCAGACTCTCCGAATCTTTGTGCATTGCCAGAGCGGCCACCAGTTCCGGTTTGCTGCCGGCTTCGAGCCCGAAATGAAATTGCTGGCCGGCATCGACGATCTCTTCGATCACTTCGCGTAATTGATTGACCTTGATCGGGAAAACGCCGCGGTACTGATTGCCATAACCAAACTCACTGATCGCGTTTTGAAACGCACGGTTGACCGATTCAACGCGGTGACGAAGCAAATCCTGAAACCGGATAACGAGCGGAAAACTTAGTCCACGCGAGCGGGCTTCACTGACGACTTCGAGAATGTCGATCTTGCCGCCGTTTTCCTGCAACGGCATCGCAACGACGTTGCCGTTTTCATTGATTGAAAAATAACCGCCGCTCCAGCCATCTACGTTGTAGGTGGCAATAGCGGACTCAAGGTCCCACTCGCTCTTCATTTCTCTTAATCCCTGCGGCGTTTCGCAACCGGCATTCTCTAGCAGTGCGCAAAACATTCAAGCGCGCATGAAAAAAAAATCACGCCTAAAATGGCGGAGCGCGCTCCCTTGTTTTTCCTCTCCGTGCGGATAACCTCTTACCGGGATGAATAAGACGGTGATCGAGGTGCAAGTGCGCGCAGTTTTGCCGACGAGTGGCGGTTGCGCGGTTTTTAGCGGAAACAACGACAAGGTGTTTATCATCTACGTCGATCAAACCGTCGGGAGCGCAATCACCATGTTCATGCGCGAAATTTCCAAGGAGCGGCCGCTCACCCACGATTTGATGGCGCACCTGATGACTGCGCTCGGGGCAAAAGTGGAACGCGTCATCATTAACGATCTGAAAAATGCGACCTACTATGCGCGCGCGATCATTCGCGCCGAGAACGAGCTGCAGCAGAAAAAAATTATCGAATTGGACGCGCGTCCGAGCGATTGCATCGCCCTGGCCACACAGCAAAAGGCGCCAATCTACGTCAGCCAGGAAGTTTGGGACGAAGTGGACGACATGACGGATGTCCTTCGAAAAATGGAAGAAGAAGGGCTCAAACCAGATCCCGAGACCGAAACGGGAGAGTAATTTCTCAGCCTAACAAGTCGCCGTAACGCTGGCTGGCGAGTTTCAAGCAGAGCTCAAGAATTTCCGTCGGAGTTTTTAGCCTTAACGCCAGATCGACTAGTTGGCGACACTCGGGCATCGCGACGCTCTGCACCGCAAGTTTTACCCGTGGAACCAAACTCGAGCTCACGCTTAGTTCGTCCACGCCGAGACCGAGGAGAAGCGGAATGAGGGCGACATCTGCGGCCATTTCACCGCAAATACCGACCCAGATGTTGTTGGCGTGAGCGGCGTCGGTAGTAATTTTCAGCAATCGCAGGACCGCTGGATGAGTCGGCTCGTAGAGGTGAGCAATTCGATCGTTCACGCGATCGACTGCAATCGCATACTGAATGAGATCGTTTGTTCCAATGCTGAAAAAATCGACTTCGGTCGCCAGCAGGTCTGAGGCAAGTGCTGCGCTCGGAATCTCGATCATCGCGCCGGCTTCCATCTCTCGGCCGATCTCGACCTTTGCTTCCGCCAATTCCAGTTTGCATTGGTGCAAAATCGACATCGCCTGACGCAATTCTTCCAAACCGGAAATCATTGGGAACATGATCTTGACATTGCCCAACGCTCCGGCGCGAAGAATCGCGCGCAATTGCACTTT
>DASPUI010000217.1:0-19076 GCA_035622995.1 Chthoniobacterales bacterium
AAGGCATTCGCGCACGGACCAGCCGAGATCACGGTCGAGACGAGCACGCCGCGATCATCCTCTTTCAATCCGAGAAATTTTCGCTGCGCCGGGTTCTGTAATTTAAAGTAGGTAAGCCCAAGATCGACGTATTTGTCGTAATGACCGTCTTCGATGTCTTTGAGAAAGCGTCGAATCACCGGCGTCGGCACCATGTATGCCACGCCTTGCGCGACATCACCGCTGTACCCTTGAAACGCGACCCCGACTACCTTGCTGTTCTGCATTACCGGTCCACCGCTATTGCCGGGATTAATCTGCGCGCTGATCTGAATGGCAAGGTGGGAATCAATCGACGAATGCGTGTAAAGCTGGAAGTCGATGCGTGAAACAATTCCAGTGGTGACCGACATACGTTCGCCACCGATCGGGTAACCGTAAGCCGAAACGGTTGATTCCAGCTCGGGAATTCCGCCGAGCTTCAACGCGACCATGTTCTTGTAAAAATTCGGCGCATCGACCGTGACCAGCGCCAGATCGCAATCGTGCGCAACGAATAGAACTCGCGCCGGATATTTGTTCGGGTCGCCATCGCGCTCAACCGTAATGTAGCGGCTGTTGCTCACCACGTGCGCGTTGGTCATGATTCGATTCCCATCAATCACAAATCCAGCGCCGACGCCGCGCTGCAGCGCTCCCGCGTTCCACGGCGCGCGATAATCGGGCTCGACTTCAGTGACGGTGATTCGGACGAGACTCTTTTGAATCGGACCGTTTGGCTGCGGGGGCGCAACCGGGACTGCAACGACCGCAGGCGGTGCCGCGCTTGCTCTTGGCTGGGCGACCCCCGGCGGTTGATTCTGTTCCGCCGGCGGAGTCGGAGGATTTTGCTGTTGCGGGAACGCTGGCAGGGCACACAGCGATCCGACGCAAACGATAAATAAAATGCGTTTCATCCCGGCAAAGTCTGAGAAGATGAAGCGAACCCGCAGGAAATCAACTGCACCATTACATCGACATCGCTCCAATCCGTTTGTTCAGTCATCGATCTTGTCACCAAATCGCTGCGGGAATAAGATGATCGGTGCCAAGCCGTTGGATCATCGCGCCCCCAGAAGACCTGAATGGCGAACTGATTTGGAGGAACGCGCTTTGCCGTGTCCCAACGCCCGGGGACCGGATTGAGGCAATCCCTCCATCTATTGCCCGACTCCTTCTGCGAAGAGGCTTCGCTAACCTCCAACAGGCGGAAGATTTCCTGAGACCGCGGCTGAAATCGCTGAGTGATCCTTTTTTGCTGCCAAATATGAATGCGGCGGTCGCGCGAATTTTTGCCGCGGTCGATCGGAAGGAAGTAATCGTCTTATTTGGCGATTATGATGTCGATGGCGTGACGTCTCTTGCGCTGCTCGCCGAAATATTGCGCGCGTACGGTGGCGCGCCGGACCTGTTTTTGCCGTTGCGAATGGAAGAGGGGTATGGACTGAGTCGCGAAAGCGTGGAGCGTTGCTGCGAAAAATTCAGGCCGCAGTTGCTGATCGCTCTCGATTGCGGCACTTCCTCGCACGAAGAAATCCGCGAGCTCGCAACTCGAGGCGTAGACGTCATCATCCTCGATCATCATCAGCCAAAATCCGCGCTGCCGGATTGTGTCGCGCTCATTAATCCAAAGATCGATCCAAGCTCGCCCTTTCATTATCTATGCAGCGTCGGAATCGTTTTCAAACTTTGCCATGCGTTGCTCAAGACGCGACCGCTCCAGGATTTCGATCTTAAATCAAAACTTGATCTGGTTGCTCTCGGCACGGTAGCCGACATCGTTCCGCTGCGTGGAGAAAACCGAACGTTTGTTCAGTTCGGAGCGATCGAAATTGCCAGATCGACGAGGCCCGGGTTGCGAAAGCTGGTTGAGATTAGCGGTTTGCGTCCGCCAATTTTGGCCGAAGACATTGCTTTTCGGCTTGGTCCCCGACTCAATGCCGCAGGCAGATTGAGCACCGCCGAGAAATCGCTCGCGCTTCTGCTCACCCAGAATGAGTCTCAAGCAGGTGAGCTCGCGGAATTTCTCGACCAACAGAATCGCGAGCGGCAAAACGTCGAAAGAGAAATCTTGCAGGCGGCGGAGGAAAAGATCGCGTGCGAGTTCGATCCGGTCCGCGACGCAGCGATCGTGATTGGCGAGCGTGGCTGGCATCCGGGAGTGCTTGGAATCGTGGCGTCGCGAATTGGTCGCAAACATCATCGGCCGGTCATTGTCATTGGTTTCGACGAAAACGGCCTCGGGAAGGGGAGTGGCCGCAGTATTGAAGGCCTGAATCTGGTCGAGGCGTTGACTCGCTGTGCGGCCAAGCTCGAAAAATATGGCGGACATGAGATGGCTGCCGGCCTAACGATTCGAGAAAATGATCTCGCCGCGTTCGCGAAGGAATTTCGCACGGCGGCCCGAGAAATTCTATCCGACGACGACCTTCAGCCGCGCCTTCAGCTCGACCATGAGCTAAGCCTGGCCGAGACGGATGTCGGTCTTTTGTCCTGGCACGAAATGCTTCAGCCGTTCGGCAATGGAAATCCTCAACCGACTTTTTTTGCGCGTGAAGTCCAGGCGCTTGCTCCGCCACGCGTAATCAATGAGAAACACCTCGCGCTTCGAATCGGCCAGGGCAAAGCCCATCGACGGGCCATCTTTTTTGACGGCGCAGCGGAGACGTTGCCGCCAGAGCCGTGGGACATCGCGTTTCGAATTCGAGCGAACAATTTTGGCGGCATGGAGACGCTGGTTGAATTACAGGTCACAGCCTTGCGGCAGGCTGCCCGGGTCGATTAATGGAGATTTCGCAACCACTCAGCGACCTCGACTGGATCCCGCGGCCGAAGATTTCAGCGCTGCGGCGGCTTGGAATCGAAACGGCCGAGGATCTCCTTAGTCATTATCCTCGACGATATGAAGATCGGCATGAATTTCCGCATTTTCCACAAGAAGAATCGGAGAAGCCAATCTGTTTGTGCGGTGAGGTGACCAAGACGTCCCTGCGCCGGTTTGGCGGCTGGAAAAAAATCTTCGAGGCAACACTCGAGGAAACGAATTCCAATGCGCTGAGTCAACCGCTGACGCTGCGCTGGTTCAATTTGCATTACGTGCAGAAAATGATCGCAACTGGTCAACGACTGGTCGTTTTCGGCAAGCCGCGTCTTCGCGGTAAACGAATTTGCATGGAACACCCTGAATTCGAGGTGGTCGAGGATGATGAGGAAATGTCGATCCATTTTCGGCGTATCACACCAATTTATCCGGCCACCGAAGGGGTGTCGCAGCGCCTGTTGCGCAGCATCATTTATCGATTAGTGACCGAACTCTCCGACCAGCCGTTAGAGACGCTGCTGCCAACGGGAATGGATCGGATGGAACAGCGCGCGGCGATTCGCGCGATTCATTTTCCTGAAACTTGGGATGCTTTACATGAGGCGCGAGATCATTTGGTATTGGCCGAGTTCTTCGCGATGCAAATGTTGATTGCCTCGCGTCGGCATGATTCCCGGATGCAGCCGAGCGGCGCGCACTGTGGTCGAGGCGAATTGCTCGAGAAATTTTTACACGCTCTTCCATTCGACCTGACGAGCGCGCAAAAAAAAGTGATTGCGGAAATCCGGCGAGATCTGAGCGCGCAATTTCCGATGAATCGATTGCTGCAGGGCGACGTCGGATCCGGAAAAACCGTCGTGGCAATCGCTGCGATGTTGCTCGCGGTTGAATCCGGCTATCAAGCGGCTTTCATGGCTCCGACCCAGATTCTGGCTGAGCAACACTACGCCGTTCTGCGGCGCTGGTTGGAACCGCTGGACATTCGATTGTCCATTCGAACCGCCGCGCGACAGGAGGAAAATTTTCTGCCGCTGGTGTCGGGCGACGAAAACGCCTCTATCATCGTCGGCACCCATGCGTTGCTTTACGAGGGTGTTTCCTTCTCGAAGCTCGGCCTGGTTGTGATCGACGAACAACATAAATTTGGCGTGGCGCAACGCGCTCGCCTAACGAGTCGAGAACCGTCCCCGGATGTTCTGGTGATGACTGCGACGCCGATTCCGCGAACGCTAACGATGACCGTCTATGGAGACCTCGACATTTCAATGATCGATGAAATGCCAAAGGGGCGCGGAAAAATCGTCACTGCTATTCGTGAAACGGCCAAGCTTGGCGAAGTCCTGTTGTTTTTGCGCAAGGAATTGGAATCTGGGCGCCAAATTTATGTCGTTTACGCGTTGATCGACGAAAGCGAAAAACTTGAAGTCAAGGCCGCAGCGACGGAATACGAACTTTGGCGCGAGCGACTGCGTCCATTTCGCTGCGAGTTATTGCACGGTCGAATCGCGGCGGATGAGAAGCAAAGAATCATGAACCGTTTTCGAACGGGGGAAACTCAGGCGGTGATCAGCACGACGGTGATCGAGGTTGGGGTCGATGTTCCAAACGCGACCATCATGCTGATTGAAAACGCCGAACGCTTCGGTTTGGCGCAGCTTCATCAACTGCGGGGCCGGATCGGTCGCGGCGCCCATAAATCTTATTGCATCCTGTTAACGAATGACTCGTCGACCGAGACGACAGCCAAGTTGAACGTCCTCGAACGGACTAACAATGGCTTCGAAGTCGCGGAAGCAGATTGGGAATTGCGCGGGCCGGGTGATTTGCTTGGCACTGCCCAGAGCGGTCTGCCGGGGTTGCGGATCGGAAATTTGAAAAGCGACGCTCAATTGATGCAACGCGCTCGCAACGCAGCGATGTCCATTTTTGCGGTCGATCCGCACCTGGAGCTGATCGAGAATCAACGTTTCCGCCGCTTGATTGTCGAACAACAGGGACGAACTTTTTCGAACGTTAGCTAATGAAAAATCTGCTGAAGTTTTTTGTTTTTGTCGCCCTCCTGAGCCTTGGGATTTCGGCGCTCTACGATTATCAGCTGAAACGCGGCCGTCTCGGGCCGGCCGATCGGCGATCACCGGAAAAGTACACGCTTGCTGCCAATCCGACGATTGATTCGAAGGCAGTTGCTTCGCTTGATGCTCTCAATCGTGAGCGGCGAGAACTGGTCAACGCCGTAGTTCCGGCGGTGGTAGCGGTCAAGACTTCCAAAAAAATAGCAGTTCAGCGGCAAAGCGAGCTCGATCCCTTTGGTCTTTTTTTTGGACGGCAGCGAAACTTTCGCAATCGCAATGAGGAAGAGCTGGTGCAAAATTCGCTCGGGTCCGGCGTGATCGTGACCAATGAAGGTCACATCATCACCAATAATCACGTGGTCGATCAGGTGGACGAGATCGAGGTGCAGTTGAGCGATGGCCGCACCGAAAAGGCGCGCCTGGTCGGCGCTGATTCAACTCTTGACCTGGCGGTCTTGAAAATCGACAACCCCGGAGTCAAGCCGCTGAAATTGGCGGACTCGGATGCCGTTCAAGCTGGCGATTTTGTTCTGGCGATCGGAAATCCATTTGGTCTGGAGGAGACGGTGACCGACGGAATCATCAGTTCGAAAGGCCGTCCGGGTCGCGGCGACATGTTTGGCCAGCTGTTGCAAACAAATGCTGCGATCAATCCGGGTAACAGCGGTGGACCGCTGATTAATCTGCGGGGGGAAGTTATCGGCATAAACGAACAGATCATTTCCAGCAGTGGTGGATCTCAAGGAATCGGCTTTGCGATTCCGTCAAACACAGTCCGAATGGCTTTGGAGAGTTTGTTGAAACAAGGCCGAATCATTCGTGGTTACCTCGGAATTCAAACCCGCGCGCTCCAGCCCGGGCAAACCAATCAGGAGACCGATGGCGTAATGGTCGATCAAGTCGTGCCCGGCTCGCCTGCGTCCGAAGCCGGACTGCAAAAAGGCGATGTCATTCAGAAGTTCGATAGTCACGAAGTGAAAAACTTTCCTGAGTTGCGCAGTTTGGTTTCTCAAGTGGAACCGAACAAGAAAGTTGATCTGGAAATCTTGCGTAACGGCAAACCGCTAAAGGTCACTGCGCAAATCCGTGAGCAACCGGCCGACTATCTGACCAGTCGCGCGACCCCGGAACAGCCGGCGCCGGAAGGCTCCCCGCCGCCTAACGAGCAGGAAAATGGCGGAGTACTGGCGGCGATTCATGTCGGTGAACTGACGCCGGATGCGGCGCGAAGACTTGATCTTCCCAATGGTGTTCGCGGAGTCATTGTCACGGGCGTGGATGGCGATTCGGGTGCGTTCGAAATTCAACGGGGCGACGTCATTGAGGAAATCAATCAACAACCCGTCAACTCCGTGGCCGATTACCAAAAGATCCTCGCCTCAGTTAATCCAACGTCGGCAGTCGTGCTGTCGGTCTGCCGACATCGCGCGCGGTCGTTTCTGGTTTTGCGGCCGCGTTGAGCCGCTTCGTTAGGGAACCAAATGCTGGGATACGCCCATGGTCTTGCTCGCAAGTTTTCTTCTGAATAAATGGAGCGACGTTGGCGTCTCCTAAACAGCTAGTTCTTCATGAAACAAATACTTTTTGCTTTTGCAATGCTCGCTCTGGTCTCGCCTGCGTTGCCGCGCGCAGATGGCGCTGAAATTGGAATCGATTTCTTTTACAATAATCTTTCCGGCGGGAATTGGCTGGAAGTGGACGACTACGGCTACTGTTGGCAGCCCGATGTCGCGGTGAACGATCCAGATTGGCGACCGTATTCCGATGGGTACTGGGCTTACACCGACGTCGGTTGGACTTGGATGTCATACGAGGATTTCGGTTGGGCCACTTATCATTATGGGCGCTGGGCGAGGCTCGCTGACTATGGTTGGGTCTGGGTTCCCGGATTGGAATGGGGTCCGGCATGGGTTTCCTGGCGAATAGGCGGTGATTATGTCGGGTGGGCCCCGCTTCCGCCGTCCGGGCCGGGTGTTGTCGATGAAAGCCAGCCAATCGACACCCAGGCAGATGTTGAGTTCGATATCGGACCTGCCTATTACAATTTCTGCGACGTTCGTTACATGGGCGAGCCGGTGTTGCGTCACCGCATCCTGCCGGTCCGCCAGAATGTCACCTGCATCGGTCGAACACTAAATGTCACCCATATCACGGTCGCCAATGGTGTTGTCTATAATTATGGTCCCGACATCAATGTAGTAAACGAGCGGTCGAGCCGGCCAATCCAGCGTCTCCACCTTCAGCGCGAACAGAATGTCGACTTGGTTGCAGCAGCAAAGTCCGGCGGCTTTACCAAGGTGCAGGGCAACGCACTGGTCGTTGCCGCACCGATGAAGGTCAACCAGCCGGTCAAAACGCAGGCGCCGCCAAAAGTGAAAATGAAGGTGCAGCAGTCGAAAATGGAAAGGGGCTGGACCGGAATCGATCCGAACGAGCAGACGAAGTTAAGGGAGAAATTTAAAACTGAAGATCAAACGAAACCTTCCGAATTCGGCGCGCCCGGGAAAACTGGTCCACCGATTACGGCCGTTTCACCAACGGCACCGCCACAGGATAGGGAGCTCCAGGGCCGGCATTTGGTACCGCTCGCGACAACTCCGCCAGTTCTGACCTCGACCGTGGGTCGTGAGACTTTGCCAACCGTTCCGTCAAACGGGCGAAACGAAAATGTTCAGGGTGAAAATCCAAACCGAACCGGCGCGAAAAATCCAACAGGGATTACCAATGCGCCGACCAGCACTCCGTTTGGTGAACGCCCACACGAACGAAAATCAAAAGGCTCGCCTTCGCCAACTCAGCAATAATTCAATCTGTCAGATAGGCAAGCGACCTCGGAGGTTTTCCGGGCCGATCTGCGGACACTCGCTACAACAATTCCGCAATCTGGATCGCGTTGAGGGCGGCGCCCTTCAACAGCTGATCGCCCGAAACCCAAAACGCCAGTCCATTTTCGAGCGCGCAATCGATCCGCACGCGTCCAACCTCGCAGTTATCTTTGCCGGCCACGCTCAGCGGCATGGGATAACGATTTTTCCGGGGCTCATCAACCAGCTCCAATCCGGGAGCCTTTGCCAAAACTTCTCGTGCTTGTTCGATCGAAACTTGTTTTTCGAATTCCGCGCTGACGGCGATCGAGTGTGCGCGATAGACCGGAACGCGGACGCATGTCACCGAAGCCCGGAATTCCGGCAAATGCATGATCTTGCGGCCTTCATTTTGAAATTTCATTTCTTCCTTGGTGTAACCGCTCTCTTCAAAGACATCCACGTGTGGAAGAACATTGAAAGCGATTGGGTGCGGATAAACTTGCGGCGCAGCTTGTCGATCTTCGGCCGCGGCCCGCATCTGTTCTTTCAGTTCCGCGATTGCGCGTGCTCCGCTTCCTGAAACAGCCTGGTAGCTTGCTGCGAAAACGCGCCGCACTCCAAATGCGCGGTGCAACGGGTAGATCGCGAGTAGCGCAATGGCGGCGGTGCAATTGGGGTTGGCAATCAATCCGCGATGTTGACGAACATCTTCGGCGTTGATTTCAGGAATCACCAGCGGCACGTCCGGATCCATTCGGAAGGCGGACGAGTTATCGATTACCACCGCGCCCGCCGCCCGCGCAACGGACGCGAATTTTCGCGAAACATCCCCGCCCGCGCTAAACAACGCGATATCGATTTGATCGAACGATTTGTCGGTCAATTCCTCGACCGCAATTGATTCATTTCGAAATTGAGCTCGTTTCCCCGTTGATCGCGCCGAACCGAAGGCACGCAAGCTTGCGACCGGAAAATTCCGGCGTTCCAAAACGCGCAGAAATTCCCCGCCCACCGCCCCAGTCGCGCCGACGATTGCGATGTGATAGTTTTTTTTCATCGGGTGACGGATGGTAGTCCCGCTGGTAATTGATGCAAATCTCTGGAACAAAAATCGATATCTCAGTTCGAGAACAACGCCTCACGCTCACGCGCGAGGGCGAAGTGGTTCGTTCGTATCCAATTTCCACTTCTCGTTTCGGACTTGGAACCGAATCGGGTAGCTTTAGAACGCCGTTAGGCCAGTTTCGAATCGCGGAGAAGATCGGTCATGGCGCCGAGCCGGGAACGATTTTTCAGGCGCGCGTCCCGCTCGGTCCGGATGATCCACTGCCGGCGACTGAAGATTTTATCACGTCGCGGATTTTGTGGCTGGATGGAATCGAGGAGCACAACGCCAATACGCACGATCGGTTCATTTACATTCACGGCACGAAACATGAAGAGACGATTGGCCGGCCTGACAGCCACGGCTGCATTCGGATGCGGAACGCAGACATAATTGAGCTGTTCGACCTTGTCGATCAGGGCGTTCTGGTTTCGATTCGTGAATAATCTCCCATCCAAAAAAGTCGAAAAAAGCGTTGCTTCCATGTAGTTCCTTGCCTAAACAGGCGAAGCAACTTGCGAAGAAAGGAGGCGAGATAGATTGAAATTACTGAAAGCGATCATGATCATGGCGGTTCTGGCCGGTGCTTTGTGTTTGGGTGCCTGCGCTCATCATAACGAACAGCCGACCTCAACTACCACGACCTCGAGTTCCACACACGGATACTCGAAGTAACGAGTTTCGGTCTTCCAGATGAACTCAACGACGAGGCCAGGTCGCATTCAGCGGCCTGGCCTGTTCCCTCTTTTCCATTCGGTTCCTTCTAACTAGAATATTCGGATGGAGCTGAACGGGCAGAAAATTTCTCTCGAAGAAATCGCTCAGGTTGCGTTCGAGAATTCGCGCGTCAGTCTTGCGGCCACGGCGCGTCCACAAATCGGAGCCGCTCGAAAGGTGATCGAAAACATCGTCGCGCACGACTCAGTTGTTTACGGCGTCAACACCGGGTTCGGCAAACTTTCCGAAGTGCGCATCCCGCACTCCGATATCGGCGCACTTCAGTTAAATCTGGTTCGAAGCCACGCCTGCGGCATCGGAACCCCGCTATCGGAACCGGAGGTTCGCGCGATCATGCTGCTCCGCGCAAACGTTCTCGCATTGGGCTTAAGCGGCGTCCGAACCGAAATTGTGGAATTGCTTTGCGAAATGTTGACGCGCCGGGTCCATCCGGTTGTTCCAGAAAAGGGATCAGTTGGCGCGAGTGGCGATCTCGCGCCGCTGGCACATCTCGCTTTGAGTCTGATCGGCGAAGGCGAAGCGTTTTTTGAAGGCGAACGAATGGCGAGTGCCGATGCGCTCGGCCGCGCAAAACTGAAACCGGTCGTGCTCGAGGCGAAAGAGGGTCTCGCGCTACTCAATGGCACGCAGGCGATGCACGCCGTTGGCGGATTGTCGATCTGGCGCGGGAAACGCCTGGCCAATCTTGCTGATGTCGCTGGCGCGATGACTCTCGAAGGCTTGCGCAACACACCGGTTGCGTTCGACTCTCGGCTGCAAAATGCGCGTCCGCATGCCGGCCAGAAAGCGGCCGCGGCTCATTTATTATCGATTTTGGAAGGAAGCGCGATTCGTGAATCTCACCGCAAGAACGATCCCCGGGTGCAGGATGCCTACAGCATTCGCTGCATGCCCCAGGTTCATGGAGCTGTGCGCGGCGCGCTCGCCCATTGCGAAGATGTCTTTTTAGTCGAGTCGGCTTCCGCGACCGACAATCCACTCGTATTTGCCAATGGTGACGTAATTTCCGGCGGAAATTTTCACGGCGCGCCGCTTGCCCTCGCGTTGGATTACGCGGCGATCGCTCTGGTCGATCTCATGAGCATCAGTGAACGCCGCATCGAGCGTTTGGTTAATCCGGATAAAAGTGAAGGTCTGCCACCGTTTCTAGCCCGTAAGCCCGGCTTGCAATCCGGCTTTATGATCGCCCACGTTGCCGCCGCTTCTCTGTTGAATGAAGCACGTGTCCTCGCGCACCCGGCGAGCGTGGATAACATTACAACCTCGGGTGAAAAGGAAGATCATGTTTCAATGGGAATGACCGGTGCATTGAAGTTGCGATCGATTGTCGATCTCGCGGAGAATCTGTTTGCCATCGAACTGCTCGCTGCGGCCGAAGCGCTGGAACATCGACACCCGATGAAAGCAGGGCGTGGAGTCGAGCGGGCCTTTGGACTCGTTAGGCAAATCGCACCACCGCTGACCGAAGATCGCTCATTGTCAGCCGACATCGCGCGCGTTGCCGCTGCGATTCGGGCGGGCGCCTTCGACGATTTATGAGCGGCAAACAATCCGCCGGTCAAACGCCAATGCAGGCCGCGCCGCGGAGCGTTCGCGCGCCGCGTGGCAATCAACGCACCTGCAAAGGCTGGCATCAGGAAGCCGCGATGCGGATGCTGATGAACAATCTCGATCCGGACGTAGCCGAGAAACCGGATCAGTTGGTTGTTTATGGTGGAACCGGACGTGCCGCCCGGAGTTGGGATGCGTTTGACGCGATTATTCGTTCGCTGGGGGAGCTAGAAAATGACGAATCTTTGTTGATTCAATCGGGCAAGCCGGTCGGCAAATTTCGAACACACGATGAAGCGCCGCGGGTGCTAATCGCGAATTCGAATCTTGTCGGGCAATGGAATAACTATTCTGAATTTAATCGACTGGAACGACTTGGCCTAACGATGTACGGTCAAATGACCGCCGGTTCGTGGATTTACATCGGCAGCCAGGGAATCGTTCAAGGTACGTTCGAAACGTTTGCGGCCGCTGGTCAAAAGCACTTTGGCGGTTCGCTGGAAGGAAAATTCATTCTGACTGGCGGACTGGGCGGGATGGGTGGCGCCCAACCGCTGGCCGCGACGATGAACGGCGGGGTGTTTGTCGGGGTTGAAGTCGATCCGGCGCGGATTGAGAAAAGACTGAGGAGCGGTTACTGCGACAAGATCGCCTGGTCGCTCGATGAAGCGCTGAAGTTGATCGATCATGCGCGCAAAGATCGGAAATCGATTTCGATCGGGCTCGTCGGTAATTGTGCCGACGTTCTTCCGGAATTCGTTAGTCGTGGAATCGTTCCCGACATTTTGACCGACCAAACCAGCGCACATGATGCCTTGAACGGCTATGTGCCTAACGCAATGAGTCTGGATGATGCACTGGCGTTGCGCCGGAAAAACCCGGACGAATACATCGAGCGCTCGATGCAATCGATGGCAAAGCATGTCGAAGCGATGCTGGCGTTGCAAAAGCAGGGCGCGGTTACGTTTGATTATGGCAACAACATCCGCGCTCAGGCGAAAAAGGCCGGTGTTGAGAATGCGTTTGATATTCCCGGATTTGTTCCAGAATACATCCGTCCGCTGTTTTGCGAAGGGAAGGGACCGTTTCGCTGGGTCGCGTTGAGCGGCGATCCTGACGATATCGCGCACACCGACAAGCTTGCGCTCGAATTGTTTCCGAAAAATAACACGCTTGCCCGCTGGATGAAGCTCGCGAAGGAGCGGATTCATTTTCAAGGACTGCCTGCGCGAATTTGCTGGCTTGGCTATGGCGAACGCGCCGAGTTCGGCGTCGCGATGAACGAACTCGTTAGGCGCGGTGAAATCAAAGCGCCAATCGTGATCGGACGCGACCACCTCGATGCTGGCTCGGTCGCATCGCCCAATCGCGAAACCGAAGGAATGCTGGACGGCAGCGATGCGATTGCCGACTGGCCGTTGCTCAACGCGCTGGTCAACACCGCCGCCGGCGCGTCGTGGATTTCAATTCATAACGGCGGCGGCGTCGGAATCGGCTACTCCCAACATGCCGGCATGGTTGTCGTCGCTGATGGAACGGAGAACTCCAAGCGACGATTAGAGCGCGTCCTGACTAGCGATCCCGGGATGGGCGTACTGCGTCACGCGGACGCCGGTTATTCCAAGGCGGTCGATTTCGCTCGAGCACGCCAGATCGATATCCCGATCCAACCGAACCGCCGCGATTGACATGCAAAAACTGATCGAGTGCGTGCCGAATTTTTCGGAGGGATGTGACCACAGTATAATTCGCCAGATCACCGATGCGATAAAGTCGGTCGATGATGTGCTGCTGCTCGATGTCGACCCGGGCGCAACCACCAATCGAACAGTCGTGACGTTCGTTGGTGGCCCGGAGGCCGCGGTGGAGGCGGCGTTTCGCGCAATCAAAAAAGCGGCGGACTTGATCGACATGCGCAAACAGAAAGGTGCGCATCCACGCATGGGCGCGACCGATGTTTGCCCTTTTATTCCGGTTAGCAACATCAATTGGGACGAAGCAATCGATTGCGCAAGCAAATTGGGCCAACGCGTGGGCCAGGAGTTGAAGATCCCGGTTTATCTCTACGAACGCGCAGCGAAGAACTCATCCCGTGCGAATCTCTCGATCATTCGTGCCGGTGAATACGAAGGTTTTTTCGAAAAAATCAAACAGCCGGAATGGAAACCCGACTTTGGTCCCGCGATTTTCAGTGAAAGGTCGGGCGCGACCGTGATTGGCGCCCGCGATTTTCTTATCGCTTACAATGTTAACCTGAACACGAAATCGGTCCGCCGCGCGACTTCGGTAGCATTCGACGTTCGCGAACAAGGCAGAATCAAGACCGAAGATGGCACGCCGTCCGGAAAACCAGTGGTCGACGAAAAAGGGGAACCGGTTCGTACTCAGGGAATGTTGAAACACGTCAAAGCGATTGGCTGGTTTGTTGAAGAATATGGTATCGCGCAGGTATCGATGAATCTGACGAACATCGAGGAGACGCCGCTGCATATTGCATTTGAGGCCTGCGTTGAGTCTGCGAGCAAGCGTGGCATGCGCGTGACCGGTTCCGAAATTGTCGGCATGCTTCCAAAGAAATGTTTGCTCGACGCCGGAAGATATTTTTTACGAAAACAAAAGTGCTCGGAAGGCGTATCGGACGAAGAACTGATCGAAGTTGCGATTCGCTCGATGGGGCTTAGTGAATTGAAGCTGTTTGATCCGAAGGAAAAAATAATCGAATTAAAAATGGAAGCCGCGATGCCGAAGAAGTCACTCGTTAAGGCGACCGTGCGCGAGTTTTGCAATGAAACCTTGAGCGATTCGCCCGCCCCAGGCGGCGGTTCGGTCGCTGCGTTGATGGGTGCACTCGGTGCCTCGTTAGGCGGAATGGTCGCAAATTTGTCGGCGGGAAAGCGAGGCTGGGATGCGAAGATCGAATATTTTAGCGAGTGGGCGGTGAAAGGACAGGCGCTCAAAGATGAACTGCTCGGGCTGGTGGACGAGGATACGCTCGCGTTTAACAAAGTGATGGACGCGCTGGCGTTACCGAAAGCATCGGCCGAGGAAAAAACTGCGCGTGCGGCGGCAATCGAAACGGCGAACAAACGCGCAGCCGAGATTCCGTTGCAAGTGATGGAGACGACGATGAAATCTTACAACTTGCTTTCCGAGATGGCGGAAAAAGGAAACCCGAATTCCATCTCTGATGTTGGCGTCGGAAATTTGGCTACGCGCGCATGCATCGAGGGCGCGGCACTGAACGTCCGAATCAATCTTTCCGGTCTGAAAGATGAAACGTCCAAATCGTCGCTTCAGGTGAAGGTTGAAAAACTTCTGGCCGAATCAGAATCGCAATTCCGCAAGGTCGAGAAGATGGTGGAAGCCAAGATGAAACAATCTTGAAGTCGCTCGCTGTTCTTCACGCCTCGCAGCTCGTTACCCTGGCCGGACCAACTCGCCCCCGAATCGGCGCCGAAATGGCAAACCTCGGGGTTGTTCGCGATGGTGGAATGTTAATTGGCGATGGAAAAATCGCGGCAATCGGCCCGAGCGATGAAATTGAACGCCAACGTGGCAACGCGGAAGTGATTGATGCTGGTGGCCGCGTTGTGCTGCCGGGATTTGTCGATGCGCATACCCATTTGGTTTTTGCCGACAATCGTCTCGAAGACTTTGAACGGCGTGCGCGCGGCGAAACCTACGAACAAATCGCCAAAGCGGGCGGCGGAATTTGGTCGACCGTGGAAAAAACACGCGCGGCAAATGAGAGCGATCTAATGGAGCAAGCAAGAAAAAGGGCGAATTGGTTTTTGCGTTGTGGAACGACAACCATCGAAGCGAAATCGGGTTATGGCCTGACGACTGGCGATGAGCTCAAAATCCTTGGCGTGATGCGCAGATTAAATGAGGAAACGGCGCTGGAGATTGTTCCGACATTCCTCGGCGCCCACGCCGTGCCCGGTGATACTTCCCCTAACGAATATGTCGACCGGGTGATCAACGAAATGCTGCCGCGGGTCGCGAATGAAAAGCTGGCGGAGTCTTGCGACGTTTTTTGTGAACGTGGTTATTTCGATATAGAGCAATCGCGGAAAGTGTTAACCCGAGCGAAAAAGCTTGGTTTGAAATTGCGCGGCCACGTCGATCAACTTACGAATTCGGGCGGCGCCAAACTGATGGCGGAATTAGGCGCAACCACTGCGGACCATTTGGAGAGAACGAACGGGGAGGGGATCTCGGCGCTGAAATCTGCCAGGGTGCAACCGGTCTTGTTGCCCGGGTCGGTCTATGCGCTTGGATCGTCCTCGTATCCGCTCGCGCGCGAAATGATTGATGCGGGACTGGGGGTTGTCCTCGCGACTGATTTCAATCCAGGTTCTTCGCCGACGGCGTCGATGCCGATGATTTTGTCGCTGGCCTGCACCCAGATGAAAATGTCGCCGGCGGAAGCAATCACAGCCTCTACCATTAATGCGGCTCACTCATTAGGCCGGGGCGACAGAATCGGAGCGCTCGAACGCGGCCGGCTTGCGAATTTCGCGATTTTTGATTGCGAAGATTACCGCGAGATTGCGTACTGGTTTGGGTTTCCACAGTTGCATTCGATTTATGTTCGCGGCGAACGGATCAATGTCTGACGGATTGGCCAAGCGGATACTGACAATCATTGTTTTGTCGTTATCCGCCGGGTGTCAGCCGGCAACTCATGATGAGCAATGGCCGCTGATGAAAATCGAAAAGGACTTTGCGCAGGCGGTCCTTAACAACGATGTCGAAGCGATCGGCAAAGTCCTGGCCGACGACTGGGTGATCGTAAATGCCGATGGTGGAGTAATCGATAAGGCGCGCTTTCTCAGCGTGATCAAAGCAGGAACGTTGGTTCACGATGAGATGGAATTAGACGACATGCGAGTTCGCGTTTACCGAGACAGTGCCGTTGTTACAACCATCACGACGGCAAAAGGGAACTTCATGGGCGAGGCTTTTGCCACTCGTGAGCGAGCGACAGATTTTTTCATAAGACAGGACGGGAAATGGCAGTGCGTGTTTTCGCAGCTCACTCGCTTTAATAAGAAGGAAGCCGCAAATTAAGGGCCAAAGGTCGCGGCAGGTAATTTGCAGAGGGGGTTGCGCGCCGGTAACGTCCGTTCCTTTATGAAAGTAGAAGTGGAAAAGAAACCGGAATCGGTCTCGACCTTGCAAATCGAATTGCCGCCGGAAGAGGTGACAAAGGAGTGGGATGCGATTGCGAACAGTTTTGGGCGGTTTGCGAAGATCCCCGGTTACCGGCCAGGCAAAGCGCCGCGGGCGGTGATCGAAAAGAGATTTCGCAAAGAAATTCAGGACGAAGTGACGAAAAAGCTCGTCTCAAAGAGCTATCATGACGCGATCGAGCAGAAAAAATTGCGCGTCGTTTCGTTAACCAATCTCGAAGATGTGCAGTTTGGAGAAGACAAATCGATGCGTTTTCGTGCGACCGTTGTCACCGCGCCGGAATTTGATTTGCCCGATTACAAAAACATTCGGGTGCAACTGCCATCGGCCACAGTGACAAAGGAAGATGTCGAGCTCGCGCTGGAGCGACTGCGCGAACAATCAGCCGATTTTGTCGATGTGCCCGAACGCGCATTGCAAATGGGCGATTTTTCGGTGATCGACTTCGACGGGGCGGTCGATGGCCAGCCAATTTCCGATATAGCTCCGAACGCGAGCAAGAATTTGCACGGTGGAAAAAAATTCTGGCTCCATCTGGCAGCGGAAAATTTCCTGCCTCGGTTTTGCGAACAGATTGTTGGGATGAAACGTGGCGAAACCCGCAGCGTGCAGGTTGATTTTCCGGCAGATTTCATGGTGAAAGAGTTGGCGGGGAAGAAAGCGGATTACGCCGTCACGCTGAACGAGATCAAAGAGAAAGTGTTGCCGCAGGTGGACGATGCGCTCGCTGAAAAATTGCTGCCGGGCAAAACCCTGGCCGAACTCCAAGAAGTAATCGAGCACGATCTGGAACATGAAAAAGAGCACGAGATTGAACGGGCAAAGGAATCACAGATTGTAAAATATCTGCAGGAACACACGACATTCGATTTGCCGCCCTCGCTTTTGCGAAACGAAACCCGACGCGCGCTGAACGAACTGGTCCATCGCAATCGCGAACGCGGCGTGCCGGACGATTTACTAAAAGGCAAGGAGAAGGAATTAGTCGAAGGCGCAGGTTCGCTGGCGGCGCATCGATTGAAAACCAATTTCATTCTGACGCGGATTGCCGAGCGGGAAAAAATCGAAGTGACGAAGGAAGATGTCGATCTTCGGGTGCGCCAGGAAGCCGCGCGTTACAACATCTCGGTCGATAAAATGCGGAAGGAACTCGACGAGCACGATGGTCTGAACAATCTCGCGGAACAGATTCTGCTCGGCAAGGTGGTTGATTTCCTAAAGGCGAATGTTAGCGTTCAACCAGCTTCCCAAAGTAACGTCCCAGACACAAATTAATGAGTAATTCCAACGAAAATCGCTCGCAGTCGGTCCTCGTTCCAATGGTCGTCGAGCAAACCGGCCGCGGCGAACGCAGCTACGACATTTATTCGCGTCTGCTCAAGGACCGCATCGTTTTTATCGGGACCGCGATTGACGATCACATCGCGAACCTGGTGATTGCGCAATTGCTTTTCCTGCAGATGGAAGATTCGAAAAAAGACATCAACATCTATATTAATTCGCCGGGCGGTTCGGTCACTGCCGGTCTGGCGGTTTACGACACGATGCAATTTCTGACCTGCGACGTAACAACTTATTGTCTCGGGATGGCCGCGAGCATGGCGGCGGTTTTGCTTTGCGCGGGAACCAAGGGAAAGCGATTTGCTCTTCCCAATTCAGACATCATGATTCACCAGGTTTCAGGCGGGGCCCAGGGCGCGGCCAGCGACGTGGAGCGACAAGTCGATTACATGTTCAAGCTGAAGAAACGGTTGATCAAAATTATCTCGCAACACACAGGCAAACCGGAAGAGCAGGTGCGGGTCGATTCCGATCGCGATTATTATATGTCGGCGCAAGAGGCGAAGGCATACGGCTTGGTCGATGAAGTAATCAAATCGCGAAAGGAAGTAAAAGGTCTGGACGGTGCGACGTCGCACAGCCACGAGCGACTGACGGAGGTTGCTCACGGACGAAAGGTCGAGGAATAGAAGCTGCTCTTTAGGAGCGAACGTATGGCTCGTGCTTCCAACCTCACGATGTGCTCGTTCTGTGGCAAAAGTCACGCGGAGGTGCGCAAACTAATCGCTGGGCCCGGCGTTTACATCTGCGACAGTTGCATCAACGTTTGCAAAAGCATTCTCGACAAGGAGCTAAACGAGGACGCGCGCCGACAGTCCTCCAATATTCGCGTTCCGAAGCCGGCCGAGATCCGGCGTTTGCTCGATCAATACGTGATCGGCCAGGAGGTCGCGAAAAAGACGCTCTCGGTCGCGGTGCACAATCATTTCAAGCGCGTATTAAATGCGACGACGCCGAGCGATTCCTCCGCGTTTCAACCCGACCCATTGGCCGACGTTGAAATCGAGAAGAGCAACATCCTGCTGATCGGCCCGACTGGATCAGGCAAAACGCTTCTCGCAAAAACGCTGGCAAAAATTCTCGATGTGCCGTTTTGCATCGCCGATGCGACCACGCTGACGGAAGCGGGTTACGTCGGGGAGGACGTCGAGAATATCATTTTGCGATTGCTGCAGAACGCAGATTACGACGTGAAACGGGCCGAGATTGGAATCGTTTACATTGACGAGATCGACAAAATTGGACGCAAGACCGATAACGTTTCAATCACGCGCGATGTTTCCGGTGAGGGGGTGCAACAGGCGCTGCTCAAAATTTTGGAAGGCAGCACCTGCAACGTTCCGCCGCAGGGCGGACGCAAACATCCGCATCAGGAATACATTCAGGTCAACACCGAGAAAATTTTGTTCATTTGCGGCGGAGCGTTT
>DASPUI010000218.1:0-17361 GCA_035622995.1 Chthoniobacterales bacterium
CGTCCTTCCACAAAATTCCAACCGGCAGAATTTGTCACTCTGCTCAACAAATTACAGCCGCGACTTTATTCGGTCGCATCAAGCCTGCGCGTCTTCCCCGATCAGGTTCATTTTATTGTCGACGTCATTCGCTACGAAAGCCACGGACGCGAACGCAAAGGCGTATGCTCGACTTTTCTGGCAGATCGCGCGGATGGAGTTCCGGTGCCGGTTTATCCAAGTTCGGCCAAGCATTTTCATCTGCCCGACAATCCGGATACGCCGATCGTTATGATCGGACCGGGTACTGGGGTCGCGCCGTTTCGCGCGTTTTTGCAAGATCGGCAGGCGACCGGCGCGCGAGGAAAAAACTGGCTCTTCTTCGGCGCCCAGCGCGAGAAATGCGATTATGCGTATAAGGAAGATTTCGAGCAGCTCAAACGCGATGGGGTTCTGACCCGGATCGACTGCGCGTGGTCGCGGGATCAGGCTCACAAAATTTATGTTCAGCACAAGTTGCTCGAGAACGCAGCCGAGATTTGGAGGTGGATCGACGGCGAAGGCGCGCAGTTCTTCGTCTGCGGCGATGCCAAGCGGATGGCCAAAGATGTCGACGCCGCGCTGCGCAAAATCATTCAGGCACACGGCGGCAAATCCGTCGAGCAGGCGAACGAATACGTCGAGAAGCTGAAAAGCGATAAGCGTTACAAGCGCGACGTGTACTGAATCGCTTTTCTTCCAACGCGAGAAACTCCAGCAAGCGCGAGAGCGGCAACAAAGATTCCTGCGGATAAGATCGCCACGCAGCCGCCGAACACCAGCCACCATGGGCGATAGGCGAGAACTAGTCTTCCGTGCGAGCCGCTCGGAAGTTCCACCACCGGAAACAAACCACGGTAAGAATCGACTGGAAGTGTCTGCTTCCCAAGCTCCGCCCGGTAACCGCGAAAATATGGCCGGGAGAAAGTAATCAGCGCCGTCGCGCCGCGGTCCGGAACATCGACATCCAACGCGCTGTAATTTCGCGAATCATCGATCCGCGAAATCGACGCCGGCGCAAACGATTCGTTAGGCCGCGAATCAATCCGGTCGACAGATCGCACGGGCGGTATCGGATCATCGCGGCGATGGAAGACACGTCCCTCGTTATTCGAGAATTCCAGTTGCCAGCCGGAGGGCGCTGGTTCGACCGAAATTTCGCGGGCAATGACAATCCCATCCACGCCCAATTTTTCCAGTAATCCGTCTGGACCCGATTCGTCCCCGACCAAATGCTCGCCCACAGCACGGTCGATTTCCCCGTGAATGAAAAATTTTAACTCCCGTGCCACGCCGGCGGCTAGAATCGGACTGTAACCGTTGATGAAGCGCAACCGAGCCCACATCGGCGTGCTGCCTGGACGGGCAATTTGACCAACCGGGCCGTTGCGATACTCATGGCGATAAACGTACTCCGCTGGCGAATAAACCGCGAGGTAAAGCCGCTTCGGGTCCAGCGGTTCAGGCTTCGTCAGTTCCTGGGAAAAGTTATATTTTGGAACTCCACAATTGGGCGGAATGCAAAAGTAGGTCGCGAGCAAACTGGCGAACACAAAACAAACGAGCGACCATTCACGAAACTTGGAACTGCGCATAACGAGTTCGGCCAGCACCCAGACAGCGCCAAGTTCGAGGTAGATCCAGGCTAACGCAGGTCCGTATAAGCCGGCAGTACCGAAGATCAACATCGCAATTGCCACAACGACCAGCGACAGGAACGTTGCGGCGAAAGTCGGAGACCCGGGCCGGATCTTCAAAACTTCAGCTGCGCAAATGGCCAGAAGGAGATGAAAAAACGGCAACCAGCGAAAGCTCCAGCGAAAAAATCCGAACATCGGCAGCATCGAAAGCAAAAGCACGAAAACGAGAAGAATGAATTCCCACTTCAATTGCCTAACGAGTAGTCGGCCACGCCAGATAAAGCCGGCGAGCAGGACCGGAGCCGGAACGATTCCGCATGCGAGCTCGGTTGCGGTATGCGGACGATAACGGGTCGAGAAATCGGCCCAGTTTACCGTCCAGCTTGGCAAAATCAATCCGGGCAAGGCGCGCAGTGGAATAATCCATTGCCAATGCGCAGCCGAGGGCTGGGTTTCGCGCGCCGAACCATGCACATAATCGAAGAGCGCGAGCCATGCGGGTGCTGATATTCCGAATCCGAGCACGACACCTAACAGCATTGGCAGGATCGACAACAAACTTTTCGTTTCAACCAGCGTTTTGATCGATAACCAGCTGATCAAAAGCGCGAGCATCAAGACGGTGTACGGAAAGCCGCCGGTCACGAGGAAATAGACAAACGGCGCGGGCCATAGAAATCGCCAGCGGCTGCGTTGCGGCTCGAGCGCGCGTTCAAGTCCCCACCAAGCCCATGGAAACCAGGTGAAGGCGCCAAGTGCACCGAACCAATCGGTCGCGCCCCAGCAAATTATCCAGCCATTCAAAGCAGCGATCAGCGCAACAAAGATCGATAATGGAAGGCTGAGTTTTCGATTGCCTGCCAGGAGAAAGGCGCCAGCCGCCAAAACAAAAAGATGAGCAATCGAAAGCGTCGCGGCTTGCTGCGGAAACGTAAGCGGAAATTTCCAGATGAGAACGACGACCGCATTTATAAAAATCGAAAATGTCCCGTACTGAAATTCCCCTGCGAGATTCCCGCAGACCCACGAATAAGGAGTCAGCAGCGGCCAGTGGCCCTGGCTCCAACTTCGCGCAACATCGGCGAACACGGGCAAGATCGATAATTCGTAATCGTCATTCCAGAAAACGAGCGGGTCGTGCCCCAGCAGAAGAAGACAGAACAGGACAACGAGTAAGCCTGCGATCGCCGCTCCAAGAAATTGGGAATTCGCAGATCTTGGCGCGACCATTTACGGAAAACGCCAGACGTCCAACCTCCGAGGCCCAATATCGAATTCTTCGGACATTCGAAACTGAACATTCGACGCTTTGTTTTTCATAAAACCACCGGCTTACCTTCGGTCATCACCAGGACTTTCTCCTTGACCTCCTGCTCGCGCGCAGACTTGAGCAAACGTTCGAGCGGCTCATCAAGCGGTTCGTATCCGAGTCGAAATGTGCCGTAGTGCATCGGGACCAGAGTTTTCGCGCGTAATTCGATGAACGCTTTCACTGCTTCCTCCGGATTCATGTGAACCTCGCGGCCGGTTGGCGCGTCGTAAGCGCCAATCGGGAGAAGCGCGATGTCAATCTTGTGACGTTCGCCGATTTCACGGAAGCCGGGAAAAAAAGCGCTGTCGCCGCAATGAAAAATCGTGCGATCGCCAACCGTAATGACAAAACCGCCAAAACCGCGGTGAAGATCCGCCAGGAATCGTGCGCCCCAATGATAGCAGGGCGTGAGCGAAACCTTAACCGGACCAAGTTGCACTGCCTGCCAGTAATCGAGTTCGTGAACGATGCGAAATCCGAGATCGTGCACCAGATTTCCGACTCCGATTGGAACGACAATCGGTTGATCGGCGGCGACTCTGCGCAACGTCCGCCGATCAAGGTGATCGAAATGAGCATGAGTCACCAGGACCGCGTCAATCTGCGGCAGGTGATGAATTTCAAACCCTGGCCTTTTCAAGCGCTTGATGACTTTGAGCCACTTCGCCCAGTTCGGATCGATCAAGATGTTGGTATCGTGGGTTTGAATGAGAAACGAAGCGTGACCAATCCAGGTAATGCAGATTTCTCCCGACTGGATCTTCGGGAATTTGGGCGACAGATGATCGCCCGCCCGCTTGACGAAAAGCGATGGGATGACCACTTCAGCGAGATAATTGCGACGATGCCAATCGCGGCGCGGACGCAGCTTGACCCGGGTGGACTTGCGCGTTTGCGCACCGTTGTCCGATGGCTGGCGAACGACGTTGCGCCGGCTCTTCTTGGCGAAAGGAATCGGCACTCTCGGCAAACGATATAGTCGAACGTCCGCTAATCAATTCTTTCGCGCCGCGCGAACGGCCTTGCCGTTGAAAGTCGGCTTCAGGTATAGTCTCGCGAAAGTAACAACATGACTGCTGAAAAAGCGGCCCTTCGCGAAATGATGAAGCAGCGATTGCGTTCCATGACGGCGGAGGATCGACAATCGCTCTCCGACGAAATCTGCGAGAACGTTTTGCAAATGACGCAATGGCAGGAAGCACAAAACGTGATTCTTTTTTTGCCGCTGCCGAGCGAGCCGATTATCGCGCCGCTGAAATTGGATTGCGACGCGCGCAGAATTCCCGAAGTCATCATTCCGCAAAATCCAAAGAACGGCCTCCAACTTCCCGAGCAAATCGATTTGGTTCTCGTCCCCGGTCTCGCATTTTCAAAAGATCGGCATCGACTTGGGCGCGGAGGCGGTTTTTTTGATCGACTGCTGTCGGAACGGGCTAAATCGGCGTTCAAGCTCGCGATCTGTTTTTCCTTTCAAGTGGTGGACACCATTCCAACCGAAGAACACGACGTCAGGGTGAACGCGGTTGTGACCGAACAAGGCGTTTGGTGATTCAGAAGACGCGACCCGACACTCGCGTCAACAATAGGGCAATCCGAAGCCGCCAATAGGGAGCGGGCAATTCACCCGGCAAAACCGCAAAGACCCCGTAACCACGGCGATGATTCGGCGGGCGCGGATCCCGCTCCTGGTCGAGCTCGCGGAAAGACTCGAAGGCCAGATCGTCGCCAAAAAGTGCAGCAGGCCAATGGCGCTCGACGAATCTTCGCCAAAGTGAGTCCGGAGGAAAATCGTGCACGAATACAACGCACGGTTTACCCGCTCGCAAAAGATTGAGTGTCAACTCGAGCGCGCGAAATTCTTTTGGGCCGTCAATCAATACCGCGTCGCCGGCCTGCAAATACTTCGCCAAAATCTCGCAGGAATCGCCATACAGCAGTTCGACATTTCCAAAGGACTTCAGTTTTTCTTCCGCGGCGACTACATTCTCCGACTGCCGATCGAACTCCACGCTGACGATTCGCGATTCCGGAAAACAGCAGGCCAAAATCAACGTGCTCTTGCCGCGGGCGCGTCCAGATTCGAGAATTTGTTTTGGCGCACATGGTTTCGTCGCCGTGTAAAACAGAAACATCTCGCTCTCCCAGATCCCGCCAAATCCCGCTTCCGGAGCGATATTCGCGATCACTTCGCGATATTTTGGCAAAAGTTCGGCGGCACGACTCAAAATGGCCGCCTTGCTGATTACTGGAAGAACGCGATGTTCGGCCATCAAAATGATTTTGATCTGTTTATAAATCCGAGGCGACCAGATTTATGTCGGTCCATAATTTGCCCTTCGACCAGCGCGCCTGTTTCATTGCTGGCGCCGCGAAATCGGGAACGAGTTTGCTTGTTTCGCTGCTCGATAGTCATCCGGAACTGCTGGTAATGCCGCAGGACACGGCCTACTTCGCCACCGTCTTAACGAAATACCGCGACCGCGGACGACGCGCGCAATTCGATTATTTGACCAACGAATCATGGAGCAATGTCTTGTTCGGCAAACAGGCCAAGCGCGGCAACCAGGATTACGCCCAATTTCCGAAACAGGAATTCTTCGAAACATTCGAACGGATTGCATTCGATCCGGCAAACTCAAATCGCGATTTGCTCGCGCTGATGATGGAATCGTACGCAAACGTCGTCAGCACTCCACTCGATCGAGTGAAACGATGGGTCGAAAAGACTCCGGCCAATCGAAATTACGTGCCGCAGATCCTTGCGCGATTTCCGCAGGCAAAACTTCTCCTGACCATGCGCGATCCGCGTGCACTCCTGGCGGCTCAAATTGCTCTTGAGAAAAAGCGAAACACAAAACGGTTTTCAGTTTATTACGTGGTCGCCCACTGGCTAAGCGCAGCCGAATTGGCCAGGAAAATTCAGGCCGGTTCAGAAAAGGGACTCGTTGTTCGATATGAGGAACTCGCGTGCGAACCGACAACGTCGATGAAAAAAGTATGCGATTATCTCGAGATCGATTTCGATCCCGATGTTGTCTTGAATCCAACCAAGGCTGGCCAGGCCTGGGGCGGAAATTCTGCCGCCGGCATTCGCTTTTCCGAGATCAGCACCGAACCGGTCACCCGCTGGCAAGGCGAGTTGACCAAAGACGAGATCGGCTGGGTCGAATGGCATTGCCACGATCTGATGCCGGAATTCGGTTACGAACTGCGATTGAGCCGGCGCAGCTTGGGCCATTTCATCAAACCGATCCGTGGGGAACGTCCGCGCGAGTTTCTTAAATCGCGGGCGTACTCTTTGCGCGACGATTGGCTGTCCCGCTGAACTAGCTCAGCTAAGTATCTGCAATCAACATGCCTGGCGTCGCAAATAGCGATGGCGTGGCAAGCACCCGCCGCTACAGTTCACAATATGCGGGGTTGGAAGATTGTTGCTCCCATTATCTCGATTTGCTCGATTGCTATTGCGAGCGAGCCGCGGTTGCCGTTCAAAACTGTTTTCAAAGGTGAGGAGCAGTTCGATCGGCTGGTCGGACTGGCGAAGAGTAACGATTGGAAATCATTGCCGATCGGTCAACGGACGGTGGCGGTCGGACAAGCATTGCTCGGCACCCGCTACAAACATTTCACCCTCGAAATCGATAATCGGATCGAAGCGCCGTCGGTAAATTTTCAGGGAATGGATTGCTGGACGTTTTTCGAAATCTCGCTCGCCTTTGCGCGGATGCTTGACCAGCCGGAATCGAATTGGTTTCCGGAAACGATGCTGCATTACATCGAGCTCGACCGTTATCGCGGCGGCGAGTGCACCGGCGACTACCTTTCGCGCCTGCATTATCTCGAAGACTGGCTCTACGATAACAATCAGCGCGGCCTGGTTGAAGACCTGACTCGAAAGCTTGGCGGATCAAGTGTGCCGCACGCGGCGCGGGAAATGACCCAAGGGTGGCGGCATTATCGATACTTGGCGGCGAATCGGTCGTTGCTTGGACCGCTCGGGCAAATGGAAGCGAACGTCTCGTCGCGACCGCTCTATCAAATTCCGAAAAGTCGGGTCGCGAAAATCGAGCCGAAACTGCAAAGCGGCGACATTATCGGGATCATTTCGCGCGATCCCGGAGGCTTGTATTCAACGTCGCACGTCGGGCTCGCCCTGCGCACCAGTGACGGTGTTTTGCATTTCATGCACGCTTCGGCGCCGTCGAACTACGGAAAAGTCGTAGTGGATGCGCGGCTCTCAGATTATTTGGCCCGTTTTCGAACCGACACTGGAATTTTGGTCGCGCGACCGCTTAAATAACTCCAACGCGTCGTGTCCCAAACATCAAGGCCCAACAGCGCGATGTTTTCCAGTTCAGCGATTGATAGTAGGGCCAATTCTGACAAGATCGATATTCACCGATGAAAACGATATTTCTTTCGAGTCTGTTTTTTTTCTTATGCGCGGCTGGCGCGGGAGCTGAGACGAAAATCCGGGTCGGGCATTTTCCGAACGTGACGCACGTGCAGGCTCTGGTGGCAAATGCGCTTTCACGCCAGGGCAAAGGCTGGTTCGAAGAAAAACTTGGCGCCGGAACGAAAATTGAATGGTTTGTTTACAACGCCGGACCGAGCGCGACCGAGGCGATTTTCGCAAATTCAATCGATCTCACCTATATCGGTCCAAGCCCGGCCATCAACGCGTATGCGAAAGCGCGCGCCGAAGAAATTCGGATCGTTGCCGGAGCGGCCAATGGCGGCGCGGCATTGGTTATTCCAAAAGACAGCGGGTTGAAGACTGCGGCAGACTTTCGCGGGAAAAAAATCGCAACGCCGCAGCTCGGAAACACCCAGGATATCTCCTGCCGAGCCTGGCTTGCGGCCGGCGGATTAAAGATTACTCAATTGGGGGGCGACGCGCAGGTGCTGCCGACCGAAAATCCGGATCAGCTTGCCCTGTTTCAGCAGAAGAAGATCGACGCGGTCTGGACAGTTGAGCCGTGGGTTTCACGTCTTGAACTGGAGGCTGAAGGAAAAGTGCTGGTCGAAGAAAGCGATTCACCGACGACCGTCCTGGTTGCTTCGGCAAAATTTTTGAACGAACACCGCGCGTTGGTGAAACAATTTGTTGATGCGCACCGGGCGCTAACGGAATGGGTCGAGAAGAACCCGGAGGAAGCGCAACGGCTGGTGGTGGAGGAATTGAGCGAAGAGACCCACAAAAAATTGGCGCCCGAGCTGATCGCGCATGCCTGGAAGCGAATCAGCCTAACGAGCGAGGTTCGCCGGGAAACGCTGGATAAATTTGTCGCGAACGCCAAAGCTGCTGGATTTCTGCGCGACGTGCCCGATCTCGGGCGTTTGATCGCCTCCGAGCCGGAGGAGCAGTCCGAACCGGGCAAGCATTAGCTGATCATGTCGCTGCAAGAAGAACTGCGGGGAGCGCCGCCGGCGAAGTTGGTGGTCGACCATGTTTCGAAATGGTTTCGCCAAAAGCGACAGATGGTTCATGCGCTCGACGATATTTCCTTCGAAGTGGCAGAAGGAGAGTTCATTGTCATGGTCGGGCCGAGCGGATGCGGCAAATCGAGTCTCCTCGACATCATTGCGGGCCTGGAAAAGCCCGACAAGGGGCGCGTGCTGGCGGACAATCAACCGGTGCTTCATCCGGGGCGTCACCGGCTGGTGATGTTTCAGGACTCGGCGTTGTTTCCGTGGCTGAATGTTTTTGGAAACGTGATGTTTGGTTTGAAATTGAAGCCCGGCCTAACGAATCGCGAGCGCCGGGAGGTGGCGCGGTTCTATCTTCACCTGGTTGGGCTGGAAAAATTCACCGAAGCCAATGTCCATGAACTCTCCGGCGGCATGAAACAGCGCGTGGCACTGGCGCGCGCGCTCGCACCGAACCCACGCGTGCTTTTGATGGACGAACCGTTCGCCGCGCTCGACGCCATGACACGCGAGCAACTTTATGGCGATATTCAGCGCATCTGGCATGAACACCGCAAAACGATCGTCTTCGTGACGCACAATGTGCGTGAAGCGGCCTGCCTGGCCGATCGGGTGATCATCATGTCGCCAACCCCGGGACGAATTCGTGAAATCGTTCCGATCTTGCTGCCTCGGCCACGCGATTTCAACGACATCGAGATCGCGCAGCACGCGGCAACGCTGACGGCGACGTTGAAACAATATGGCGCCGCGGCAACGGCAACTACCAGATGAGACGTACCCTGCTTGCGCTTTTCTTCTTTGCTGTCCTGATCGCAATCTGGGGCGCGATAGTATCTGCTCGAATTTGGTCGCCGGTGCTGTTGCCATCCCCGCTTAGCGTCTGGGAATATCTTGTCAACGCGGCTCGCGATGGAACTTTGCTCGCGGCGGCGATCGTAACATTACGACGCCTGCTCGCAGGCTACCTCATCGGTGTGGCAGTTGGGCTGCCGCTCGGACTCCTGACCGCGTCCTCTACCTTTGTTGAAGACACGATCGGGGTTCTCGCGCTCGGCCTTCAAACCTTGCCGAGCGTTTGCTGGGTGCCGCTCGCGCTGTTGTGGTTTGGTCAAACCGAAAGCGCGATGCTGTTTGTGGTCATCATGGGCACGGTTTGGTCGGTCGTGATCGCGACTGACACCGGTGTGCGGACAATTCCGCCCATTTATGCCCGTGCGGCACGAACGATGGGTTCGAACTATTTTCACCGCTGGACGCGCGTGATCCTGCCGGCGTCGCTGCCGTATCTGGTCAGCGGAATGAAACAGGGCTGGGCGTTCGCATGGCGATCGCTCATGGCGGCCGAAATTTATGTGACGATTTTGACCGGTTTCGGCCTCGGACATCTCCTTCACTACGGCCGCGAACTGAACGCAATGGATCAGGTCATCGGAATCATGCTGGTGATCATTATTATCGGTCTGCTGGCCGACAAGATCCTCTTCTCGCCCTGGGAACGATTTCTTCATCGCCGCTGGGGCACGGGCAAGCGTTAGCCATTGAGAAAACGGCGCGCCCATTCGTTCAAGATCCACAGGGCCCACAGCCGCAGCGCGTGATTGGCTTTCCCCGATTGATGTTCGCCTAACAAGTCCTGACAGGCTTTTTCCTGGATAAACGGTCGCAATTCTGAATGCAGCGGAAATAATCCGTCGCGGATTTGCGCGCGGGCCTCGTTTCGCCACCAATCCGCCAGCGGTACCGAGAAACCTTTTTTTGGCGCGTGCAAGATCTCCGGCGGTAAATCGCTACCGACTATGTCTCGGAGGATCAGCTTCTGCCGGCCATTGTGGATTTTCCAGGAAGCTGGAAACGACGCGCATAACTCGACCAGCTCCTGATCCAGAAAAGGCGAACGCACTTCCAGGCTTCGAGACATGCTCGCGATATCCAATTTCACCAGCATGCTGTCGGGCAAAGGTTGCCGATAGTCCCAATCCAGCATCCGATCCACCGGCAGCAGATTTTTTTGCCAGAATTGATGAGCGAGGCTGTCCAGATAATCCGCACCATGCCGCTGGAGGAGCCAAGTAGCGATTCTCTCATATTGATTTCCGGAAAAAAATTCGCTTGAAAACAGGCTGTGCGTTTCCGGAAGAAATTGGCGACGAATATTTCGGAACAATTTGAATCGATGCAGATTCTCTCCAGTCATCGAACCAATCGTCCAAGCCTCCTTCATCGGGCCCGGCAAGAGTTGAGAGGAATACTGCTGCCAACGACTTAAAAGATACTTCGAATATCCCGCGAAATCTTCGTCTCCCCCGTCGCCGCTGAGCGCGACCTTCACCTGTCGGCGCGTTAGCTCACAAACGAGCATGGTTGGCAAAGCCGACTTGTCCGCGAACGGCTCACCGTAGTGCGTCACCACGTCCGGCAGCAGCTTCAACAAATCGGTGTTTCCGATCAGCTCATGATGTTCGACGCCAAAATGTCTGGCCGAAAGCCGCGCGGCATTTGATTCGTCATATTCCTTTTCTCGAAATCCAACCGTAAAGGTCTGCACTTTTTGGCCCAAACCGCACACCAATCGCGAGAGCAGCGCATTGGAATCCAGGCCGCCGCTCAGCAACAGGCCGACTGGAACATCGCTTCGCAGGCGCAAGCGAATACTTTCATCGAGCTTGGCTTGCACTTGTTCGCGAGCATCATCATATGCGCATTGAATCTTTCGGCTGAAATCGACGGACCAGTACTTTTCAATTTCGATCTTTCCGTTTTGCCAGGCGAGGTAATGCGCCGGCGGGAGCTTTCTGACTTGCCTGACAATCGTCAGGGGACTGGGAACAAAACCGAGGATCAGATACGCCGCGAGCGCACTCGGGTCGATCTCCCACGAACAGATCTTTTGGTCCAACAACGGAGCGAGTTCGGAGCAAAAAAAAAGGGCCCCGTTCGCTTCAACGTAATGCAACGGCTTTTTCCCCAGCCGATCCCGGGCAAGAAACAAAAGTTTTTTACGCGAATCCCAAAGAGCAAAGGCAAACATGCCACGCAAAAATCGGAGCAGGTCCATGCCATGATCTTCATAAAGATGGACGATCGTTTCCGCATCGCCCTGCGTGCTGAACCGGTGGCCGCGTTTTTCCAGAATCGACCGCAATTCCAAATAGTTGTAAATTTCACCGTTAAATATCAGGTGAATGCTCTCGTCTTCATTGACAACCGGCTGGTGACTGCCAGGCAGGTCGATGATGCTTAGTCTGCGAGCGGCCAATCCAATTCCCGGCTCAAAAAAATACCCTTCATCGTCCGGGCCCCGATGCCGGAGTGCGTTCGCCATTTCCCTGAGAATTGCTTCTCGCCCTTTAACATTTTCGAGCGAGACGTAACCGGCAATACCGCACATGCGAGAAGCTCTACGTTTTTATTTTATTCAGCGAAAGCTGGATTTTTGGAATTACTTTGGAACGGTTCGCGAAACCAGTCCCAAACACGCATGAATTATCCCAGTGACACTCTCCCGTTTTGCCCCGATCGAGATTTCTCATGAGACTCCTTTGCATCGTCGATCACGGTGATCCTCCGAGCTTGCGGCTGCGGCTGAAGGATTGCCTGCCGTATTACTCCAATGCTGGCATTGTAGCGACGATAATTTCCGTTCGCCGGTCCAGCCTGCGAGATCGATTTCGAATTCTTCAAGAAGCAGGACGCCATGATGCAGTTATCCTCTTCCGAACGACCGGGTTTGGTCCTTTGGAATTGAAATTACTTCGGCGGGCGAATCCCAGAATCATCTTCGATTTCGATGATGCCTTGATGTTTCGCGAACAAAAATTCGCGCGGCCCTTGCGAGTGGAGGAGTTTGAAAAGTTTGCGCGAACGATGAGACATTGCGCCGCTGCGGTCGCAGGCAACGATTTTCTCGGGAGCTTCGCCGAAGCTTGCGGTGTAAAAACCATCGTTCTGCCAACGCCCATCGACCTGACAAAATATCGACTGAAGGAATCTTCCAATGAAATTGGAGGGACCGTCGGTTGGCTCGGATTGAGCGACGGTTTGCCTTATGTGCGCCAGATTCAACCGGCGTTACGACGCTTGAGCGATCGATTTGCAAACTTCAAATTGAAAATTATCTCCGACAAATCGCTCAAACTCGACGGTGTCAGGATTGACAACGAGCTTTGGCGGGCAGAAACCGAACAGGAGAATCTGGCGAGCTTCGACGTCGGGATCATGCCACTTTCCGATTCGGTTTGGGCTCGCGGAAAGTGTGGCTACAAGATTCTGCAATACATGGGGGTTGGAACGGCAGTGGTCGCTTCCGACGTCGGCTTCAACAATCAAATCATCACGTCGGGCGAAAACGGCTTCCTCGCCCGGAGCGAAGACGAGTGGGTAAGGAGTATCGCGACATTGTTCGAGCAGCCCGATTTGCGGCGGAGCATGGGAAGACGAGGCCGCGACCTGGTGGAACAAAAATATTCACTGGACCATTTCGCGAAGGTTTACATCGACCTGTTGCGAGAAGTGGCGCAACCACACAATTCGGCCTGATAAAATGCGTCCGCCGGTTCTGATCATTGGTGCTCATCGCTCGGGCACGAGCGCGACGGCGCATGCGTTGGAAATTCTAGGGCTGCAAATCGGCCATCGACTCGACAGTCATTACGAACCAAAGCCGCTCACACTCGTGCACGAGAACTATTTGGAAACTGTCGGCGCTTCCTGGCATGACCCCGGTCCGTTTCTCGAATCGATTCGCAGCCCGGAGGGCGAGCGACGCTGTGCCGAATATCTCCGCCACAATATCGATCGAAATTTTTCTCGCATTTTCGGTTACCGAAAAAACCCGCGTGGCCTTTGGCGATTGTGCCGCCTCAAGTTTGGGGCAGCCTGGGGTTGGAAGGAGCCGCGTACCACGCTTTTTGCGTCAGCATGGCTGCAAATTTTTCCCGACGCCCGGCTCCTCCAAATTGTCCGCGATCCCGTCGCCGCGGCCTCGAGCATTCGGGTGCGTGAGCTGAAATTTCAGGCAGGGGGCGACCTTCCGACCGGAAAAACCGACGACCTCGGTTACTGCATCAGGCTGGTTCAAATTTATCGCGAAGCGGGCGAACGCTTTGCCGGACGCGAAAATTATCTTCGGATCGCGTTTGAGGATGTTCAAAACAAGCCGACCGAAATTCTTGGACAAACCGCGCAATTCTGCGGGCTGAAGTTTACCTCCGCTCAGTTGGCCAGGGCCGCCGCGACGATTCGCCCGCTCGGCGCGAGGTTGGCAACTTCCTAGGCAGCCTGATTATTTGACGTGCGTCGCGTCTTCCCAACGAATCGCTGCGCGCAGCAGCTCACCCAGCGAATTGACGCCGAATTTTTCTTTCGCTCGCGCGCAATAGGCCTGCACCGTTTTCAAGCTGAGATGCAAATCCTCTGCGATTTGTGAAGTAGTCCGTCCCTGACCCAATAGCCGGAAGATTTCGAGCTCGCGGTTGCTTAATCGTTCGACTGGTTCGGCCGCAGCCTTGCGCGACGAGCCCATGCGTCTTGCCATCGCGCTAACGACCCGTTCGCTAACGTAAACGTCACCCGCCAGGACGCGGCGAATGGCCGTGAGCACATTTTTCGTCGTCTCACGCTTCATCACGTAACCCTTCGCGCCCGCGCGCAAAGCGCGCTCGGCGTAAAGCGCTTCGTCGTGCATCGATAAAACGATCAGCGCGACCAATGGGAAGCGTTGTTCGAGATTCTTGACCAGCTCCAGACCGGACTCGTTTTTGAGCGAAATATCGATCAAAGCGATATTCGGTTGCTTCTCGGCGATGCCGGCGACGGCACCCGCAGAGTCCTCCGCTTCGCCCACCACGGACAAATCTGTTTGCTGGTTGATTAGATTCGCCAGGCCTTCACGCACCAATGGATGATCATCGACGAGGAAGACCCGACCGCGACCGTTGCTCTCAGCTGTTTTTCGGCTCATAGGAATGATTCTTATAGTTTAAAGAAGACTCGTTCAGCTTACATGTAACCACCGTTCCCCGACTTGAGTTGCGATTTATCATAAATTTGCCGCCAATCAATGCCGCGCCGTGAGCCATCAGGCGAAGCCCTAGGCCAGGAGGCTGCGGCAGTTTGGCCGGAAGACCAATTCCATCATCGGCAATTGTTAAACTGAGTTCGCCGTTAGCCTCGCGGATATGTATGTCGATTTTGCTCGGGCTGGCATGTTTGACGGCGTTCATCGCTGCCTCCTGCGCGATATGATAGAGCTGAGTGGCAGTGGTGGCATTACGTAAAGAGACCGCTTCGGTGCCGATAAAGTTACACTGAACTCCAAATCTTTCCGTCACATTTTCGGCCAGACCTTGAAGCGCGACACCGAGCCCGTCCGCGTCCAACTCCGGGGAAAAAAATCCGCGCGCCAGATTTCTTGTCAGATCGATTCCATCTTCAAGATAACGAACCACTTTGTCGGCATCCTGCACTTCGACTGCCGCACGGGTCGCCAGTTTCTCGCGTAAGACTTGTGCCGCCAAGGCAGTCCCAGTGAGATGTTGCCCAAGACTGTCGTGAAGATTTTGACCCAAGCGCCGACGTTCCCGATCGGCGACTTCTGCAATTTCCTGGTCCAGGCGTTCACGCTCAGCCACTTCGTGCCTTAACGCTGCGGTTCGTTCTCGAACCCGCTGATCGAGCTCAAAAAGCAGACTTCGCAGTTTCCAAAACATCAGCGTGAAAATGATGTAGGCCATCAAAGCCATTCCGATGTTCCAAAACTCGAGGGCTGGAATCCCGGCAGCAACGTCCGAGACCGCGGAGGCCGACACGCTCAAAACCGAAAAGAACAACCCAAACCAGACATTGCCGAACCAGATCACCAGTGAAATCGGAATCAAATAGAACAACAGAAGCGATTGCTCGTAGCCGGTTGCGAAGTCGAGATAACCGATAACAGCGACTAAAACCAATGCCATCACCAAAGGCAGCCATTTTGGACGAACCGCAAAGCGCGACCTTGGCGCTGTCTCACCGGAGCTGCTCGCTCTCAACCGCTTCGCTTCCGCTCGCATTATCTTTTAGTCAACCGGAGGTCTTTGAACCTAGCCTATTCCCTTCAGAATGCACGATCCGTCCTAACGATTGCGGCCTGTGGATCGATCGATTATATTCAACGAACGGGGGCGCACTGGCTTCGACTCACTGTTGGAAGCGCAGGCGGCATGTCGAGGATGGTTCGTTGGCCTCGTTAAAAACCGGACCAAAACAAACAAACGCAGATCACGAAGATCTCGCTCTCGCGGCTTAATTGACCGTGACGTTTCCGCGGCGACGCCTGCTGGCAGCGGAAACGAGGACAGCAGGCTGGCCGAAGCGCGGGGCGACCGCGCGCAACGGTAAGATCGTTTTCGCGGACGCTCGGGAGTCGGTTAGTGCGCCGGTGCAACGCTGGCTCTTTAAAACTAAACGCCGGCTAAACATGTAGATGTTTGCGCGTAAAGCAGCGAGGACAGGGGTTCAACTCCCCTCGCCTCCACATTAGACTAGTTCGCTCTGAAATGGAGAAGACCTGAGCTGGCCCCTTATCTGTCCAAGACCGATTCGATAAGGGATTCAATGCGTATCCTAGTCGTTGAAGATCATCCCGACAGTCGCGACTCGAGCGCGCGCGATGTTTTTCCCACTTTGGCCATGTCGTTTCCGTGGCGGGAGACCTAAAAACCGGACTTGGCTTTTTAGATGAGCACCAATTTGACGCCATCATCGCGGACATCGTTCTTCCGGACCGGACTGGTTATGCTCTGATCGGTGAGGCTAGACGCCGCGGCTGGATATTCGAGATAGACCGGTTTGCGTTCGGGATGCTTGGAGATAACGTTGAAGGGAAGGCGCGATTTTGATATCAGGGGCAAAAAAGGCTTTTCAATTGAGCGGGGTTGATGCTATAACTGCCATAACTACCATAACACACGCCCCGCGCCCTTCATGAATTCCAAACTCCTTGGCAAGATTTGTTACCATTCCGCCATCCTCCTGGCCGTTATCACGCTTAGTTGCCGTTCCCAACAAGCTGTTGTTCTCTCGCCTAACGAGTCTGATCTGGTCGTTCTGAACGGCTGCGTCATCTCTGCCTGTAATTATCTCGCCGCTGTCAAAACGCAGCATGGTCTGGAGGAAAATTTTTGGGCCAAAATTCTGCTCGTTCGATACAGCGATCATCCCGCCGGCCATGCTTATTGCGTGTGGGAGACCGATGGAACGATTTATGGCTACGATCGCAACGCGGGCGCATTTCCGATTCCGGTTTACACCCGCGACGCACGTGCGATCGCCATCGTCCTAGCCCAGGAACTGGGCAAAGTTTTGAACGAGCCGCTGTCAGTTGACCGGGCGGAATTCGTAGAATCGCAAAAAGCCAAGCTCTACAAATTCTAAATCGGGCGTTCCGAGGCGTTAAGTTTCGGATTGTTTCGCCTGAAGAACCGGCGCTAAAGTTGGCCGGTGTCGCCGATGGTCGTTATTCCGATTGGGCTGACAACAATTCGTCTGGTGTTAGGTCCTTTGGCGATCGCATTTGCGCTCATGCAACGGCCACATTTTTTCTACGCGCCGCTGCTTTTGATCGGGATGTTGAGCGACATTTTCGATGGCGTGATTGCGCGAAAATTGGGCGTCGTCAGTCCATGGCTACGCCGATTCGATAGCGCAACCGACATCGTTTTTTATGCCTGTATTTTCATAACGACCTGCCTGGTCGCGGACGGTGTTGTCCGAAAAGCGATGATTCCGCTCTCGTTGCTCGCAGCTTCGGAGATTGCCTGCATCATCGTCAGTTTCGTCCGCTTCGGCTCGCTCGCTTCAATCCATTGTTATTCGGCCAAGATTTACGGTTTGGTCATATTCGCGGCATTTCTCGGCGTGCTCGCGTTCGACCTCGGCGCCTGGGTTTTTTTCGTCCTCGGGGCGGTCGCCCTCATCGCA
>DASPUI010000219.1:0-22199 GCA_035622995.1 Chthoniobacterales bacterium
CTGCCTGCCCTATCCATATTTGGCAATATGCACAGGAATGCCAGGGCGGTGACGGATTTGACATGGACGAAGCAAACCCTGGACTTCCTTTGGAAGACCTGCTCGGAAAGCTGATTTTACCGCCGTCTTCATAGTGATGAAGGGGTTCCAAAACACTGAGTCATACAAGTGTGTCTTTGCAGGACGTTGAAAAATTATCGCGAAACTAGCATCTGACCAAAGGAACTCATTAATTTATGTCAGATCCAAACCAAACATTCACCGCCATAGCAGCTATTCAAGGACTAGGCCTTGGCGCGCTACTGGGAGCTACCGGGCAGGGAATCCGTGCCATAATTGGGCTAAAAAAGGCAGCTGAGTCTGCTCAAGCCGCTGGGTCCACCTTAAAAAATGAATTCGACGCATCTCAGCTACTCGTTAGTCTACTAATTGGTGCGATTGCCGGGATGTTAGCTGCACTACCTTTCATGTCGCAGGTCAATAGCCTCGACTACCAAACATTGATCGCACTGCTTGGCGCCGGTTACGCAGGCGCCGATTTTATTGAAGGATTTATGCGCAAAGCGCTGCCACAAAATGTGCCGAACCCTCCTCCCAATCCGCCGGCAGTGCGATGAGTCACCATGTTACGTCATAAAATGAAAGATAAGGATAGCTCCAATGTCAAAAATCAATAAGCGCTCCCCTAAATGGTATGGCTGGCAGCCCGACCTGCCCGATCACCGAGACTTACTTTATTCGGCCATCGCGCCTAAACCGCCGATATTGCCGCAAAAGATCGATCTTCAGGCGAGGTGTTCGCCGGTAGAAAATCAGGGAAACCTTGGCAGTTGCACGGCCAATGCCTTGGTTGGCGCACTTGAATTCCTCGAAATTAAAGATCGTGCGTCCTTCGTCGATCTTAGCCGGTTGTTTGTCTACTATAATGAGCGCGCGATCGAAGGAACGGTCGATCAAGATAGCGGTGCGAATATCCGAGATGGAGTGAAGTCATTGGCGAAACAGGGAGTATGTCCGGAGAAGGAGTGGCCATATCGCATCGCAGCGTTCGCGAAGAGACCATCCATAGCTTGTTATAAAGACGCGAAGAAACACGAGATCACCTCCTATCATCGAATAATGACGACCGATGAGATGCGGACCTGTCTTGCCGACGGGTTCCCATTCGTCTTTGGATTCACTGTTTACACTGCGTTCGAATCTCCAGCCGTCGCTAAATCAGGTATGCTCAATATGCCGGGGAAAAACGAAAAGGTCCTGGGTGGACATGCCGTAATGTGTGTAGGCTATGACGATACTCAACAGAGGTTTCTGGTGCGTAATTCATGGGGGGCCGACTGGGGCAAGCAAGGTTACTTCACCATGCCTTACGCTTATCTCGGGGATAGAAACTTGTCGGATGACTTTTGGACCATACGGGTCCTGACTGAAAAGACTGTTAGTGAGTCAAGACGTGGACCGGGACATACCGGTGCACATATGGGTCCTCAAAGGTACTCCGATACTACCTTTGGCAGCGGAAAAGGAGGCACCGGCCACGTCGGGCCGAGCGTTCCCCGCGGCTCTGGGAATGTCGGGCCGATGAGGTTTGGTCGTTAATAATGAAACTCGAAGAAGCCAAGAAAGCTTTCTACGATGCCAGCGCAACGCTGACCGAAAACACGAGGAAGCTCTGCTTTGCGGGTATAGCGATCGTTTGGATATTTAAAGTTGGCGACAAGAACGCGGGCGGCGTTCCATTTGCAGCTGGTCTGCTTTGGCCGCTAGGCGCATTTGTCATGGCTCTAGCACTCGATGTATTACAGTACTTTTACAAAAGCACGATTTGGTGGCTGTACTACGCTTGTAAACACAAACAAGGCACCTCAGACGATAGCGAGATCGATCCGCCCAGGTTGATAAACTTTCTGACCTTCGTCTTTTTTTATGGCAAAGTCTTGTTCTGCGGCTACGGATTTTACCGGCTGCTAGCCTATATCTGGAAAGCCTTGGCATAGGCCTTACCCCGCGCCGAAAATATCAACTTAGTTGGTTGTACTGAGCAACCGGCGTCTATCTCGGGTGCCGTCGAATCTCGAGTTTACGCGATCTCGATTGCTTTTTCCAAAAGCGCGCTCGCTAAATGAAAGGATCGCTCGTCGCGAGCATGAACTGAGAGCAACGGCTCGTTCACCTCGACCTGCTCGCCGATTTTCCTGATTCCAGAGAAACCGACCGCGAAATCGATCACATCGCTCGCCACACTCCGCCCGGCCCCGAGAAGGATCGATGCTCGACCGATCGATTCTGCATCCACTCTTGCGACAACGCCGCTCGCCTTGGCCGGCCACGGCCGAATGATCGGTGCGCAATTTATATCGACAATTTTCTCCAGAGCTGTGGCATCGCCGTCCTGTGCGTAAACGAGTGCAACAAATTTTTTCCAGGCGCTGCCATCCTTAAGTCGCTTTTCCAAATCGGCTCGCGGCGTTGTCGAAACCTTCTCCGCCAGGTCGATGACTAGTTTAACGACATCGTCAGGCCCGGCGCCTTGTAAAATCTCAACGCACTCCGCGACTTCCAGCGCATTTCCCACTGCCCGTCCGAGCGGCTCATCCATCGGGCTCAGCAGATGCGACATTTTCACGCCCATTCTGGCGCCAACCTCGGTCAGGGCGGCGGCGAGTTGCTCTGCGTCCGATTTCGATTTCATGAATGCGCCGCGGCCAAATTTCACATCGAGGACGAGACGGTCGAGTTTTTCCGCCAGTTTCTTGCCCATGATGCTCGCAACAATCAAAGATTGCGAAGGAAAGGTCCCGGTTACGTCGCGCAGCGCGTAGAGTTTCTTGTCGGCCGGGCAGATGTCCGCGGTCTGGCCGATCATGAAAACGCCGATCTTATCGAGCTGCTTGAGAGCGCGTTTCTCGTCAAGATTCACATTAAAACCGGGAATGCTTTCGAGCTTGTCGAGTGTGCCGCCGGTCAGACCGAGGCCACGGCCGGAAATCATCGGCACCCAAGCTTCATCGCAAGCCAGCAAAGGCGCGAGCACGAGCGAGACTTTGTCGCCGACGCCGCCGGTCGAATGCTTGTCAATTTTCGGCGGGGAATCCTTCGGATATTTGAAGACGCGACCGCTATTCATCATCGCCTCGGTCAAATGCTGTGTTTCGGCCGAGGTCATGCCGCGGAAGAAAACGGCCATCGCCCACGCGCTCATTTGATAATCCGGGAGTTGGTCGTGCGTAAACGCGTCGATCAAAAATTCGATCTCATTTCCCGATAACTCGTGACCGTCGCGTTTCTTTTCGATGAGCGAGGGAACGTGCATTTGCATGACTCGCTTAGTAGCAGGCAGCGCGCCCGTTTTTTGCCTTCAGAGGCCGATTGGGTGCCAGGCGGTCTTCATTTCAACCGTGTCCAATATCCAATACGGATTTTCTGCCTCGGCACTTCGCCACGCCTCGGTAGGCAGATCGCGACGAACGTAGCGTTTTACATTGAACTTGGCGCCAGCTTGAAATTCGCAGCCGAGATGGTCATCGCGACTGGCGTCGACGATCGCGTTCACGTCCATGTGGCCGGCGATATGAGGCGCGAGCTCCTCGTGATCGCCTGCCAGCACGTTCACAACGCCCGGCGGCAGGTCGCTGGTCGCAATAATTTCGGTAAACGTGAGCGCGGGTAGTGGCTTGGTGGCAGAAGCGATGACGATCGCGCAATTGCCGCTCAAAATGACTGGCGCAATGAGCGAAACGAACGCGAGCAACGGCGGTTTGTCCGGGCAAATTACCACTACCACCCCGGTCGGTTCGGGAAACGTGAAGTTAAAGTGCGAAGTAGCGACTGGATTTACCGTTCCAAAAATTTGGCCGAATTTGTCTGTCCATCCGGCATAATGGACCAGGCGGTCGATGGCGAGCGTGGTTTCAGTCGATGAAGTCGATCTTGAGCCGTCGGCGCGCGCAATTTGGCTTTGCAATTCGCTTCGTCGCGTTTCCAGCATTTCGGCCGCCCGATACAAAATCTGCCCGCGCGAATAAGCGCTTTGGTTCGACCACTTTGGAAAGGCATTCCTGGCCGCCACCACCGCATCGCGAAAATCTTTCTTCGATGCGCGACAAAAATTAGCAAGCACTCTTCTGCCCGAATCGAGCGCTGGCACTACCCGGCCATTCTCGCCGCGGACAAATTTTCCGTCGATGAAAAGCTTGTACGTCTTCAGAACTTGGAGGCGGGACTGCTTTTTCAACACGAAGTGAGGATTGCGCAAACGCGGAAAAAAGAAAATGCTAAACGCCGTCGTGAACAAAACGGACAAAATCTTTGTGACCGGTCATCGCGGGATGGTTGGCAGCGCGCTGGTTCGGCGTTTGCAGGCGGACGGTTTTAATAGTCTGGTGACGCGCGATCGTGCTCAGCTCGATTTGGTGGAGGCGAAGGCGGTTTCAGAATTCTTCGCGAGCGAAAAACCGGCGGTCGTGATTCTGGCCGCGGCAAAGGTCGGTGGAATCAAGGCGAACAACGATGCGCCGGTTGAATTTCTGCTTGAGAATCTACGTATTCAAAACAGCGTCATTGCGGCTGCGCACGAAAATGGCGTGCGCAAACTTCTTTTTCTTGGGAGCTCATGCATTTATCCGAAACATGCGCCTCAACCAATTCCTGAAAGTGCGTTGCTAGGCGGCCCACTCGAGCCGACCAACGAACCGTATGCGATCGCAAAAATTGCCGGAGTCAAACTATGTCAGGCGTTCGCGCGCGAGCATGGGGCAAATTTCATCTCGTTAATGCCGACGAACCTTTATGGGCCTAACGACGATTTCGACCTGGAAACATCCCATGTGCTGGCGGCACTGCTGCGGAAGGCCCATGAAGCAAAGAAACGTCGAGCGCGCGAACTCATTGTCTGGGGTTCGGGAACTCCGCGGCGCGAATTTCTTCACGTGGATGATCTCGCTTCAGCCTGCTTGTTTCTTCTGGAAAAATACGATTCGCCCGAAATCATCAATGTCGGATGCGGCGAAGATTTGTCGATTCGCGAACTGGCGGAATTGGTTTGCGACATTGTAGGCTTTAACGGCGACCTGGCATGGGACAAGACCAAGCCTGATGGAACACCGCGCAAACTTCTCGATGTGACGAAGCTTAATAGAATTGGCTGGCGACCGATGATTCGGCTGCGCGATGGCATTATGCAGACCTACGATTGGTTTTTGAAAAACGTAGCCCAATGAAAAAAGTTCGCGTGGGCGTAGTCGGCGTCGGTCACATCGGAAGCAATCATGCGCGATTATATTCGGAAATTCCGGCGGCGGACCTCACCGCCATCTACGATATCGATCTTTCCCGGGCGCAAGCAGTCGCCGAAAAATATGGCGCCACGGCTGCAAAATCGCTGGAAGAATTTGCCCAATTTGTCGATGCCGCCTCCATCGCGACGCCAACGAATACTCACTACCAAAGCGCGTTAAGGCTCGTCCAACTTGGAAAACATTTGTTGATCGAAAAGCCGATCGCGGAAAACACCGGACACGCGAGCGAGCTTGCCGATCTCGCGACTCAAAATCGGCTGGTTCTGCAGGTCGGCCATGTCGAACGATTCAATCCGGTGCTGAGCGCACTGGAGGCCCGGCTGTCGCATCCGCGTTTCATCGAAGCACACCGGCTCTCGCCCTATCCGGATCGCAGCACGGACATTGGTGTGGTTCTTGATCTGATGATCCACGATTTGGAAATCATTTTACACCTCGTGCGTTCGCGCGTGCAAAACGTCGATGCAGTCGGCGTGCCGGTGTTAAGTCGTGGCGAAGATATCGCCAACGCGCGCATTCGATTTGAAAACGGTTGCGTCGCAAACATTACCTCGAGCCGGATTAGTCCAGAACGGATGCGCAAGATTCGCGTTTTTCAGGAGGACGCTTATCTCTCGCTCGATTACGAAAAGCAATCGGGTGAGATTTATCGGCGCGAAGCGGGCAAAATTACGCGCGACAAAGTGGAGGTCGAGCGCGGCGAGCCTTTGCGGCGCGAACTCGCGTCATTTATAGAATGCGCCGCCACTGGACGAGAGCCACGCGTTTCCGGTTACCAGGCTGCGGCCGCGCTCGAACTCGCGGTCGAAATCACCAAGCGCGTCGCTGGCAGTGGCTAAAACGATCTATTTCGTCGCAGGCGAAGTCAGCGCCGACAATCACGGCGCCGGGTTGATGCGCGCATTGCGAAATCTTAATCCCGACCTTCGCCTCATCGGCCGGGGCGGGCCACAAATGGCCGCGGTTGGCGGCGGTCAGTTTATTAACTGGATCGACAAATCGAGCGTGCTGGGTCTGTGGGAGGTGATCAAACAATACGGATATTTTCGCAAACAGTTTCACGCAACGCTCCACGAAATCGAACGGAGCAACCCGGAGGCCGTCGTTTTGATCGATTATCCTGGGTTCAATTTGCGCCTGGCGCGAGCTCTTCGAAAACAATCGAGAAAAATTATCTATTACATCAGCCCGCAGGTGTGGGCCTGGAACCGCGGCCGGATCAAACAAATGGCGGGTTGGATCGATTTGATGCTCTGCATTTTTCCATTTGAAGCCGGCCTCTACAATCAATCGGGATTACGAACGATCTTCGTCGGCCATCCGATGATCGAAAGGTTGCGCGGGATAAAGATCGATCTTCCGCGCAACCCGAATTTGATCGGGCTTTTTCCCGGAAGCCGGTTGCGGGAAGTGCGCAAGATATTTCCGATTTTGATCGAAACCGCCGGCGAACTCGTTAGGCAAAAACCAAACCTGCAATTTGAGATTGCCGCCGCATCGTTGGAACTAAAACGGGAAATTGAGTTGTTGTTGAATCGGCATTCGTCAAACAGGGGATCATTCGAGGTCAAGACAGGCGAGACCTGCGCGATCATGCAGCGCGCTTTCGCGGGAATCGTCGCCTCCGGCAGCGCAACTCTGGAGGCCGCATATTTTCGGCTCCCGTTCGTTCTGATTTACAAAGTTTCGTGGATCACTTATCTCGCTGGCCGGCTGGTGGTAAAGGTAAAATATCTCGGAATGCCGAATGTTCTGGCGGATGGTGAAGTCGTCCCGGAATTCATTCAGCACCAGGCCCGGCCGAAACAACTGGCCGCCGCGATTTTGCGATTGACCGATGACGCATCGACACGCCGACGAATGCTCTCGCAGTTCGATGCCATCATCGATTCGTTAGGCGAGAGCGGTGCGAGCGAGCGGGCTGCGCGCGCGATCATTGAAGAGCTCAGCTTGAAATCATGACCGCCCGCCTGGGGAGCAAACAAACAATCTGGATCATCGGCGCGCTTGCAGCCGTGCTTTTCTTCGCCGCGAATCTGCCGTGGCAGCTCGACGATTACGATCAGGCAAAGCAAGCCTACACCTCATTCGAGATGGTCAACGAAGGCCATTGGCTTTATCAACACACCCCGCATGAACGCGTCGCGACTAAGCCTCCGCTGGTCGGATGGATTTCGGCGGGAATTTTTTATGTGACGCGCTCGTGGGCAGTGGCCTGGAGGTTGCCGTCGTTGTTGGCTGCGATCGCAGTGTGGATCGTCTTGTTGCGCTCCGGGAATGTTTACGGCGCGACTGGCGGCCTCTTTGCTGCGAGCGCCTTCGCTTTCAATTTGCTGACGCCGCGACTGGCGACTCTCGTGCGCACCGATATGCCGCTGGTGCTCGCGATTTCCGGAATCGGATTTCTGATTTGGAGCAAATTGCGAAAACGGGAGCAATGGAGAACGCATGATCGGTTACTGCTCTTTGCCCTGCTCACGGCCGCGATGATGATCAAAGGGCCGATCGTCTACGCATTTCTCTTGCCGGGCATTGTTATGTTAGCGCTTTCGGCGCACAGCCGACACGACATGAGAGGCCGTTTTTGGCCGGGTTGGTGGCCATGGGTCTTGTCGTCATTGATTTTTCTTGGCTGGGCAATTGGCGGATCGATATTTGTCCCAGGCTTCTACGATCAGGTGGTCGTTCGCGAATTTCTCGGGCGCTTCGGCGAAACAATTCATCGACCCCAGCCGCTCCTTTTCTATTTGCCGCATCTTCTTCAGAAATTTTTTCCGTGGAGCGTGCTAATGATCGGCATTGCGATTGCCGATTTGCGCGGACGGCAATGGCGAATTCGCGGTGCGTTTCGCGAAATCTCGCCCGATACGCTCTGGCTGATTTTCTGGATTTTCGGCGGACTGATCGTCATGTCGATCGTACCGTCAAAACGGGTTGATCGTATTTTTCCGGTGGTCCCGCCGCTTTGTTTACTCCTGGCCGCACAGATTTCGTCTGGTGGACAGACCGCGTCTGGGCGCCGGCTCTGCCTGACCATCGCCTTGTTATTGTCGATTTTATGCGCCGGCGGATATGTCGCCTCGAAGGTAATTTCAGGTTTTCGAGATCATCGCGACGCGCTGGTCGCGTTTGGCTCGGCCGTTCGCCGAGAAGCCGCAGCGCGCCATTGGCGTTATGAGGTCGTAAAAGCGGAAGACGAAGGATTGTTGCTCTATCTGGATAAAATGCATTTCGCCAACCGAGAGGGTGCGATCGCGGAATGGAATGGTGGAAATCTGGATGCACTAATCGTTCCCACCAAAGCTGCGACGGCTTTCATGAGCGATTTGCAAGCTGCGACGCTTTCTCAGATAAAATCGGTCCCGAGAACAGATGAGCCCGATAGTTACATTTTGATTACCCACTGAAAAGGATTGCGGCGGCTACCGTCGGCCGTTACACAAGATTCAAATGGGGGACGAATTTCCGAAACGCGAATTGGAAACATTGTGGGCCCCGTGGCGGGTGGAATATTTCGAGAAGCAGCCGCGCAACGCGGATTTTCTCACGGAAGCTGCGCGCGCCGGCGATGACGCGGCGCACCTGGTAATCACGAGACGCAAGACCGCATTTTTAATGATGAATCGCTATCCATATGCGGTTGGGCATTTAATGGCGGTGCCCTATCGCAAAACAGCGGAGCTGGAGTCGTTAGGGGAAAACGAAGTGATCGATCTTTGGAATTTGATCGTGCACGCGCAAAAACTTTTGCGCCTGACCAGCAGGGCGCAGGGATTCAACGTCGGCTTGAATTTGGGGGAGGCTGCTGGCGCCGGGGTAGCGGACCATTTGCATTTTCACATCGTGCCGCGCTGGACCGGAGATACCAATTTCATGCCGATCATTGCCGGGACTCGCACGATTTCCGAAGGCTTATGCGAACTCTATGAAAAGTTGATCGCGGTCCAGACGAAATTCGAAATGGAAGAGCGCGCTGGAAAATGAATGGCTGGGTCGAGGCGCCGCCGCGCCAGCCAACGGGCTGTTTCGCAAAAGGTTGCCTGATTCTCGCTGTTTTTGCGGTGATGCTGGCGATTGCGTGCACGGCGGGAATTTACTGGGGTTTTCACCGACACTCGGCGATCATGCGTTCGATATACTGGCTGGCAAAGGCCCACGCAATTTCGGACGTGCCTGCGCCGATTCCGTCGCACCAATCGTCCGCTGAAAAGATTGAAAGCGTGGTTGAGCGCTGGCGAGATTTTGAAACTGCTGTTCGATCGGGACGCGGGGCGGAAATCGACCTGACCGCCGACGACCTCAATGATTTGATTTCATCGAATCCGAACACACGCGGCCAAATCTTCGCCTCGATCGAACAGAATCACGTTCGTTTGCAAACGAGCGTGCCGGTCGGCGAAATCGTCGGCCGATCAAATTACTACCTGACCGCGGATGTAACGATCCAGTCCGATGGCGAACAATCGCTCGTTAGCCCATACTTAAGCGGGATCACGATTAACAACCGGCAGCTGCCGACCGACCTCTTCGATTGGAAATATCGGTCGCGACGATTGCGCGATTACCTGGCTGAAAACGAATTTCCCTGGAATGCGACGACGTTCGAGATTCGCGATGGCAAAGTAATTCTGCGCGCGCGCGGCGAATGATCACGGTTGCATAATCTCGCGCGCAAAAACATTCAACTGACCATCTTCCTGTTTGCGAACTTCGGTGATCTCAAATGGACGCGCTTCATCTCGACTGACAACCGATCCCTGCGGTGGCGGCGTGTAACCGGCGGGAAACTCAACAATGATGCGCGTCGACGAACCGCCAAAATGGAGCACAGTGTCGGTCAGTTTGCCGCGCGGCCGGAGAACAGCGCGACTGGCATCGGAGAAATTTACGACGAACTGACCTTTCAAGTAAATCCGTTCGCCGGCTGTGCCGCGGTCGGCGATATCGCGCAGATCACCGGTGGTAACAAGACGCCCCAGGGGCATTCGACTGGGAGGATAAGTTTTCCAATTGCCACCGCCACCCGCGGTCGAAGCCAGCGTGCCGGCTGAATCGGGGGTCTGCGCCGGCACTGCGCGAATCGGCGTTTCACTTGGCCGCGCCATTGCGATTTCCGGCACGAAAACCGGCGTTGGAGCCGGCACCGGTGCCGCGGCCTTAGTCGTTTCGCCCGGTTTCTCCATCGCAACCGTTGGCGGCTCGGGTTTCGATGGGATGGGCGTCGATTTTTCGGCAACGGCGCTCGGCGTCACGGAGGGCGCCGGTTTCGGCGTGGGCTTTTGATTCTTGGCTAATTTTGTTCCCTTCGGGGTAGCCGTTGGTTTAGCCTTTCCGCCCTTTGTCAGCGCTGCAACTTTCGGCGTTTCAACCGCGACCGGTTGCGCCGCTTCGACGTGCACCAGCTGATTTTCGGGCGGCGCCGGCGCGCCGCTCGGGGTTAGGCCGGGAATCGCCACTGCCCCAGCGGGGGCGTTTTGCTGCCTGCGATTCGCGTAATGTGTCTCCGCGTCCACTCGCGATTGCTCCTTAAACAGCGGCCAGCCATATTCGAGGTTTAGACTGAGTGGCGGCTCCAGACTGAATGTGCCGCTCCCGTGCATGATCGTGTATTCGCCGTAGAGCAAAGGGACCGCCGTGAGCATGATGCGACCGTCAGAAAGACGCTCGACATGGAGAACGACCGAAAGATCGTGTGTGCGTTCGAGTTTGATTTCCAAACCAGGCGTGAGCGTCTGCTCCATTGCCGGGACGGTCTGCGGATCTGCCGGGTAAACGTGTTCCATCAGTAATTCGCCGTTGTCGACCGCGCTCGTCAGGGCAACCATTCCGGAAGTGAAAACGTCGCGTGATCCGAGGTCGCGCGCTTCCATGATCACAAAACGGCCGACAACGTAAGGAACAAGACCGCGCACTTGTTGATAGTTTCGAATGTAGTTGCGCGCGAGCTCTGCGTTCGTTTTCGCCAATTCAGCCGCGCCCATCGCGTTGTAGCGCTCGACCAATTGTTTTGAGTTCAAAAATTCACCCGCTGGCGCCGCCGTCAGTTCGAAGCGCCGTGGCGGTTCGATCTTGTGCAGCCTCTGCAGAATTCGATAGCTGTCCGGACGCTCTGGCTGATTGAAAATGTAAAAGCTGCCGAGCCATGCGGCCAGGGCGAAGCCGGTTAAAAGAAGAATTGCCAGGGTCCACCCAAAGTAGTTGGTCCGCCGCCGCTTAACCGGTGGCGCGTACGGTTCTTCAAAGCGATAAAGTCCGTAGTCCATGCGGGCGGCTAAAAGTGCGGCGTGCTCACGCCTGCTGCGCGACTTCGAACGACGTCCCGCAACCGCAGGTCCGTGCCGCGTTCGGATTCACAATTTGAAAACCAGCAGCGGTCAGTCCATCCCGATAGTCCAGCGTTGCGCCCTGCAAATAGCGCGCGCTTTCGTTGTCGATCAAAAATTGAACACCGTCACGCTCTACCACTTCGTCGTCCGCTTTTTTTTGGTCGATCGTCATCTCGTAGTGCAAACCCGAGCAGCCGCCCTTGCTAATCTGCACCCGCAGGCCCCTGCCGGCTGCGGTAGGCTGTGTCTCGAGCAAATGGCGGAGCTGACGCACCGCGTTCTGGGTAACAGTGATCATTCGGAGACTCAAACTACGATTTGCCTTTGCCAAGTCAACCAACCGCGGAAGTTGAGAGGTTGAGCCGTTGAGAAAATTGAAATGTGAAAAGTGTGTCAAAATGTTGAGTGGCTTGGCTATTCCGGTCACACTGCGGGAATGAATTCAAAACACTGTTACCCCTTTGAGAAATTACGTGTCTGGCAAGCTGCACGAGAATTGGCTAGCGAGGTCTACTTTACGACATCGAAATTCCCGTCGCGCGAAATGTACGGGCTGACCAGCCAGTGTAATCGAGCTGCGATTTCAATCGCTGCCAACCTGGCTGAGGGCAGCTCTCGGCAGGGTCGCAAAGATCAGGCGCATTTCTCGGAAATCGCCTATGGCTCGCTAACAGAACTCGCCTGTCTACTCGTTTTATCGGCTGATCTCGGCGTTCTTCCCATCCATCGAGAACAAGCCCTGCGCGGGTCGATCGAGGCGCTGTCGGCGCAGCTTAACGCGCTTGACCGCAGCCAGCGGGTCCGAACGAGCTAGGTTCCTCTCAACTCCTCAACCAATTGACGACTCAACTTCTGCGCGATGAGTAAGATTCGATTATTGCCCGAAACGGTCGCCAGTCAGGTCGCGGCCGGCGAGGTGATCGAGCGGCCGGCGTCAGTCGTCAAGGAGCTGGTCGAAAACAGCATCGATGCCGGCGCACGCAAGATCGACATTCTTATTCGACGCGGCGGTGTTTCGTTCATCCGGGTGATCGATGACGGCTGCGGAATGGATCGCGATGACGCGCTGCTTTCGCTCGAACGCCATGCCACCAGCAAAATTCGCTCGGCCGCCGATCTGGCCGCTATCGCCACCCTGGGTTTTCGGGGGGAAGCGCTTCCGAGCATCGCCAGTGTGTCCCGCTTCCGCCTAACGACTCGTGAATCGAACGCCATTGCCGGGACCGAAATCATCGTCAACGGCGGCAAGATCGACGTCGTGCGCGACGCCGGCGAAGCCCCAGGCACGCAAATTGAAGTGCGCTCGCTTTTTTACAACCTGCCCGCGCGCCGGAAATTCCTGCGGTCCGAAAATACCGAAAGCCGCAACATCGAGCATCAGCTTCATCTTCAGGCCATTGGTCATCCGGAAATCACCTTCACTTTTGCTCGCGACGACCGGATCGTCTTTCAACTCCCGGTGGCAGCCGATTTGAATCAGCGCATCCGCGATTTGTTTGGCAGCGAACTGCTCGATCGACTTCTGCAAATTACACCTGCGGGCACAACCAGAATTCAGATTCGAGGTTTGATCGGGCAGGCCGGCCTAACGAGGCAGAGCGGGTCCCAGCAGCTCATTTTCGTAAATGGCCGTGCGATTGAGAGTCCGCTGGCCGGCAGCGCATTGCGCGAAGGTTATCACACTGCGCTGATGAAAGGGCAGTATCCGGTCACTTTTCTTTTTCTCGATCTCGATCCGACTGATGTCGATGTGAATGTTCATCCAGCCAAACGCGAAGTGCGATTTCGCGATCCCAGTACCGTGCGCGAGACAATCGTGCGCACGATTCGGCAAACCTTGGAGCAAGCCCGCGGCGACTGGCAGGAGAAATTTCGCGCGCCGGTTTCAGCAACCGCAGGCACTACTGAAGCCAGTCCGCGATTGTCTCAAATTTCTGCGATAGCCGCGCCTGCCAGCATATTGCCGGAACCACCCCGTCCTGATCTGACCCTTCGGCCCGAGATGATCATTCCCCAAGCAACCGATCGCGACTTGCCACTCTTGGGACAGGCGCATCGTCTGCCGCCTTCGCGCATCGATTCGGCAACCAATGCGGATGCCCTGCAACAAACCGCCGATCGATCCCGCTCGAGAGATCAGCAATTTCAAATCATCGGCGTCCTGAACCAGCTCTATATTTTGATGGAGAACGCCGACGGCCTGGTGCTGGTCGATCAACATGCCGCGCACGAGCGGATTTTGTTCGAAGAATTGCGGCGGCGAATGGAAGAGCAGGGGGTACCGTCGCAACGGCTGTTGATTTCACAAACATTCGATCTTCCGCCGCGAGACGCAGACTGGATCGAGCGGAACATTCCCATCCTGCAAAGAATGGGAATCGAAATCGAACGATTCGGGCCAAACACATTCAAGATCGACAGTTTGCCGCAGTTTTTGAACGTGTCTGATCCCGCGGAGTTCATGCGCAAAGTGATCGACGATCTGAAAAGTGTCAGCCGAAGCAGCTCACCCCTGCGGTTAGGGGAAGACATGATTGCGACCACCGTTTGCCGGCATGCGGTCAAGGCGAACGATCCGTTGCGTTATCTCGAAATGGAAAAACTGATCCAGGACCTGCTCGCGTGCGAACTTCCATACTGCTGTCCGCACGGCCGTCCCACCATGATCCAAATCTCGCTCGCCGAGCTCGAGAAAAAATTTGGCCGAAAAGTTTAATGGTTACGCTGAGAGATCTCGCTGAAGGGTACAACGGAGAATCGTTTGCCAAGGCTGAAGTGTGTCCGATTTGCTCCGGGCATTCCAAGATTCTGCATGGAGCGCATAATATTCATCCGGAGAAACAATTTCGTTTTGATCTTCGATCGTGCGGTCGTTGTTACCATGCATGGATCGATCCAATGCCGTCCCAAGGACTGCTGGATTATCTTTACGAACGGGTATCGCCGTCGGTGGTAGGCCCGTGGTTGTCTGATGACCCTACCGTTCCCGAGCGCCTGATATTAGAAAGGGAGTCTCAGCGCCCCCCGGGTCGGTATTTTGAATTGGGGGTTGGCCAAGGCCACCTTTATCGCGAATTCCTTCGAAAACGTTGGGTTTGTATTGGGGTTGACCCAGGGCCGTGGGGTCGCGCGTTGCCAAATGTTTCGCCGAACTTTAACAACATTGAAGGCGACTTGCAGGCTGAGCTTCTGGTTGCTTTCGATGTCCTCGAGCATGTTGCAGATCCCGTTGGTATGCTGCGACGTTTGCGGAGACTTAGCGCTCGGGGCGCAACATTTTATTGCGCAATGCCGAATTGTCGATCTCTCCGCGCCCGCGTTCAGCGAGAACGCTGGCGAATGATTCGGCCGATGGGGCATGTAAACTATTGGTCTCAATGGAGCATCGTGCACGCTTTAAACGAGGCCGGCTTTGAGTTGAGTTGGATAAAGGCATCTGATCTGTGGACGGAAACGCGTATCCGCCGTGCACGAGACATAATTAAATCTGCGATTGAGCGTTTCGGGTTAGGCGATCAGTGGATCGCCAGCGCGATTGCAAGTTAGTCAATTCCGAACGATCCGAATTCTAAATGGTCGGAACCTATCAGATTGTCGAATTGATGAAGTTCGTCGTACTGGTGGCAATGAGCTTTACGCCACCGACCGCTTTATCAGCCTCAACAAGGAATTCCGTGGATACATCGCGAATTCGGGACTATGGCACTACAGAAGTCTGGATTTCTCCGAATGCGAGAAAGGGCAAAGGCAAGGGGACGCAAGCCGAGCCACTCGATGCCCATACGCAGGCCGCCTTTCAATCAGTTATCGACACGGTGCCCGCGAATTCAACGATCAGAATGGTAGATGGCGTTTATCCAAAGATGAGCCTGACGATAAGGAAGGGGGTGACGCTGTCTGGGAGTAGAAAAGCCGTGATTACTCAAGCTTCCGGAACCAACCATCCAATCTTCGCCTTGTCAGGCGTGGATACCGATTTCACTCTCGAGGGAATTTCCTTAGAGCACGGGACTGCGTTTATGGAGGAGAACAATGTCGCAGCCATCCTCGGTGGATGTCGCAAGCTTCGCGTAACAGATATCTATTCCTCCGATTTCAACAATACTATTTATATTACAGACGCCTTAACTCAGGAGGTTGACGTTGAACGATGTCAGTTTGAATACACTTACGGCCGAGCGTCCGTCTCGAACGTGGCGCCGTACGATCATCCTTGCGCGGCAATCGCTGGGACTCCGAAACGACTGATCGTTAGAAACAATCGTTTTAACGGCTTGCTCGATCCTACTTTTGCTCATGCCTCGCCTAATGTGCCGGAGAGTCAAAAGCAAGCAGCTGACAATTTCGTGCAGACGGGAAACCACGATTTCTGTCTGGTGGAAGGAAACAATGTCAGCAACTTCGGCATCGAAGGAATTTTCATCGCGCGAGATAAAGCGGCCGGCGATTACGCAGTTCGAATAACGAACAACAACATGATCGGATCAGTTTTTCATAATCAAACCTATTCGCCGGTTTACGCTCCCGGCATCAAAGTCCAGAATTCGAAGGGCGAGATTGTAGCCAACACCATCTCCAACACAAACATTGGGATTTCTGCCGAGTTCAGCCGCTACGATGAAGGGGAGAACATAATTCAGATTTCACAAAATAGCGTGAACCACTGTCTGCTCGGAATCGAAGGCATACGAATTTCAGGCAAATCGATCGCTAGTCGAAACTCGGTTTGGAATAGCTCCGAACCCGTTCGATCCGTTTGGGGTCCCCGGGCGGTGCCGACGGAACTGTATGGAATTGTAGCAGATCACGGAAACGTCATCGGCAATAAGTTGGTCTCGGATGAACCAATCTGGGACGCAAAAACCGTTCTCCTCGCCCGATCTGGGGTGGTCTTCACGGTTGCGTCCGCTAGCGATATCAATGCAAATACCGGTGCTCTGATCTCATACGCCAATGGCGGATTTGCCGCCTTTCCGGTTCGTCAGGTCAGCGGCAATCGTATCACTGTCGATTCGACCTTTGCGAATACGTTTTCAAACGTCACGGATGGCCCGTTACTATACACGCGGAGTTTTGCCAATGGGCTTTCGAATGGAGGAATTGTGGTTCGAAGCGGGGGAACAATTTATGCCGATGGCAACGTCATCGTTGGACACCGTAACGACATTTCGCAACAAATCAGCGGCTCGATTGTTGCCAGCCATCACACTGCTCGAGATTGCCATGTGACCAGAAGCAACACTCCAGGTCTGTTTTTGATCAAGCCCTGAACACGTCTGGTAGAAAACTCCCTCGGTTATTTGCGTTTTCCAAAAACCGCGATGGCTTTGAAGGCGTCAGCACCTTTTAATCGATGATAAATGCCCTTGGTCGTTTGAACCAGTTTCGTCCAAGACTTGATCACTAGTAATAAAGCGCCTTTCCCATATAAGTTCTCGTACTCGGCATTTAAGATATCGGTCCAAGTGCGACGTTTGACGGTCGTTTGCGTCAAATTGGATTCGTGAATTCGGTATTGAAGTGACGGGCTGCGAAGGTATCCAACACGCCACCGCCGGCTGTGCATAGCGTGGAGCGCGAGATGGACATCAAAAAGCGATGTTCCATGCTTGGCCAGATAATCGACACTCAACTCTCGCCAGCACGCCTTGCGGACGACAGAGGCGCCGTGGACGAACGGATAAAGCGGACTAAAGATTAGAACGAGTTGCCCCCAGTTTCTGGGAATCAATCCATCCGGCGCCTCATGAGAGAGAAACGGAAAAGGGAACCGCTTCTCGCCAAAAACTACGCCACCCTCATCAATATATAATGTCTTGGAGAAGACGACTCCCACTGGAATTCCGTGCATTTCCATCGATTCCATGAATGCTACTGGCTCGCTTAGTGCACCAGCCGAAACCAGAACATCATCGTGATCGAGGATCTTGAAGTATTTGCCGCGGGCGGCTGTTGCTCCTTCCTCATAAGAGCGGACAGTACCGATGTTTTCTGAATGAAAAATCGGCCGAACTGAAAATCCCTTTCCTTCAAGAACGGGAATGAATTGCTTGATGACCTCGACCGAGCGGTCGTTTGACCGATCGTCAATCACAATCACCTCGATGCCTTTTCCTTCCGAGCCGAAACCGGTCTGTTCAGCGACTGATTCCAATGTCTGGGCGAGATATCTCTCGCCATTGTAAACGCAGACAACAACTGTGACCTGAATGTCAGACACCTGACATCATTAGCGTTGATTAATCTCACCGCCAAGCCCTGTGATTTAAGCAGGCATTCAGCGATCTTTGGTGAAGTCGCCCTAAGTTAGTATGTTACCGAGCCTATGAATGTGATGATAGACTTTCGTTATGGTTGAGAAGCTGGATGTGCTTGGAGTTGGCGTAAGCGTATTGGACCAGGATCGCGCGCGCGATTTTCTTTTCTCGGCCGCACGGAGCGATACCCGTGGATACGTTACCGTAACGGGCGTTCACGGAGTGAGCGAGGCGCAAACTGATCCCTCGCTGCGAGAAATTTTTGATCGCGCCCTTCTGGTTACGCCCGACGGGATGCCAATGGTCTGGATGGGGAGGATTCAAGGACATAAGACCATTCAACGTGTCTATGGGCCGGATTTAATGCTTAATTTATGCGGGCATTCCGTGGCAGAGGGCTTTTCTCATTTCTTGTACGGCGGAAATGAGGGTGTAGCAGAGGAGCTGAAACACAATCTGATGGCGCGATTTCCCGGATTAAAAATTGTCGGAACGTGCACCCCGCCGTTTCGGCCATTGAACGACTCCGAGGTGCGAGATTTACAGCAACAGGTTCGTCAAACAAAGCCTGATTTCTTCTGGGTCGGGTTGAGCACTCCAAAACAGGAGTATTTCATGGCTGAATACATCTCGCTTCTGCCGGAGGCGAAGATTTTCCTCGGCGTGGGCGCTGCCTTCGACCTCCTAATTGGAAGAGTCCGTCAGGCACCACGCTGGATGATGCGGTGGGGCTTGGAGTGGCTTTATCGACTAATTCAGGAACCCAGGCGATTGACTCGCCGTTATTTGGTGAACAATCCAGTTTTTGTTTTCCGCGCCGCTAGGCAATTGCTCAACCGCCGAAACCAGTTGCGAGAGTAAACTATGTCGGGCACGGTAACGGCTCTTTAAAATCAGATGGCTTCGGAAAAGATTCTAGTTTGCGGGGCCGGCGGCTTCATCGGTGGACATTTGGTGGCCGACTTAATTCGTCATGGCAAACGAGTTCGGGCGGCCGACGTAAAACCATTGGATGAATGGTTCCAGCTCTTTTCAGACGCGGAAAATTTTCAGTTCGATCTTTGCAGCAGGGAAAATTGCGGACGAGCCGTTGCCGATATCGACTTGGTCTACAATCTCGCTGCCGACATGGGTGGAATGGGATTCATCGAAAACAACAAGGCGCTTTGTATGTTGAGCGTGCTCGTTAACGCGCACCTGCTGATGGCGGCGAAGGAGGTGGGGGTCAATCGCTTCTTCTATGCTTCCTCCGCTTGTGTGTACGCTGCCGGCAAACAAATCGATCCAAACGTCACAGCTTTGAAGGAAGAAGACGCCTATCCGGCCATGCCGGAGGACGGGTACGGTTGGGAGAAGCTGTTCAGCGAACGAATGTGCCGTCATTTCCGGGAGGATTTTGGCCTAACAACTCGCGTAGCTCGTTATCACAATGTCTACGGCCCACATGGCACTTATGATGGCGGCCGGGAAAAGGCGCCAGCTGCGATTTGTCGAAAGGTGATTTCAGCAAAACTTTCCGGGACTCATGAGATCGAGATTTGGGGCGACGGCAAGCAGACGCGCAGTTTTCAGTGGATCGACGACTGTGTGAAGGGCACACAACTGATCATGCAGGGCGATTATGCCGAGCCATTGAATCTCGGCAGTAGCGAACTGGTTACCATCAATCAACTTGTCGATCTAGTGGAAGAAATTGCCGGGGTCAGACTTAAGCGCAGTTACAACCTATCTGCCCCAAAGGGCGTGAATTGCCGGAACAGCGACAATACCTTGATTCGAAGGGTTTTTAACTGGGAACCATCCACTCGCCTGCGCGACGGGCTGGAGCGCACCTATGCCTGGATTTACGACCAAATGGCGCCGCAGGTTGCCGCGCGTCCTGCGAAGTTGAGCGCAGTGTAGCGATAATGGGTTCGGGCATGGACGTGGCGAATCCGCAGACCGGGGCCGGTTCAGCGCAAACGGCGACCACTACTCCGTTAGAGTCATCGGCGCGCCTCACCCCCGTGACAATCTTCCTGATCTTTACGATCGTCGCCACGCTGATCGCTTTCTTTGGGGTGCTCAAGTTATACGCCGGCGAGTCGATCATGGTGTGGGCATGGAAACATTGGCTGCCCAATCTGAATCAAGAGTACGGCAAGCTGGTCATTCCCATTTCCGTAGGACTAGTCTGGTATCATTGGAAAAAGATCAAGAGATCGAAGAAGAGCGGATCAAGCTGGGGAATGCTATTCGTGGGCGGAGGGACAGCGCTCGTTTTGCTTGGGATTAGAGCGGTGGAACCGCGCATCGTGATGCTTTCGATTCCACCATTGATTTTTGGGATTGTCTTGTTTTTGTGGGGCCGGGAAGTAGCTCGGATTCTTGCGTTTCCCATTGGTTTTCTTTGGTTCATGATTCCGGTGGGGGCTCTGCAGCAGACGAGCTTCCGACTTCAGTTTCTGATTACCGGAGCAATGCAGACACTCTCTCCAATGATAGGTGTGAAGCTTAATGTCATCGGAACAACCTTGAATGAAGTAACTGGAGCCTGGGGATTCGATATCGCGGAAGGGTGCAGCGGTATTCGGTCGCTGGTCGCGATCATTATGTTAACCGCTATTTATGCCCATATCTTTGAAAAGATATGGTGGAAGAAGATTGTGCTGGTAGCCTTTTCTCTGGGGTTTGCCGTCATTGCCAATATAGGACGTATCTTCACGATCATCCTGATAGCGAAAATGGGCTATCCTACCCTGGCTGGCGGCATCTATCATGAATACTCCGGATTTATTTCATTTCCGGTTGCATTACTGGCGATGCTTCTTTTCCACAAATTGCTTAACTTAAGGTCCCCGGGAAACTCGCTCCTAGGCAAGCCGGAGGAGGCGTTAGTCAAATGACCGTCAAGCGACTCGTGTTTCTCCAGCTCGTGCTTTTAGCTGGACTGGGTTCTGCCTACTTTGTTCCAAGTCACGGGAAATTACAGCCAATCGGCGTTATAATGGAGTTACCGGATTCTATTGGTCAATGGTATGGCACACCCCAGAAGATCACAAAAGCCGAACTGGAACAGCTAGCTGCGGACACATCATTCGCACGTAGTCTTTACACCGACGCCTTCGGCGATCAAATTGTCACATCGATCGTATTGGCTGGTGAAGACCCTGATAATAGCATTCATCGGCCCGAACGTTGTTTGCCTGCCCAGGGTTGGACAATCCTGGATTCCAGGACTATTGCCATTAACAATCCTGCACTTCCTGGAGGCAAACTGGAAGTCACGCGCCTACGAGACGAGCAGAAGATCCAGGATAACAGAGGAGAAACGCATGCCATTTATAATTTAAATTACTACTGGTTTGTCGGATATAATCACGTCACGCCGTCACACATCGACCGTACGGTGATCGATATTCGGGATCGAATCACGAAGGGCTATAATCAGCGGTGGGCTTATATCACAGTTTCTTCAACCGTTACCGAGGGACTTACCAAATTCGGCCGGTCCGAAGCGGAAACAGATCAAATGCTTCAAGCCTTTATTCGAGAGCTGTTCCCGCGAATCGTGCGACCTTCTGTTTTGACTGGAACCGCGACCGAACAACTGTCCAGCCCGCAACCCTGAGCGTTTTGCAACATGCAATTGTTGGCGAGGGAATTGCATTTTTCCTTGCGCGACCAGGTAGCAGGGTGTGCCTCAAGAGAAATGATCGGCCAGGTTGAAAATTCTTAACATCTTCAATCATTACCTCGAACCGGGTGGTGAAGCCATTGCGGTCGACGCTATCTGCTCGTCTCTTTCAAAAATCTTTGAGATCGAACGCTGCGACTTCTCAAGCGTTGATTGGATCGGAACAGAAGCACCGGCCCAGTGGAAACAGGCTCTGTGGATGATTCGAAACCCGGAGAGCGTGAAGAAGCTTCGACAGACGCAGGAACGATTTCGATCCGATGTCTGGCTGGTTCACAATGTTTTTCCTGTGGGATCTGGCGCGGTTTACTCAGAAAGCAGACGGCAAGGGATCCCCTTGATCCAGTATATTCATAACTTCCGACCGTTCTCGGTTAGTGGATATCTTTGGGCAGGAGACCGGGTTGCGCCCGGAGGTCTGTCGAAAAACTTTTGGCAAGAGATCCGGACGGGAGCGTGGCGCAATTCGCGGATGCAGACCATTTGGATGGCGTTTGTTCTTTCGTTAGGCCATATCGACGGTTGGTGGCGGGTTCCGAAGACCTGGATAGCGATATCTGAGTTCATGAGGCAGAAATTTATTTTAGCCGGTGTTCCCGCGGACTCGATATTCACATTGCGCCATTTTTGGCGTGCCCAGCAG
>DASPUI010000220.1:0-12737 GCA_035622995.1 Chthoniobacterales bacterium
TCCAGATGAATCATGAATGTCCTGGGTGGCGTCGAAACGGAACCCATCGAAATGAAATTCATCGATCCAGTAGCGGACGTTGGTGATGAAGAACTCACGGACCGACCTGGAGTTCTCGCCGTCAAAGTTGATCGAATCGCCCCAATCGTTTTCGTAGCGCTTGGTGAAATAATCTTCGGAATAAACCCGCAAGTAATTTCCGTCCGGTCCGAAATGGTTGTAAACGACGTCGAGAATGACCGACAGGCCTAACGAGTGGGCCTGATCTATGAAAGCGCGCAGGTCGTCCGGCGTGCCGTATTGATGGGCGGGCGCAAAAAGGTCGACACCATCGTAGCCCCAGCCGAATTTTCCCGGAAAATCGGCGATCGGCATCATCTCGATCATGCTAATTCCAATGCGTCCAAGCTCAGGCAATTCTTTGGCCGCGGCGCGCCACGTTCCTTCGGTTGTGAATGTGCCGATGTGCATTTCGTAAATGATCTGGCCTTTGAGTTTTTGGCCGAGCCATTGCGAATCGGTCCACCGAAACTGCGTTGGATCCACCACCATCGACGAATCATGCGGCCCACCCGGTTGATAGCGAGATGCGGGATCTGGGTGAAGATGCTCGGCGTTGTTCAGGCGAAATCGGTAAAGTGCGCCAGCGCCGCATTTAACCGCGCCGGAAAAATATCCACCCTCTTCGCGCACCAGCGGGTGAAATTCGCGACGCGCGTCGCGGGCCGAACTTTCTTCCAGAACGAGATCGAGCTGCATTGCTTTCGGCGCCCAAACCCGAAAATGTGTCTGGCCACCGCCGATTATTTCCGCGCCGATTGCGTAGCGTCGCGCAATTTCTCTTTTCATCTGCAAAGTGACGATCAAAACTCACCGAACTTACGACGTGAGCTTCAACATTACGCTACTCGAACATTCATCGGTCGCAGCGAAATTGTCGTTGATGGCGGAGACAGCGGCACCGGCTGGGACAAGATGAACGGCAAAGAAATAAGGATCGAATTTTTCAAGCCGCTCGACGAAGCATTCGCTCTGACAAAGAAAATTCTCTTTCAGCCGTTCGATTTCACGAAATGGTGCGTGATCGGTTTTGCGGCCTTTCTCGCGCATCTCGGCGCCGGCTTTAACTTTCGCTACAACTACAATCGGAACTCAAACTGGCGCGACATTCCACGGCTTCGGAACTTTGCCGACTGGCTCGCCAGCATTCCGCATCCGGTTGTTGTGTTTGGCGCAGCCGTGCTCTTCGTCATCGCCCTCGCTCTCACGATCATCTTCACCTGGCTGCGAGCGCGGGGTCGGCTTATTTTTATCGACTGCGTGGCGAAGAATCGTGCCGCGATTGTCGAGCCGTGGCGCGAATTTCGGCAGCAAGGGAACAGCTATTTCCTGTTTTCGCTCCTGGTCGGCTGCGGTTTCTTACTGGTGGCGGCGCTACTCTCGCTGCCGTTTATGTTGCCGATCGTTCGCGGGGTAACTTTCCTTCACCTCCATGACTTTTACCTGATCTCTATGATTGCGCTTTGGGGAATGATAATTTTGCTCGCGGTTTGTGCATGGATTTTGATCGGACATATCATGGTGCCGGTGATGTACCGGCGGCGCTGTCGAGCCGGCGAAAGTTTGCGCAGGGCGATCTCTTTGATCAATTCTTATCCGGGTGAGATTACGCTTTACTGCCTGTTTTGGATTGCGCTTGCAATTGGCGTGGGAGTGATTGCCTGCGCGGCGACATGCCTTACCTGTTGCGTCGCAGCCATTCCATACGTTGGCACGGTGATTTTGTTACCAGTTTATGTTTGCCTGCGCGCGTTCGGTCTGTTGTTTCTCCGGCAATTCGGGGCCGATTACGACGTTTGGGCCGGGATAACTCCGCCTAACGAATTATCGCCGACTCAGGTCCCGCCGCCGTCGCCTTCTGAGGCTTAGAAAATCAAACCTCGGTCATCGACCAGAATTTGCGAAAAGCAGCCGGCCAGGTGCGATCAATCACGCTTTGCCGCGCTCGATTAGCCATCTGCGTTCGCAATTTCTGGTCGACCACCAAATCGCGAATGGCGCGAGCGAAATCCTCGGCATCGTGCGATTTTGTGATCAGCCCATTGGCGTGATCTTCGACCAATTCTTTTGGGCCGCCGGAATCCGAGACAATGACCGGGACTCCCGAGGCCTGTGCCTCAATGATCACGTTGCCGAAAGTGTCGGTCGTGCTCGGAAAAACGAAGATATCGGCCGACGCGTAGGCTTTCGCGAGATCCTGTCCTTTGAGGTAACCGGTGAAGAATGCCTCCGGCAGCGTTTCAGAGAGCGCTTGCGAATAAGGTCCATGGCCAACCACGAAAAGTTGAATCGGCAAGCCTTCGTCGCGGAGTCGGAGGTAAGCATTGGCCAACACGTCAAGATCCTTTTCTTTTGAAATGCGGCCGACATAAAGCAGTCGAACCTGACCGTTGCCAGCGCCGAATTTCTCGAAGAAAGCAGGATCGCGTTGCGCCGGATGAAAAAGATCGGTGTCGAGCCCGCGCGGAAGAATTCTCAATTTGGAGGCGTCGAAGCCGCGCTTGATCCATCTCTGACGATATTCGTCCGAATTGACGAAGACCGTGTCGAGTTGGCCATAGAACCAATGCATATAGTTCCAAGTGACACTTTCGAGAAAGCTGTCCTCGGTCAAAATCCGGATGTATTGCGGAAAATCGGTGTGATAAATCCCGCTGGTTTGGAGGTTGAGCAATTTAGCGGCGAGGAGTCCGGTCAGCCCGACCGGCCCAGGCGTGCTAATTATGATTTCGGTAAATCTCTCTCTTTGCACGTAATCAAGCATCTGCAAAATCGGCGGGAAGCTTAGTTTTTGCAGCTCGTATTCCGGCAGCTCAAATTCGCCAATCGGCCGAAAGTTTTTGATCGATATCTCGTCAATCTCGAGTTGGCTGCGGCAGGTGACGACGGTTAGTTGTTTTCCCGCGCCGGCGCCCGCCGCCGCCATTTTCCGGATCGTGGTGGCAACACCGTTCACGTCCTCGAGGGTGTCGGTGAACCAGGCTCGCTTTTCATTTCGAAGGGCCGGCGGAATTTCACCCTGGAGCTCGCGGAAAATTCCGCGAAGCCATTTTCGCGACGGTGCCTGGCTGTGAAATCCGTAAATGTAGGGAGTCAGGATCACCAGGATGGGCGCGATGGCGCTCAACGCCTGCATGCTTTCGATCATGTTACCGGTGCTGAGTTGCTGGACAAATTTTTGAAAAAACCGAAATGCCAATTGCTCGGCCACCATGTTTGCCATTAAAAAGGTCCGCCGCTCGGGTTCAGTGACGGAATTGAGTTCGAGCGCGAGCTTTTCCTTTACGTCCGGTTGCGCAAAATATCCGGACAACTCTTTCCAGAGCGAAGTGTTGATCTGCTTGACGACGTCGAAAATCTTGCCGGACATAACCGCTTGAGCAGTGAAGGTGGCCTTCTCGGCAAGAGTAAACTCGGTCGGATCACGGCCTTCCATGAAACGCGAGAACATTTGTTCGAGTAACGTTGCGCCTGGCCCGAGCTTTTCGTGGAATCGATCCTGAATAAAACACGAAACGGTATTGTAAAAGCCGTGGGACAAGGCGAGGGGCGTTCCGCCGTGACCGCGCGCGTGGCAATGTCCGTTGCGAATCTGTTCGAGAAATTTTTCCGCCGAATCAGCCGAAGGCGTTTCAGTGTAAGCCGAGGCGATGAATTTCCCGCCATGATCGTCCGAACCGCCAACGAAGATTTTCCTCCATGCTTCGGCATGAGTGGGCGTAAGCTGGTGCCGACGCGCGAACTCGTCGATTTTCTCCGGGGTGAGCGACCCGAATAAATCGAGCGCAAGCTCGCTTAGAAGTGCGTCCCGCAGGCCATTGATTCCTTCAAAGTGTTTAAAAAGTAAAATCAGCCGCTCGAGATGCGACGCATTGAGCTTGCCATTGATGCTGTAAAGAGGGTGGGCCACGGCGTGGGCGATATTCCCGGCTTGGAGATAGCGCTGAAGGACGAGAATGTTCTCGCGTGCGATCTGGATATCGGCGTGCTGCGCCTCCGAAATTCCCCACACCAGAATATGAACCTTGCACGGGTCTTGCGGAAAATAAGTTGTAACTTGCTCACTGATAAATGTATTCGGAAGATCACGAATTTGCAGGCAGCCTTCGATCGTGTCGTGGTCGGTAATCGTGACAAAACCCATCCCGCGCTCGATCAATTGTCGATGGAGCTCACGAGGATCGGAATAACTATCGGGAAAATCCAGGCGTCGAAACAGCCACTCTTCCGAGCGTGAACTATAGCGCGAGTGAACGTGGAGATCGCACTTGCTCATGCCAACGCCTCGATTCTGCGCTCCGCGATCCAATCCTGATAAGTGGTCACGCTCCTTGACTTACCCATTCTCCCAACAGAATCGATAATTTGGCGCCAAATGGTCGGGTATTCGTAGTCGCGCGGGTGAACGCTCAATCGCAAAAGCGCACACGAATTCAATGCCCGCGCCAGCATCGCATTCCAAACCAGACTAGTGGCGCGACGCCACGGGTTTCGAACGCTGTAGACAAGCGACCTGGCCGGAAATTTTTCGCCGGTCCGCAAATCTTGAATCGAGCGCAAGCGTGTGGTGTATTCCATCTCCGCGTCTCGCGCAGCCTGCTCAGCTTCGGCGCTTAATAGCCACGCCGGCGCGACGAACCCGCGCGGATTCAATCCAGCGGTGCGAAATTCATCGCGCGCCGATCGAATTCTCAGTAACGCATCTTCGTATTTGAGATCGTAAAACTCGCCTTCGTCTTGAGTGTAAATGCGCGTCAGAAATCGATCGACCAGACTTTCATCCCGACGCCGGGGACGCTGATGGAAATATCCGTGAATGACGGTCTCGAATCCCTGCGCTTCAAGACCCCGCAACCACGAAACGAATTGTCGATCCTTCATCGATGCTCCTTGACGATGATAATCGGGCACCACCAGCAAGGAAGAAGTCCGGACGTTGTGATGAACAAATTCTGAAACCATTTTGTCGACGATCGGCTGGGTGGAAGGGGCGACGTCGTGAATCGACACGACCAAAAACTCGTTTGCTGTGCCAGCCGCTGCTACGACCGGCAAAAATTGCGTGGCCGCAATCGAAGTCATTTCGGCAAATTTCGCCCCGGTCGGTTTCGGAACAAGCGCTAATTGCGAGGCGGTCAGCTACCCATTTTGAGAATCGTTCGAAATTCGGCAGCGCTCAACGGCATGACCGACAAGCGCGACTGGCGAACCAGCGCCACCTTTTTTAGGCGCGGCGTTGCCTTAATCCGAGCGAGAGCAACCGGCCGAGGCACCGATTTTAACGGCGCGAGATCGACCGTCGACCAGTCACCTTCCTTCGCCGTCGGGTCGGGATAGGCTTCGCGCACGACTCGCGCGATTCCGACGATCGATTTCTCATCTACACTGTGATAAAAGAAAACTTCATCTCCTTTTTTCATCCGGCGCAGATTGTTTCGCGCGGTGTAATTTCGCACGCCAGTCCAGCTTGTTCGACGGTCGGCCACCAGATCGGACCAGGAGTAGGCGGACGGTTCCTGCTTCACCAGCCAGAAATTTTTCATCGCAGCTAACTTAACCCGGTTCGACATTTGTCGATCTTTGTTTGAAGATCGACACGGTGCGACAGTTTCCTTTTATAACTTTCGAAGGTTCGGAAGGCTGCGGAAAATCGACCCAAGTCCGGCGGCTTGTGGCGCGAATGAAAAAGACCGGGATTCCATTGGTCCTGACGCGCGAGCCGGGCGGCACCGCGATCGGGGAGTCGATTCGCGAGCTGCTTCAATTTGCGCCCGAAAGTACCGCGATGACTTCGGAGACGGAGTTGCTTCTATTTGAAGCGAGCCGCAGCCAGCTTGTCCGTGAAATCATTGAGCCGGCGTTGAGGCGAGGGGAGTGTGTTATCTCCGATCGTTTTTTTGATTCAACCATTGTTTATCAGGGAGCAGCGCGAAGGCTCGATCGACAGATGGTTGACCAGCTCAACCGATTCGCGGTCGGCCAGTGCATTCCCGACGTTACGTTTGTGCTCGATGTTAGTCTGGAAACGACACGGGCACGAATGCAAGGACCGCGGCGACCCGATCGAATGGAGCAGGAGAGCGATGAATTTTACGATCGCGTGCGCGCGGGTTATTTGGAGCTGGCCAAACATGAGTCTAAGCGAATCGTTTTGATCGACGGCGCGCGTTCTCCGGACAGAATCGAGAATGAAATTTGGGAAACGCTCTCTTCCCGTTTCCCCGCGCTTGCCCGGGAATCGAGGATCTAGGCATGGCTTTTTCCAGCGCGGCAGCAACTGAGCATCTTCGTCGCGCGCACGAACAAAATCGGCTGGCGCACGCATACTTGATTTCGGGCCCGCCCGGGAGCGGAAAGCGCGAGGTGGCGATGCGACTCGCAAGTTGGGTGAATGGGACGCCGATCGAAGATGTTTTCTCTTCCAAAGCACGCGAGATCTTCGTGGCCGAGCCGGAGTCGAAATCGAGAAGAATCCTGATCGAGCAAATTCGCGAGCTCGAACATGCGCTGCAAATGCAGGCGACAAATGGCAAACGCAAAATTGTGATTGTCTCGGAGGCGGATCGATTACAACCCCAGGCGGCAAACGCATTCCTGAAGACGCTGGAAGAGCCCCCGCAAAATTCATTGTTGCTGTTGCTCAGCTCGTTACCCGAAGCGTTGCCGGACACGATCGTCTCGCGCTGCATCGCGATCCCACTTTCACCAGCTGGAATCGAAGAGCCGGCGAGCGAATCGGCGAAGCTGGTGGAATTGCTTGGCGAAGTCGCAAAAGAAAAAACGTGGAGCGTCCCGGTCGCATATCGGCTGGCACAAGCTGTTCTTGGCTTGCTCGCCGCAATTCGGGAGGAGGTCAAAGAGCAAATCGACGCAGCACTCGATGCCGAAAAAGCCCGATACCGAAATGCAACCGATGGCGCATGGCTGGAGGACCGCGAAGAATATTACAAGGCGCTAAGCGAAAGTCTTTATCTTCAACGACGCGCGGCGGTCATCGAGATTTTGTTCCAGTGGTGGTCAGATGTTCTGCGTGCCGGGACCGGAATTGTTCTCCGCGATTTGCCGGGAGCGAAGAACGAAACGGAGGCAGTGGCGAAACGTTTCTCCACCAATGAAGCGCTGCGCCGAATTCGGCGTTTGGAATCATTGCGGGATCATCTGAGCCGCAATATTCAGGAGCCACTCGCAATCGAGGTCGCGTTTCTCCAGATTTTCGGAACGCAGGTCACGAAATGAAGCGCACGTTGAAAGTCGGACTGGTCGGCTACGGCTTTATGGGCCAGGCCCATTCCAACGCCTGGCGACAAGCGCCCCACTTCTTCGATCTGCCGGCAAAGATCGAGCTGAAAACGATTTGCGGACGCAATGGTGTTGCCGTTAGAAACGCCGCCGGCAAACTGGCCTGGCAAAATTTTGCGATCGATTGGCGTGATCTGATCACCGACCCGGACATCGACATCATCGATATCTGCACACCTAACGACTCTCATTGCGAGATCGCGATTGCTGCTGCTCGCGCAAAAAAGGCGATCCTGTGTGAAAAGCCGCTTGCGCAAAATGTGGCCGATGCAAAACGAATGGTTGCCGTCGTGCAAAAGATGCGGGTCCCGAACATGGTCTGTCACAATTATCGGCGCGTTCCGGCGATCGTGTTGGCCAGGCGAATGATTGAGCGCGGCGAAATCGGGAAACAAATTTTCCATTTTCGGGCGCGTTACGCGCAGGATTGGATTGTCGATCCAAAATTTCCTCTGGTCTGGCGTTTGCAATCCGAGAAAGCAGGTTCAGGCGCGATCGGCGACATTTTTTCGCACATCGTCGATCTGGCCCGTTATCTGGTCGGGGAATTTGCAGAAGTTTGCGCCGCCACCGAAACATTCGTTAGGCGTCGCCGTCTAACAAACGCGCGTTCGAAATTCGGACGCGTAACCGTTGATGACGCAGTAACGATGATCGGTCGTTTTCGAAACGGCGCCTTGGCGTCGCTGGAAGCAACCCGGTTCGCGCCCGGCCGTAAAAATTCAATCACGCTCGAGATCAACGGCAGTAGCGGGTCGCTCTTTTTCGATCTGGAAGAAATGAACCGGCTACAATTCTTCAATCGCAATGATCCACCGGATCGACAGGGATTTCGGGACGTTCTCGTGACCGAACAATCGCATCCGTACATGAAGAATTGGTGGCGGCCCGGTCACCTCATCGGTTACGAGCAAAGCTTCGTCCACACAATTGCCGATTTCGTAACCGCCATTTCTCGCGGGAAAAGCGCCGAACCGACGTTTGCCGACGGCCTCCGGAATCAGCTGGTGCTCGATGCGGTGGCCCAGAGCGCGCGCTCAAATCGATGGTTCAAAATGCGGTAGCGGACCGCGTTGTCCTTATTTGTCTGATTGGACAACTTTGAAAAGGCACGCGCCATGCCCTGATCTTCCTGCGTTGACAGTTTTGTGGGACGGCGCAGGGTTGCAGCCTAACGGTGAGATTCGAAAATCAAATTGCAATTGTGACCGGCGCGGGCAGGGGAATTGGAGAGGCGATTGCCACTCGGCTGGCGAGTGACGGCGCCCGCGTGGCTTGCGTCAGTCGGAGCGAGCAAAATGCCAAACGAACAGCCGATGCCCTAAACCAGCTGCGTCCCGGTGCGGCAAAGGCGTACGCGGTAGATGTTGCCGATCCCGCCGCCGTGCAAAAGACTGCCGCACAAATTCTGGTCGATTTCGGGAAGATCGACATCCTGGTGAACAACGCCGGCATCACCCGCGACGGCTTGGCGATGCGAATGTCAATCGAAGATTGGGACGCTGTCATCAACACCAACTTGCGCGGCGCGTTTAATTTCAGCCAGCAAATGATGCGGCCGATGATCAAGCAGCGCAGCGGGCGCATCATTAACATTACGTCGGTCATTGGGCTGATTGGAAACGCAGGTCAATCAAATTATGCCGCGAGCAAGGCCGGATTAATCGGCCTAACGAAATCGCTCGCCCGCGAGCTAGCCAGTCGTGGAATCACCGTCAATGCGATTGCGCCAGGGTTTATCGGGACGGATATGACCGCCGGATTGTCCGATGAAATTAAAAACGCGATTTATTCGAAAATCCCGGTCGGGAAAGGCGGCACGCCGGAAGACGTTGCTAACGCAGTCTCGTTCCTGGCGTCGGCCGAAGCTGGTTACATTACCGGACAGGTTCTTTGCGTCGATGGCGGAATGGTGATGTAGCGAGCATCAAAATTGCTTTTCAGGCGGCGATCGCTCCGTGAAGTCGCTGTGCTTTCTTGCTGCCGTCATCTTTACAATTTTTGCCTGGAATTATCTGCATCGCCCCATTACCTACCCGGCCGGAGTTTTAATTGCGTCCGACCCGTTGCAAACCGAGACAGATGACGGTCCACTTACCGCCGGAGCGTTCTCCTTAAAACCGCTGGCGCGATTCGCGATCGAAGCCCGGGTGCTGCACCGGAAAATTTACCGTTGGGACAGGCAGGCTGCGCTTGTGCCGGTTGATCTCGCGCTCGGTTGGGGACCGATGTCGGATCAGCGAATACTTGATCAGCTCACGATTACTCAAAGCATGCGCTTTTACTGGTTCGAGTACAAACTGCCGCCCCCGATTTCAAAAGAAGAAATCATCGCGCATTCGACCAACCTGCATGTGATCCCAGCGACGGCGAAGATTGCTTCGCAATGTAAGTCGCTGCGCACCGGTGCGCTTGTTCGTTTGAGCGGTGATTTAGTTGAGGCTACCGGACCGGGCGTGGGGACATGGAAAAGCTCCCTCAGTCGGACCGATACGGGCAACGGTGCCTGCGAGCTGATGTGGGTGAGGGAAGTGTCGATCTTGCCCGTCGGCAATTCGCCAGAACGACCATCAATTGTCAGCCAGCAATGAGTTCGGCGGTTTCGCTCGTTGCCCGCGAGGACAACCCGAATCGTTCGCAATACGCGCCGAAATCTTTTTCGCGATCCATCTCTTCCAGTCCGAATTGCGACGCGCGGTAATGGTGGAAACCATTTTGTTCAGGCGGTTGTTTCGCTAAAGCTTCCTCGATCTTTGCCTTGGCGCCGGACCCGAGCGGCCAGCCAAAGTATTCATAAATCTGCTCAACCGCATCGATTGGATCGCGGCGGATATCGCTGTACTGCAAATCGAAAATTCTTTCGGGGGCCAGCACTCGGTCGCGCTCGCGCATGAACCTTGTCATGGTCTCCGACCAATAGCGCCACGCTTCTCGCGCGATCTCATTGGCATCAACTCGATCGCTGAAAACTCGTCGCAAAATTGTGATTAGACTTGAGACGGAGGCGATCGTTTCAATTGGTTCGCGATGCGCTTGGACAAAGCGCGCATCAGGGTAGATCGACAACAAAGCAGGCAAAGCGAAAAGATGAGCCGGTGCTTTCAGCACCCAGCGCTGCGCGCTTTTGCGTTGTTGCAATTGCTGCAAAAATCGCCGGTGGAATTCGTAGGCGGGCTGCAAATCCTGTTTTAAAAACCACACCCGATACGACGGAACATTGTACATGGTATCGAATTGATCGCTCAAGAAACTGGGGCTCATCAGCGAAACACATTCTTGAGGCATGGTTGCACCCGTGGCGTGCACGCGTTCGAACGTTGGCGCGAGCCATCGAAGGGCTGAGAGATTCTTGGCGGTGCGCCGTATCCGCTCCGGCTTGTTTTCGTCGTTCGGCGGTGACGGAAACATCACCTCCCAGCTCAAAGGCGCCCGATGATCCGGGTCGGCGGCCAGCAACATGTGGAGCAGGGTCGTTCCGCTGCGAGGCAGGCCAATAATAAAAAGCGGCTCGCAAATTTTTCGCTGGCCAATCCTAGGCTCGCGTTGCCGGTCGCGCTCGATCCAAAGTCGGTTGCACAACGTCCGCACAAGATCCGAGCGCAGAGCCAGCTTGCCGATCGCATTCAACTTCGCATCGCGGTCACACGATTCCAGCAAACGCGACAGCGGTTCAAAAAACTCGCCCCCGCCAAAATCCTCCAGGCCGGTGCGGCGCACGGCCAGCTCAATTAAATGCTGGGCTGACCAATTTCCCCAGCGAAGTCCCAGCTTGCCGAACAACGCATCACAACGATTGAAGAAACGGGCCGGACGCGGAGAACGGGTATTTTGAATGGTGCTGGAGTCAGGCATGCTTGAAAACAAGTTGTTTTGAGACGCCGCCGAAGGCAAGTCCCAAGTCGGGGAGATTGCGAACGACGCACACTTGTTCCATCGTCCGACATGAGCACAGACAAAGCGACATTTGGGGCCGGCTGCTTTTGGGGTGTCGAAGAAACGTTTCGAAATCTGAAAGGCGTTCTGTCGACTGCGGTTGGTTACGCCGGGGGAACAAAAGAAAACCCAACCTACGAGGATGTCTGCACGGACAGAACCGGCCACGCTGAAGTGGTCGAAGTCGAATTCGATCCGTCTCAAATCAGTTACGATCAATTGCTCGACGTGTTTTGGTCGAATCACAACCCGACCACGCTGAATCGTCAGGGCCCGGATACTGGAACCCAATATCGCTCGGTAATTTTTTATCATTCGCCGGCGCAAAAATTGGCTGCTGACGAATCGAAGGCGAAAATTGAAAAGAGCGGACGGTTCAATCGTCCGATCGTGACTCAAGTCGAACCGGCGCCGAAATTCTGGCGAGCGGAAGAATATCATCAGCGTTACCTCGCGAAGCGCGGCCAGTCGCATTGCGCGATCTGAACGGAACTGCGCATGAGCCGGCAGGTCATTCGCACGAGAAATTTCGTGGCCGATTCGGTTAATTTCATTCTCGACGTTGCCGGCAAGGCACTTGGCCAAGGTGGACAATTTCGGATCGCGCTTTCCGGCGGGAACACGCCGCGGCCGGTTTACAGCGAAGTGGCCGGGATCGGCGAGAAGCTTCCGTGGGGCCGTATCAAAATTACCTTTGGGGACGAGCGGTGCGTTCCTCCGGATAATGAGCAAAGCAATTACCGAATGGCGCGGGAGACGTTTTTCGAACCGGCCCATGCCCCCGAGTCGTCGATTTTGCGAATGCGCGGCGAAATCGATCCGAAGATTGCCGCTCAGGAATATCAAGACCAGCTCGACCGGCTGGCGAAAGAGCGTGGCGAAGAAATTTATCGCCACGATTTAATCCTGCTCGGTCTTGGCGAAGACGGCCACACCGCCTCGCTATTTCCGGAAACGGCCGCGCTCGAAGAAACGGCCCGGCGCGTCGTCGCCAATTTCGTTCCGAAATTTGACGCCTGGCGATTAACGTTCACTTTTCCCCTCATTAATCAGGCCCGGCACGTTTGTTTCCTCGTGAATGCCACAAAACATGCCGACTTAATCGAGCGGGTTCTCGGCGGAGACCCGCAATACCCGGCGGCGCGCGTCAATCCCTCGGAGGGAGAGGTGACTTGGATTATCGGTCAATGAGGGCTGTCAGGCCGGACCGGCACGCTTCGAGCTAAGATCGACATCGTGCGCGTTGTAATTGTCACTGGCTCAGCCGGACTGATCGGCTCCGAGACCGTAAAGCATTTTGCAAGGGATGGCTCGCGCGTCGTGGGCGTCGACAACGACATGCGCGCGCAATTTTTTGGTGCCGAAGCGTCGACCAAGAAGACGAGAGATACATTGCTCAAAACGGTCAGCAGTTACGAGCATCACAACATTGATATCCGGGACGC
>DASPUI010000221.1:0-11151 GCA_035622995.1 Chthoniobacterales bacterium
TTTGATCTGCTCGCTCGCAGCCCTGATTCCGGCGTATTTCGCGGCCCGCCTCGATCCAGTGAAAGCCTTGCGTTACGAATAAGAGATTGTGGCGGTCGCTCTGGGAACTGCCTGGATCAATCGCAGGCAACACGCCCGCCACTTACAGCTCAGAAAAAATCTCTAACGCGCGAAAAGCGTAATGGTACCCGCCGGGCCATTCGCTTTGCCGCGGACCCGCGACATTCATGATACTGACCTTTTGTTTGCGAACAAAATCGGCAATCACTGCTCCGGCTTCATCTGCCGGCTTCTCCCGGCCATCAATCACGATATGCGGACGATCTAATTGCTCGCAGCATTGAACGGTAAATTTAGTCCCTCCGCGCAGTTCGTCGCAATAAATCACAACGGTGCCGTCCGAATCCCGCACATTTTGCATAGTTCGGTCTGCGAAACTCCCCTGCTTCAATTCTTTCAACGGATAACGCTCCGGAATTTTCCCGAGTTCGTCCAGCCGTCCCGCCGGACACCAACCACCGCATTCGATTCCCTGTTTCAGCGCCACATCGAGCGCTGCGCGATCCACGCCGGTTTGACCACCGGAAATAATTTTCAGATTGCGTTTTGTGCAGCCGCCGCTCTGCCGGCGGCGGAATCGGGACTGATCAGTCATTTCTTTCGCTTCGCAAAGAAAAGCGGCTATAAACCTTCAGAGATGATCTCACGACTGCGCGCAAATGGATTGAAGTTTGTGCCGCGATCGTAAACGTCGATTCCTTCGGCGCGCTTCAAACTATTCACGATCCAATACGTGATCGGCGTCGCCACCACTTCGTAAATTACTTTGAACCAGTAACCCCAGAAAATGAGGCTGCCGATTGTTGACCATGATTCGCGGCCGACAAACGCGATCAAAATCACCGTGGTCGTATCGACGAACTGGCCGGTAACGGTCGAACCAACGGTGCGGGTCCAGAGCCATTTGCCGTTCGTCCAAAGCTTCATCCTAGCGAGCGTGTAGGAATTGGTGAATTCGCCTAACCAAAACGCCACCAGGCTCGCGACGACGAATCGCGGCACAACGTAAAAAACCGATTCGAAGGCTTTCTGGTTCGTCCATTCCGGCGCAGCCGGAAACCAAACTACGAACACCCCGACGAGCGTGAGCAAAATATTTGAGAAAAATGCGATCCAGATCGCGCGCCGGGATGCTCCATAACCATAAACTTCGGTGAAGACGTCGGCGAAAATATAGGTCAGTGGAAAAAGCAGTTGCGCACCACTCACCCGAGCCACATGCCCGAAAACGTGAACGAATGGAATGATGCAGATTTTTTGGCCGACCAGGTTCGAGATCAACAAAATGACCACGAAAATGTGGACGAGCAGATCGTAAAACCGAAAACTGCTCAGCCGCGCGTTGCGCGCAATGAGTCGGCGAATCATAGTGGTTGACTAGTCGCCAGTTGGAATAATGTCGGCTCGCTCAACCATCAAAATAACAGCGCGCTCCGGCGCGCGCGTCCGATGCCGAACCCCGCGCGGCACAACGAAGCCCTGTTTCGGCGCGAGATCGACGACCCGATCTTCAAGATCAACAAAAAAATGACCATCCAGAACGAAAAAGAATTCGTCGATTTCATTGTGCTCGTGCCAGTGATACTCGCCTTCAATCACAGCCATCCTGACGACTGATTCGTTCACTTTACACAGCGTCTGATTGTACCATTTGTCGGTGCACGCGTCGGCGAGCTTCTGAACATCGATTAGCTCCAACGGGCCATGCAAAATATTGAGAAATGTTTTGTACGGAAAATCCTGAGGTTTGCTCGCGCTCATAACTAGACAGGATTAACTCGATTCTAAGAATTAAAATTAGAAAAATTTCTTAATCCCGTCGAATTACTCTTCCCCGTCAAAGTAATCGGTCTCGCCGTTTTTGATCACGACGCGATCGGCCGCCGACGATTTGTTCACCTTCCATTTGCCACTGTCGGGATAATAGCCCGATTCGCCGATCGGATTATCGGCGATGACATAATAAACAAGTTCGACATCTCCGGAGTTGGTAATCTGGTGTGGCTCGTTAGGCCCAAAGATGAATGCGTCACCTGCCACGACATCAGTGTTTCCGTCTTTATCGCGCACGCTGCCGTTGCCGCTCACGATCAAATACATTTCCCATTGCGCGGAGTGCGCGTGAAACGGAAAATTGGATTTGCCTGGAGGCATGCGGCTTAATTCCAGATCGAACGGCCACCGTTTCGCGAGGTCGAGGGAACTGGGGTCACGCCCGAGGGCTTCCGAGATTCCAGTGAACGCGACCACGTACTTGCCTCGCGGCGATTTCCACGGCTCTTCCTTGATCTCGTTGATGTTGACCTTTTTCACGCCTCTCAATTAAACGACCCGTTTGGAGAGAAAAAAATCCTTTGGATCGATTCTCGCGGATTATTACTCTTCTCCATCGAAATAATCGGCTTCTTTGCCCGTCACAATTCTTTCTTCGCCGCCTTCGGTCCCAACTGCGAACTTGCCACTGTCGGGATAAAAACAGGAATCGCCACGCGGATTATCCGCGATCACGTAATAAACGAAGTCTTCTTCGCCGGCGTTGGCGAGCTGATGCGCTTCGCCCGGTCCGAAGAAAAACGCATCCCCGGCTCCGACTTCGGTCCAGCCATTCTTGTCCCGAACTTTTCCGCGACCGGACACCACCAGATACATCTCCGATTCGCTCGAGTGCGAATGATACGGACAAAGCGACTTTCCGTTTGGAATGCTGACCAGTGCGAGATCGAACGGCCACCGCTTCGCTAAATCGAGCGATTCCGGCTCGCGCCCCAGCGCCACAGAAATATTTTTTGATCGCCGCCCAAATTTTCCCTTGGGCGACTTTCGCTCCTGCTCCGCAATGTCTTTCAAGTTTACTTTGCGCATAACATCAACATTTTCCGTTTCCTCAGCGATTTTGTTTAGAATTCATTTTGGCGCAGGGAAAATGACAAGAGTCAAGTCGCCGAGGCGGCGGCTGCAAAGAATTTTCGTTCCGTCCGGCGACCATCTCGGATTTACGAACTCACCTGCGGCATCGGTAAGTTGCCGTGCGTCGGTTCCGTCGCGGTTCATCACGAAAAGTTGAAACCGATCGTTCACACGACGTGAAAAAACGACGCGCTTGCCATCGGATGACCAGGCCGGCCAGCCATCGATATTACCTTCACCGGAAATGTTGTGATCGTTCGAACCATCTGCGTTCATGGTGAAAATCTGCGACAATGCGCCATTGATCCGTCGATGCAAGATCGACGTCCCGTCCGGCGAGAATGACGCGTAGGTAAAACCGCCGCCGGTCGTGATTCGTTCTAAATCTGTGCCGTCCGGACGAAGCGTAGCCAAATCCATTTTCTTGTCGATCTGTTCGCCGATCACTTTGTTGTCGCTCGGCACATTTATTCCATCGGCCGCGGTCGCGCCGGAAAAATGTGTGGTGTTAAAAAGAACGCGTGTGCTGTCGGGCGACCATGTCGGATGAATGTTCTCCGCGTTTCCTTTCGTCAGCTGTCGCACGTCAGTTCCGTCGGCGTTCATCACAAATATCTGCGAGACGCCGTCACGTATCGAAACAAATGCGATTTTCTTTCCGTCCGGGGACCAGCTTGGCGAATCGTCCTCCGTGTCGCCGCTTGTAAGCTGGCGCATGTCGCTGCCGTGGTTAGAACTGTTCGCATCCATTACGTGCACCTTCATTCCACCATGACGACTTGAGATTAGAACGATCTGCTTGCCATTCGGCGACCAGGACGCTTCGTAATCGACAACCCAGGTGAACGATTGAAATCGTTTAATCGGAAAATCGTCGGCCGCCACGACCGTCCAGCTGGCACCAACCAGAACAAGCGTGACGGCCGCAAATTTTACAGAATTGTTCACTAATCTTACAGCTTCCACTTCTTCGGCAGGCTTTGTTTTAGTTTTTCGACCGGTGCGAAGAGGTCACCGCTCCTTTCGACCCGGGCCAGGACTTGGTCAGAGCGAAATTTTAGGAGGTCGGCTTTTTTCTTTTTCAGACAGTTCTCGACTTCATCCCACATGACGGGGGTCGAAACGGTTGGCTCTTCTTTTGCGCGCAGCGAATAGACACAAATGGTCGTCTTATGTTCGTCGTTCTGGCTCCAATCAACGAAAACTTTTCCTTTCCGCACGGATTTCGACATATTCGAGGTCACCAGATTGCCATGTTCCTGTTCCAAGAGCTGACCAAAAGCGCGCGCCAGGTCTTTTGTCTGATCGAATGTGACTGCCGTGTTAAGCGGCACGTAAATCTGCAATCCTTTGGAGCCGCTGGTTTTGGCGAACGATTTCAGCTTCAGCTTGCCTAACAAATCGCGCAGCCAAAGGCCTACCTGGCAGCATTGCACGATGTCCGCCGGCGTGCCGGGATCGAGATCAAACACCATCAATGTCGGCCGCGTGACATCCTTTTTCCGCGCAAGCGAAGTGTGAAGTTCGAGATCGGCAAGATTGGCCGCCCAAACGAGCGTCGGCAAATCCTGCGCGAGACAATAATTCATATAGCGATTATTGCCTTCGCTCCAAACTTTCGCCGTCTTTACCCACTTTGGCCGATGGGTGGGACAATTTTTTTCATAAAAAAATTCCCCGTCCACGCCATTCGGATAACGTTTCATGGTTAACGGGCGATCTTTGAGATGTGGCAAAAGCACCGGGGCGATCCGGACATAGTAATCGATCACCTGTCCTTTGGTGAATCCGGCTCTTGGATAAAGCACTTTGTCGAGGTTCGAGACGGAAAGCTTTTTGCCGCTGACCACCAGTTCTGCTTTTTCAGACATTTTTCTGAATCCACAGATTACGCAGATTTTCGCAGATTAAAGAAAATCTCTGTTCAAAAAGTCTGAGTCGAAAGTGTGAAATCTTGGACTAAGCAAAGAAACGCTCGGGCGAGAGCATTGGCTGCGGCTTACAAATTCGCGCAACGCAATGTTCCCAGCTTTCGTGTCCGCTCACGATTTCGATTTCGACGCGTAAAAAATAAATTGGTACTTTAATGTCTGATTCGGGCAGGCGCGGCATTCGGACCGCGTCCTTTTCGGTCGTGAGAATCATTTCCAAATCGCGCCGAGTGCATCGTCCGATGAAGCTTTGGAGCTCGGCTTCGGTGTAATAGTGATGGTCGATGTAGCGCTTGGCGAGATCGACCCGGGCGCCGAGCCTCTTGAGCGCATCCTCGAAACTTTCCGGCGCGGCGATCCCACAAATCGATCCGATAAAAGTGTCGCGCAACCGTTCCAGCGGAAGCTGTTCGCCGGTGAAGATGTTTTGCAAAAAAAGGGGCTTGTGCGCGCACTCAATGATTTCCGCCGTGCGATTGTAAAGCCGGATTCGTTCGATCAAAGCGTCATTAGGCTGACCGCTGTTTTTGGTAATGAAAATGTAGCTGGCGCGGCGCAGATTTCGCGGCGGTTCGCGCAATGTTCCGCGTGGCAGCAGGAATTCGTTTCCAAACGGAGCCTGTCGATCCACCAGCACGATGTCGAGCCGGTGTTTCAAGTGAAGGTATTGCAAACCGTCATCGAGCAACAGCGTATCGACTTTCCATTTATCGATTGCGAAGCGGCCGCTTTTGACGCGGTCCTTATCGACCAGCACAACCACGTTTTTCAAGTTGTGCGCGAGCATATACGGCTCATCACCGGCCGTGAGCGAATCGAGCAGGATCGATTTTCCATCTGACACGATGCGTGGCGGTTCGACATTTCGGTCGAGCAAACGATCCAGCAATGTGCGCTTGCGCGGAACGCTCTTGTAGCCGCGGCTGAGAATTGCGACGCGCCGCCCGCCCGCCTGCAAGGCACGCCCGAATTTTTCCACCACCGGCGTTTTTCCGGTGCCTCCGACGGTTAGATTTCCGATGCTGATCACGAGGCAACCAAGCGAATGCTCCCGCCAAATGCGTTTTCGATAAAGCCAGAGTCGAAACTGCACGATCCGTTCATAAACAAATGAAAGAGCGCGGAGCAGAGCGCGCAGAATTGCGGCACGAAATCCACGGCGACGCTCAAGCACAACGTCGATGCCAAACTGTTCGAGAGCTTCAAGACGGCGGCCCATTGGAATGTTTAATGTTTGATTTGCATGCCACGATTGTCCGCCGTCGTAATAATCACTCGGGCCGATTTCAATTTCGCGGCGTTTTGCATCGCCAGCGCAATCTTTCGTGCGCTGCGCACCGTGACCGCGCAAATGGTCGAGCCACTGCCACTCAAGAAAGCGCCAAGTGCGCCGGCCTTTTCGGCTGCTGCGATCACCCGCGGCAAAATCGGGATCAGCCTGGTTCGAAATGGTTGATGCAGTTGATCAACAAATGCGCCACGCAGTTTTTCGTATTCACCGGAAGCGAAGGCCGCTGCGATCGCACACGCATTTCCACAGCTTTCCACTGCTGCAACGCGCGATATTTTTGCCGGCAGGATTTTTCGCGCGGCCGGCGTTTCGATTTCGAAACCCGGAATCAACAGAACGAAATATAATCCCGATGACACGTTAAAGTGTTGAACAATTCGATCGCGGACGACAGTAAAACCGCCAAAAGAAGACGGCGCGGCGTTATCGGGATGGCCTTCCAGTTCTACGCACAGACGAAAAATCGATAATCGATCGAGCAGCATTCCACTAATTCGATTCAATCCTGCCAAAACGCCCAGCCGGATGGTTGCGCTGCTGCCAAGACCGCGCATCCGTGGAATTTCCTCGGACGTCGAGCAGGAAAACCGAAACGAATCACGCTGCGTGCGTTTAAAGAACAGTCTTGCAGCTTCATTGACGATTGGCGGAACCAGAGATTGTCCGCTGCGGCTAATCGTAATTTTATTGTAAACGCGGAGCGCAACGCCAAGGCAATCGAATCCCGGACCGAGATTGGAAGTGCTGGCTGGAACCCGGACCGTAACGCTTTTCATCAATCGCATGTCAGGCTTTGTCATTCCGAGAAATCGAGGAATCGCTTACTGTAAACAGAAATAGTGAGAGATGTCTCCATTCCGATCGGCATGAGAAAACGATGATTAACAGATTCGAATGGCTCGATCCGGCGCTGCTGCGCCAGTTCGAACGGGAAGGAACGAACGCCCATCGACTGTGCACGACCGATCGCGGGTGGGTCGAACGTTTCGGGCGGGACATCTTGATTTCATTTCAAAACCAGACTGAGCGCGAAAAATCCGTGAGTGATTTTCTGGCATGGACAAAAACTGTGCAGTTTGGTTTCGATCGCATTTTCGGCCGCCTCTTGCCGAAACAAAGTGTCGAGCGGGCGGCACCACGATTGTTGTCGGGCGACTCCAGTGCAAGCCCGCGAACCACCGTAACGGAACGAAGATTGAAATTCGGAATCGATTTTGCCGCCGGATATTCGGTTGGGCTATTCATCGATCAAAGAGAGAATCGCGCGGTCGTCCGCGAATTGGCGCCGCGACGACTGCTTAATTGTTTCGCTTTCACTTGCAGCTTTTCGGTAGCCGCCGCCTCAGCCGGTACGCAAACGGTCAACGTCGACCTTTCGAAAAAATGGCTCGCGCGCGGCCGGGAAAATTTTCGATTGAACGGTTTGTCGACAAATGGGCATCGTTTTATCGAGGACGACGTTCGCCCGTTCCTGCGGCGTTTGGCGCGACGGAGCGAGAAATTCGATGTGATCATTCTCGATCCGCCGACCTTCTCGCGCGCGCCTGGCGGAAAAGCATTTCGCGTCGAACACGATTTTGCGGATCTGCTTTTGGGCGCGCTCGAACTCACGATCGGCGGTGCGCAAATCCTGCTTTCGACAAATTGCGCGACGCTCGACACGCGATCTTTGGAAACAGTTGCACGATTCTGCCTCAGGCAGACCGGGCGCGTCGGGACATTCCGTTACTCGAAACAGCCGATTGACCTCCCACCCGGCGGCGGAGCGAGCAGCGGCTGGCTGACTTTGCGTTGACCAATCAACCTACGCGAGCAATCGTAGTTGAGATGGCGAAGCAATTTCACGGCGATTCAGGCGACCTGGCAGAGCGCGGATTGCAATACACCAGGGAGCAATTCGACGAATTGATGAATCAGACCGAGGAATATGTTCGTACAAATCCGGCGCAAGCGCTTTTCTGTGCGTTCGTAGCCGGATTTATTTTGAACCGTTTGCCGGTCGGACGAATTCTGGGAGGAGTCTTCCGGCTGGCTCTATTCGCGCTCAAGCCGGCGATCCTGGTTTATGGCGCGGCCAGATTGTATCAGGCAATCGAAGAGGAAAAGTAGGCCGATCAAACGGACCTGGCCCGAACCGAAAATCGTGGCGTTGGTGATATCCTCCAATTAGCGCCAGCCAACTTAATCGTCGAGGGTGAAACCGACTTTGAGCGTAACCTGCCAATGCGCGATTTTTCCATCATCGAGATAACCGCGTGTCTCGATTACTTCAAACCAGCGCATGTTACGCACCGTTTTCCGGGCTCGTTCGAGCGCTTTCTTTACTGCGTCATCAAAGCTTTTCGGCGACGAGCCGACCAATTCAATTTTTTTATAAACGTGTTCCGACATGATGACATTGTTTGGTTGAGCAGGAGCGAAAACAATCGAAATCTCCTTCGCAAACGGACCGCGCTTGCCGCGCCGGTTTGTTGTAGATATTAGAAGCTGCCGATGCACGATCAGATCGAGTCGCATTTGAAGGAGAAACGCGTCTTTAAAGCCGCGAAGGAATTTTCGCGCAACGCGCAGATCAAATCCTTGGGCCATTACCGCCGGCTGCATCGCGAATCATTACAACAGCCCGACAAATTTTGGACGCGAGAAGCGCGCGAACTCGCCTGGCAGAAACGATGGCGAAAGATTGTCGAATGGAAAGCGCCCTTCGCAAAGTGGTTTGTCGGCGGTAAATTGAACGTCTCGGAAAATTGCCTGGACCGCCATCTCGCGACGCATCGCCGCAACAAAGCAGCAATAATTTGGGAAGGAGAGCCGGGCGAAAAACGCACCTTAACCTATCAGCAGTTGCATCACGAAGTCTGCCGTTTTGCGAATGTTCTGAAGCGAAACAAGATTGGCAAAGGCGATCGCGTCATCATTTATTTGCCGACAATTCCCGAAGCCGCGATTGCAATGCTGTCCTGCGCGCGGATCGGCGCGGTGCATTCGGTCGTTTTCGGCGGATTCAGTGCCGATAGTATTCGGGATCGGATCGAAGACAGCGGTGCAGTCGCGGTCATCACTGCGGACGGCGGTTTTCGACGCGGCGGGATCGTGCAACTCAAAAAAAATGTCGATGATGCACTGCGCGGCGGCAGTTCAGTCAAGCGCGTCATCGTTTTCCGGCGGGCGGGCAACGAGATTCACATCGAGGACGGCCGCGACGTTTGGTGGCATCGCGAACTGGAGTACGTTGATGCCGATTGTCCGCCGCTGCCACTCGAAAGCGAGCATCCGCTCTACATTCTTTACACCAGTGGCTCGACTGGAAAACCAAAAGGCATTTTGCACACCACCGGCGGCTACCTGGTTGGAGTTTACACGACCACAAAATACGTTTTCGATATCCGCGACAGCGATATTTTTTGGTGCACGGCCGACGTCGGCTGGGTTACCGGCCACAGCTACGTCGTTTACGGCCCGCTCGCCAACGGAGCGACCACATTCATGTACGAAGGCGCGCCCAACTGGCCGGAGCCCGACCGGTTTTGGAAAATTATTGAGCAAAACCGCATCAACATTTTTTACACGGCACCGACCGCGATTCGCGCCTTCATTCGCTGGGGCGATCAATGGATCGACAAGTATGATTTGTCGTCGCTCCGTCTTCTCGGAACGGTCGGCGAACCGATCAATCCGGAAGCGTGGATCTGGTATTTCAAAAAGATCGGGCGCGGGCGGTGTCCGATCGTCGATACTTGGTGGCAAACGGAAACCGGCGCGATCATGATCACGCCGTTGCCCGGCGCGATTCCAACGAAGCCCGGCAGCGCGACGCTTCCTTTCTTCGGCGTTGATGCCGCAATTGTCGATCAACGTGGAAACGAAGTGGGCCCGAATGTCGGGGGGAAATTGATCATTCGGAAGCCATGGCCCTCAATGTTACGGACGATCTACGGAGACAAGGAGCGCTATCAAAAGCAATATTGGAGCGAATTTAAGGGCAACTATCTCACTGGAGATGGCGCGCGCCGGGACGAAGACGGATACTTTTGGATTGTCGGCCGGATCGACGATGTATTGAATGTCGCCGGTCATCGCCTTGGCACATCCGAAATCGAAAGCGCGCTCGTTAGTCATGTGCGAGTGGCGGAAGCTGCTGTTGTTGGGCGTCCTGACGAAGTAAAAGGTCAAAGCGTGGTTGCATTTGTCACATTGAAGAGCGGCATCGAAGCGAGCAGAGATTTGAAGAACGAACTGCGCGATCACGTGGGGGTGCATATTGGCGCGATTGCCAAACCCGATGAGGTCCGTTTCGCCGAAGCGCTTCCGAAAACACGCAGTGGAAAAATTATGCGGCGGCTGCTGAAGGAAATTGCCAGTGGCGCAAAAGTGACGGGCGACACAACTACGCTGGAAGATTTTAGCGTCCTGGCGAGATTGGCGGAATCAGAGGAGTAACTTGAGTTTTATTACGACAGGGTTCCGCGAGATCGGGCTAAAAATTCGACGACAAAAAACGCGGATTGCGCTGCGGCACGAAAAGCGATTGCTGCAAAAGAGTGAAATCAATCTCGGACGGGAAGGCACGTCGCAAGCGGCGAATTTTCCCGAGCTGCGCAACGAAATCGTCGCGCTGAAGAAACTTGAGCAGGAGCAGAAGGAAGTGGCGCTACGCATCGCGCAGATTGAAGAGGGCATCAAAAAAATCGAGGCGCAGCGCCAGGACAATACCCGGGAACAAAGTGCCGCGCTCTCACAGTTGGAAGCGGAAAAGAAACCGATTTTGCAGCGGCGCAACGAAGCCAAGAGCGCAGCTGAAGTCTGTGAGCGCGAACTCGGCGGGGTTGATCAGCGAATTCAGGCCAACGATGCGGCAGATCGCGATTTGCTGAAACGCCTCTCAGAGCTACAAGCGCAGACACCACCGCCGGCAGACCTCGAAGCGCAGTCAGCCGCCATCGCCGCCCGGCGTGTTCGTTT
>DASPUI010000222.1:0-12557 GCA_035622995.1 Chthoniobacterales bacterium
GAAGTAGAAGTGGACAAACGCGATCTCGGTGGCGGAATAAAAAATTGGGAGTGGATTAAAAAAGGCGTACCGCTCCGCGTTGAAATAGGGCCGCGCGATCTTGAAAAGGATTCGGTTGCAATTAGCCGTCGCGATCGACCACTCAAAGAAAAGGAGTTTGTTTCGAGTGCTGAAATCGTCGCGCGCGCACCGGAAATTCTGGGCGCGATCCAGAAGAATCTTTATCAGCGCGCAACTCAATTCCGCGATGAAAATACCAGGAAGATCGAGAACCAGAAGGATTTTTACGACTTTTTTACCCCCAAGAATTCCTCGAAACCGGAAATTCATGGCGGTTTCGCCCTGTCCCACTGGAACGGCTCGCGCGAGATTGAGGAACAAATCAAGAGCGATCTCAAAGTAACCATTCGGGTGATCCCATTCGGCGATTCTGAACCGGGCCGATGCATTTTTACCGGCACACCGAGCGCCAAACGCGTTATCTGGGCAAAGTCATATTGAGCGGAAATAGCGGCCCGACCGATTGACGCGCGCAGGGCGCGCTCGTTTATTTGCGCTGCAAAATGGAATTAAAGCTGTATAGTCGTGAGTGGTGTTCGTGGTGCCTGGACGCCAAGGAGTATTTGAGCACCCGCGGTTACAAATTCATGGAAATCGACGTTGGCCGAGACCGCCGGGCGTACGAGGAAATGGAGCGACTCTCTGAGCAAACTTATGTGCCGACATTTGTGGCCGGTGACAAGGTGCTGGCTAATTTCGACACCGATCAGCTGGCGCGGTTTCTGAGCGACAATCAGATCAAACCCTAATGCTCTTTCCGCTGTTTTTAATTCTTGGAGTTGCCGTGCTGAGCGTGGCGTTGCGCAGCTTTCAGAATGCCTTTTCGCAAAAGGCCGGAGCCATTGGAATTCTAGTCGCGTCGTATCTGCTCGTATACTTCCTAACGAACAGTCACATCTGGGGAGCCGTCGCGGCGGCCAGTTGGTTCTTTCTGCCATGGGTTGAGATTCTCACCCGTATTCGCACTCTGCGCTTGCCGAAGGAAAAGCAACTTCGTCCCAAGAGCGCGCCGTCAGTCGACACGTTTCCAAATTTAAATGAGATTTCGCGAGAAATCGAAAACGAAGGTTTCACTCACGTGACCGATGCCGGTTGGGACTGGGAAGACTATCGGCAATTCTTTCGCCTTTTTTACAAAAACGAAGACCGCGCCCAAGCGACCATCTGTTTGAACGAGCAGCACGACCTCGCATTCTACTACCTGCGCATCTCGTCGCGGGCCAAGAACGGCGTGATTTGGACTACTTGGAATTACCCACTTTCCTACGGATTAAAACTCACTCCGCAATTCCGAATCAATCGGCAGCGTCCCGATCAGTCGTTCTGGCAACTTTATCAAAGTCACCGCGAGTTTCTGCGGCGCAATCGGGTTGAGACGGACGCGATCGACATTCTCGACGAAGAGCGGATCGAGAAGGAAATGGAAAATGATTTGCGCGACCAGATTGAGCACAATATCAAGCGCGGCGTGCTCAAACCGACGCCGGCCGGCGATGTAAAATATTCCTGGCGCGGAATGATCTATCTCTGGTGCCAGTTCCTGCTCGACCTCGTTAGACTTTAGAAAACTCGTCGATCCGGAGGCGATCAGACTTTCATGATCTCCGCTTCTTTGTGCTTGAGATGATCGTCGATTGATTTGACGAAGCGATCGGTCAGCTTCTGGATCTCTTCTTCTGCATCTCTCAGTTCGTCTTCGCTTACTCCGCCCGCCGTTTTGAGTTTCTTCGCTTCATCCAGCGCAGTCCGGCGGTTCGCGCGCACCCGCACCCGCGCTTCCTCAGCCATTTTGCCCAACGACTTCACCAGCTCCTTCCGCCGCTCTTCCGAAAGTTCCGGGACCGGCAAACGAATAATTTTTCCGTCAACTGACGGCGTGATACCAATGTTTGATTCCTTCAGTGCCCGTTCGATGTCTTGCACCGTGCTGGCGTCGAATGGTTGAACGACTAGAAGCCTCGACTCCGGCGTGGTAATCAGCGCGAGCTGCTTTAGTTTCATACTCGAGCCGTAGGCTTGAACGTCGATATTTTCGACCAGCGCCGGCGACGCTTTGCCAGTGCGGACGCCGTTGAATTCGTGCACCAGGTAATCAACGCTTTTCTCCATGTGCATCTCCGCTTCGAGAAGGATGTCGTCTTTGCTCATGCGCGTTGATTCTTACTTCGCTCCTGCTTCGTCGCAAATCAGCGTGCCGACTTTGCGCCCGAGAACGGCATCGAGCAAAATTCCGGGTTTATACATGTCGAACACCACAATCGGAATTTTGTTGTCCATGCACAGACTAAACGCGGTCGAGTCCATGATTTGCAATCGTTTGGTCAACGCCTCGGTAAAGGTGACGCGATCGAACCGTTTCGCATTTGGATCGGTCTTTGGATCGCGATCGTAAACCCCATCCACTTTGGTTGCTTTCAAAATGACGTCCGCGCGAATCTCGCTGGCGCGCAACGCGGCTGTCGTGTCGGTTGAAAAATACGGATTGCCTGTACCGGCGGCAAAAATTACGACCCGGCCAAGCTCAAGGTGTCGAATGGCCCGGCCTAGGATGAATGGCTCCGCCACGTTTTTCATTTCGATTGCAGTTTGCACGCGCGTCTCGACGCCTATTTGCACGAGCGTACTGCGCAAAGCGAGTGCATTGATTACGGTGGCGAGCATTCCCATGTAATCGGCCGTGGTTCGATCCATTCCGCGTGCAGCTGCGGACGAACCGCGCCAAATATTTCCTCCGCCGATCACGATTGAAATTTGCACGGGAAGCGCGACCACTTCCTTGATTCGCTCAGCAATCTCGCGCACGATTGCCGGCGAAATGTTTTCGCGCGCGCCGCGTTCCTGCAATGCCTCGCCGCTCAGCTTGAGTACAACGCGTTTGTAGGCGGGCGTGTCCGGTTTCATCGCGGCGGGACAACATCAAACAGAACAGGCCGATCTTTGCAAAGCAGAAACGATAGCCTTCTCATCATAATTAAGACGTGACTCGAAAGCCTTTCAGAAACTCCACGGCGCTCATCCGTCGTTTTCCTTCCAACTGAACTTCGACTAACGACAACGCGCGATCTTTCGCTGCGATCACCAGTTCCCGCTCACGGCGCAAAATTTCGCCGGGCTTGCCGCGAAGATCGACAATCGCAGCCGAGAATATTTTCAGCGTGTGATCGCCGACCTGGGTAAACGCCGTCGGCCACGGGTTGAACGCACGGATTTTTCGTTCGATAACTTCGGCTGCTTCGTGCCACTCGATCCGCCCATCTTCGCGGCTGAGTTTCGGCGCGAGGGTCGCTCGCGAATTGTCCTGGGGCGTACGTGATGCGTTTCCGGTCGCGAGCATTTGCAACGACTCGAGCAAAGCGTCAGCCGCGACCGGCGCGAGCCGATCATGCAGCGAGCCGCCGGTTTCGTTAGGCGAGAGAGCGACCTTTCGTTGCAATAAAATGTCGCCAGTATCGAGACCTTCGTTCATAAACATCACCGTAATTCCGGTGTCGCGATCTCCGGCTGCGATCGTTGCTTGAATCGGCGCCGCGCCGCGCCAGCGCGGCAAAAGTGAGGCGTGCAAATTCAGGCAGGCAATTCTGGGAATCTCGAGCGCGGCGCGCGGCAAGATCTGTCCATAGGCCATCACCACGATCACGTCCGGTCTTAACGCGTGAATTGCGTCAATCGTTTGCGGATCTTTGATTTTCGCCGGCTGCAAGATTGGCGGCGACGCTCGATCTGCCGCGACGCTGCCCAGGAGCGCTACTTTGATGGCAGGTGCGGTAACTTTCTGTTCTCGGCCAGCGGGCCTGTCCGGCTGGGTTACGATTCCGACCAGATCATGTTTGGATTCTTGCAGCGCCCGCAACGTCGGTACCGCAATCTCGCCGGTGCCGATAAACACGACGCGCATTTGGCCTAACGAATTCGTCGCACGCGGTTGCGGGCCGCCACCGATTGCGCCATCAACTTATCCCCGGCCGTGACTTCGCGTTGTCCGACCGAGGAACCACAACCGGTGCAAAGATAATCAAAAAGCTCGCGGTCGGGCAGGATTAAGAGCAGCCGCTCTCGCACCGGCATCGCCGCACCACATTTTTCGCAGTAGAGACTCGAAGCGGTGAAATTTTCAAACTGCTGCTGGCTCATGCTTCACGCCGTTGACGCTCGCTAAAATATCGAACAAAACTTTGGCGGGCGGCTGGGTCGCGTCAATCACCGTAACGTTTTTGCGCGGATAATGGCTGAGCACCGGTTTGGACTCGTTTTCGTAAATATTGAGGCGCTTTTGAATCACCTGTTCATTTGCGTCATCGAGGCGGTTATCCTTCAGCGCCCGCTTTTTCAGACGCGAAAACAGAGCTTCGCGATTTGGACACGACAAATGAAAGACTTTTTCGACGTCGATCAGGTCGGCCATAATCTTGGCCTGATTTACATTTCGCGGGATGCCGTCGAGCACGAGGATATCGATGTCGGGTTTGAATTTGTGCGCGTCCACCGCAGCGTCGATCGCTTCCTTCCATAGTTCGACCGTCACATCATCGGGGACGAGCTGGCCTTTGCTTGAATATTCGAGGAACGCTTTGCCGACTTTCGTGCGGGTATCGATCGAGCGGAACACGTCACCGCACGGACAATGAAAAAAACGCGGGATCGTGCCGAGCGTTTTTCCTTGAGTGCCTTTACCGCTGCCCGGCGCGCCAAAAAGGATGAACGTCCGGTATTTCATAAGGCGAACCTACTTTGCAAGAACTGGGTCGACGTTCACCCGTCGGCCGGCACGATCGAACCGCACGTTTCCATCGACCAAAGCAAAAATCGTGTAATCGCGTCCGAGACCGACGTTTTTACCGGGCAAAAACTTGGTTCCGCGCTGGCGCACAATGATGTTGCCGGCCACGACCATTTCGCTGCCAAATTTTTTTACCCCGAGGCGTTTGCTGACGCTGTCGCGGCCGTTCTTTACGCTGCCCTGTCCTTTTTTATGAGCCATCGTTATTCCTCAGATTTCTTCGAAGTCGTTTTCTTCGCGCCGCCGATCGATTTGATTTTTAGCCGCGTCAATTTCCGGCGGTGCCCAACTGTCCGATGGTAGCCTTTCCGCCGCTTGAATTTAAACGCGATAACTTTCCTGTCCTTGCGTTGCTCAATCACTTCGGCCGTAACCTTTGCGCCGGAGGCGTGTGTGATCTTGTCGCCATCAACATGCATTAAGACTTCGAAACTGGCATTTTTGCCCGGATCGAGATCCAGCAGATCGACATCAATCGTGTCGCCTTCCGCCACCCGATACTGCCGCCCGCCGGTTTTGATAATTGCGTAAGCCATAACTACTTTCCGGGGAGAAAAAGCCGCGCAAAATCCCACAGAAGCCCAATGTTGGCAAGCGCAAAACGTTGTAGCGCCGAAGGGGAGCTACAACGCCGAAATCACGAAAACGATTTCGCCTTTTGGCGGACGAGTCTGGTAATGCCCGAGCAAATCTGCGGCCGTGCCGCGGCGGAATTCCTCGAATTTTTTTGTCAGTTCCCGCGCGACGCACAAATGCCGGTTTTGCATGATCTCGATGCAAACACGCAATGTCTTCGTTAGGCGATAGGGCGATTCGAAATAGACGGATGTTTCATCGCGCGTAGCCGCAAAGCGCAATTCCCGTTCACGTTGTCCACTTTTGACAGGCAGGAATCCGCCAAAGTAAAACTTATCAGTCGCAAATCCTGAAGCGATGAGCGCAGTCAGGACCGACGATGGCCCCGGAATTATGGTGAAGGGCAATTCACGTTTGATGCATTCGCGAATCAGTCGTCCGCCCGGATCGCAAACGCCCGGCATTCCCGCATCTGTTATCAGTGCCACATTTTCACCCGCCGCGATTCGTTCAATCAGCTGCGCGGTGCGCATTGCCTCGTTATGCTCGTGCAAGCTTACCAGTGGTTTGACGATCTGGTAATGCTTGAGCAAGACGCCCGAGTGCCGCGTATCCTCGGCGGCGATCAGGTTGACTTCGCGCAAAATTTCGAGCGCACGCAGGGTAATGTCTCGCAGGTTTCCAATCGGCGTCGCGACAAGGTAGAGCATTTGATGAATCAGACAGAACCACCGCGTCTGATAAAAACGAAGTCTATACCGGGGAAAATGTTATGAGACTACATAATTACGTCTTTGCCGTCGGCGCGACTGTTCTCGTAAGCTGCGCCTCACATCGGCCGGTGACTACGACGACGGTCACTCAGGAGGTGACGACAACCGGCCCAGCAATCGCGCCGGTAACCACGCGCGAACTCCTGGTGACACAGGCTCCGCCGCGTACCCGGATCGAAACGCGAACGGTCGCCCCCGGTCCGGGATATTTTTGGGAGAGTGGTTACTGGCGCTGGACCGGCACAAATTACGTCTGGGTTTCCGGTCACTGGATTGCTCGTCCGCGTCCCGCAGCAGTTTGGGTAGGAGGTTACTGGGCGCGCCGTCCGGGCGGTTGGGTTTGGATTGAAGGTCGCTGGCGATGACCATTCGAACCAGCGAAGGAGATCGGATTTTAGGATGAGCAGCGGTTAGGATTTTGAATCGGCGGCGAATGTGGCATGTTCCAAGTTGGACCGGCCAGTAATGGTGTGAAACCGACGTGCCAATTCCGAAAGCAAGAATTTCCTCAGACCGACTATTGTTTTCAGTCTGGTCTCGATCATTGGGGAGGTTATTACGATGGTGACGATCGTTGGGAATTTCGAAACCGCTACAATCTCGGCCGCGAATACTTGATTGAATCGGCCCGCGAACGCAAAAAGGAGGCGATCGTATTCGCCGCAGTCGTGATCGCATCGGCCTGGCCGGTGATTTATATGATTGTCTCGGTCGTGGAGCTACTTCTTAAAGGCCGACCGCTGCAATAACGGAAATGCGCTCCGCTGGCGAATGCGCGTTTCTGAAAACGGCGGCATCACCGTGGGTGACGCGCTAGTGGCTTGGCGGCCAGAGAAATTCGTCTCGATGTTCGGGCGTTTCCTCGGGCGCGAACCCGTGGCGCATGATATTTTCGGTTACGACGCGCGGCAGTAAAAACTGCAAAAGATAGTCTGCGCCGCCAGCTTTCGTTCCACCACCACTCATTTTGAATCCGCCAAACGGATGCCGGCCAACGACCGCGCCCGTGCATGAGCGATTGATGTAGACGTTGCCGGCCACGATTTGGGCCTTCGCTCTCTCGATGTTTGCCGGACTGCGCGAGAAAAATCCGGCGGTCAGCGCGTAATCGGTTCCGTTGGCAATTTCAATTGCTTCGTCCAGATCGCGTACTTTGATCACGCTGAGAACAGGCCCAAAAATCTCTTCACGCGCGATTCGCATTTGGGGTTCGACATCGCAAAAAATCGTCGGCGGGACGAAGTAACCTTCGCTTGGCACGTCCTGCCGTTGAAATGCCAGGGTCGCCTCAGCTTTGCCGATTTCGATATATTCGAGAATTCGTTTGTAGGCGGCCTGGTCGATGACCGGCCCCACGGTTACGCCCGGTTCCTCTGGATTACCCACGCGCAAACTAGCGGCCGCCGAAAGCAAGCGCTGCATGACTCGTCGATAATTATCCTCGAGCACGATCAAGCGCGACAGAGCAGAACATTTTTGCCCCTGATAACCGAAAGCGGAATAAATCGAATCGACGATTGCTTCGTCGAGATCAGCGTCCGAATCGATGATGATCGCATTCTTCCCGCCCATTTCGCAAATGACGTGTTTCAATTGACGCTGACCGGGCCGTGTTTGTCCGGCACTTTCCCAAATGCGAAGACCGACCTCGCGCGAACCAGTGAACGCGATCAAATCAACGTCGGGATGATCGACCAGGTGCGCACCGATCACCGACCCTTTGCCCGGCAGATAATTAAGCACGCCCCGCGGCAGACCAGCTTCTTCGAAAATTTCCAGCAGCATCGCACCGATGACGGCAGATTGTTCCGCCGGTTTAACGATCGCGGTATTACCGGTTACGAGCGCAGCGGTGGTCATGCCGGTTAGTATCGCCATCGGAAAGTTCCACGGCGCGATCACGAGTGCGACACCTCGCGGCCAATAATGCTGATAGCTTTCTTCGCCCGGCACATTTTGGGTCAGCCGCGGCCGGCCGAGCGCGCGCATTTCCTGCGCATAAAACATGCAGAAATCCATTGCTTCGCGGATGTCGCCGTCCGCCTCCGCCCACGGTTTGCCGACTTCGAAAACTTCCAGGGCGGAAAGTTCGTAACGCCGCCGGTCCATGATAGCTGCGACCCGTTCGAGCAACCGGGCGCGCGCTTCAAACGGAGTTCGGCTCCATTTTTCGAACGCCGCGCGCGCCGCGCGCGCCGCCCCATCGGCTTCAGGAATTCCCGCTTCGGCAACATGGCCGACCACCTGGTTCGGCGCGCTCGGATTAATCGAGGCAATCGTTTTGTCGGTCCAAATTCTTTCGCCATCGATTACGATCGGATATTTTTTCCCAAGTTGAGCGCGCACTTGTTCCAAGGCCGCGCTCATTTGCTCCCGGTTTTGGCCGTAAACGAAATTCACGAGTGGGGCGTTATCGTAATCGTGGCTGGCGTGGCCGTTGAAAGATGGTGCATCTTGCGTTTTGCTTGAATGAATGGTCCGAGGACTTTCGCCATTCAACAGCTCATTTGGATCGCGTAGCAGCTGCGCTTCCGAAACATTTTCTGAAAACTTCGCGCGCAGAAATCCCTCGTTCGACGTATTTTCGAGCAATCGCCTGACGAGATAAGACATTCCGGGAAGCAATTCGCCCACCGGGCAGTACTCGCGCACTCGGCAGCCCATTTCGACCAGCGCGCGTTTGATCGGACCGGCCATGCCATAAAGCAATTGAAATTCGAATCGACTCCGGTCGATTCCGAGTTGGTCAGCCAAAGCCTGCGCGTGCGCGATGCTACGAACATTATGCGAGCCGAAAGCGGAGGTCACAATGTCTTCGTTCTCAAGCAGCACACGCGTAAGCGCTTCGAAATTTGCATCGCTCTCGGGTTTTTGCAGAAATACCGGGACGTGCCAGCCATTTTGTGCAGACCGGATTTTCTCGTAATCCCAGTAGGCGCCTTTGACCAGGCGGACGGTGAAGCGAGTGCCCCGCGCGCGACCCCAATCGATAAGAGCCAAAAGATCGCGTCCGGCATCGCGCAAATAGGCTTGGACAACGATTCCGGCGTGCGGCCAGTCGTTAAATTCGGGTTCGGTAAAAAGGGTTTTAAACAGTTCGAGCGTAGTATTTTTGTGCGCGAAACTTTCCATGTCGAAGTTGATGAAGGCGCCAAGTGCCTGCGCACGTCGCAGAATCGGGCGTAATTTTGGCGCAAGGTGCGCAATCGCATCGCCCGGATCGGCCGGATTCATTTGCGAATAAAGGGCCGAGATCTTGACCGAAAGATTGACGACCGGGAACAGGTCGCTGCTTTTTCCAACCGGATCGCTCCAGCCCTGGGTTTGGTGGCCGAGATGTTCGAGCAATTCGAGGCATCGCGTTGCATATTCTGTCGCCTCCCGTTCGCTGACCACTGCTTCGCCTAACAAATCCACCGTAAATCCAATCCCTTCTCTGTGGCGCTTCCGCAGTGTCTTCATCACGTCGTCCCGATTTTTTCCGGCGATGAACTGGCGGGCCATACCTGAAACATTCCAGCGCAGCAATTGGCCGCTTAGCCAGGGGACAATTTTTGCCGCCTGCACTCCGGTCCGCACGAGGGGCGCGAATCCATTTCGCATGCCGGCGAAATATTCGTCGAGGTGCCGAACAATCTCGCCTCCGCGATGAAGCGAGGCCAGCACATCGACGAACCGGAACATTTGCACTTTAAAATTCTCGTCGCGCATCGAAAATTCCATCATCCGCTGATAGAAGCCCGCCTTGCTGAAAAGCGATTCCGGATGCCGATCGACTAAATCGAAAATCTCGGCGCCGCGGTTCTCGATTTCAGTTTGGAGAGAATTCATTCTGCTAAAATTAGCGCTGCGCGTTCCATTCCGCAAAACAGATCGCGTTGGTTTCGGCCGCGAAAAAATTTGTTCAGATACGGTCATTCCACAGTCCAAATTCGAAGTAAAGGCAAAGAAGGTTAGATCAGGAGCAACTGGAGTGATTTGCCTGACGCCTTCGAGGCCCCGGGGCTCGGGCGTCAGGTGATCTCTTAATTTTTCGGATTTGCTGGCGATCGCGAACGCGGTTAGCAAGATCGACATGAATGCGCCGGATGACCGCTACCAATTTACCAGCGACAACGCGGCCGGGATCTGTCCTGAAGTCTCTGCGGCGCTGGAGTGCGCTAATGCAGATGTTGCTCCGCCGTACGGAGACGACCAATGGACTGCTCGCGTTCGCAAGCAAGTTTGCGAACTGTTCGAGGTCGAGTGCGACGTTTTCTTCGCCTTAAACGGCACGGCCGCGAATGCGCTTGCGTTGGCGCAGGTTTGTCAATCGTTTCACAGCATCGTTTGTTACGAACGTGCTCACATTCAGACAGACGAATGCGGTGCGCCGGAGTTTTTTACGAAGGGAGCAAAGCTGCTTCTCACCGCCGGAGAAAACGGCAAAATCGATCTCGATCGGGCGGAAGCGATTATTGCGCAGCAACCGCCCTTGCACGCCAACAAACCGCGCGTGATCAGCATTACCCAAGCAACCGAGCTTGGGACTGTTTATTCCCTCGCGGAACTGGCGAGGCTCAGCGAATTCGCCCGGCGTCACGATCTATTTCTGCATATGGATGGCGCGCGCTTCGCCAATGCGGTGGCGACGATTGGTCGTTCACCAAAGGAGATCAGTTGGCAGGCGGGCGTCGATATTCTTTGTTTTGGCGGCACAAAAAACGGCCTGGCTGGGACCGAGCTGATTGTTTTTTTCAAAAAAGAACTTGGATTCGAGTTCGATTACCGGCTCAAGCAGGCAGGTCAGCTTCAGTCAAAAACGCGGTTTCTGGCGGCGCAATGGTCTGGCCTCCTTACGGATGATGTTTGGCTGCGGAACGCGCGACATGCGAATCGTATGGCGCGATTGCTGGCCGAAAGATTGCGATCTGAAGCAAAAATCGAGATTTTGTTTCCGGTCGAAGCGAATTCGGTTTTTGTTCGGCTCGAAAAGAAAATTGAGGACGCTCTGCGCGGACGCGGGTGGCAGCTGTATCAATTCATTCAGCCTGACGTCTGGCGGATCATGTGTTCATGGGCGGTCAAGCAATCGGACCTCGATGAATTCGTGGCGGATGTGGTTTGCATTCGGCAGACGGCATCGTAGTAAAATCAAAATGAAGTTCGCGGTGTGCGCGATTCTGATATTTGGGGTCGCTGCCGCCGGGTGCGACATGACCCGGGAGGCCGGGCATATCGTCACCGCTCCGGTTCGATTCGTGCATCATGGCTCGGATAAGCCCCGCCAGAATTCTGATGTCGAAGTTCCGGAAGGTCCGGTGGCCGCGACGCCGACGCCGCACCCTCGCGTGGCGCAAAGTAAAACAAAAGCCAAAGCGGAACAGTCGGCTTCATCTGCGGCGTCGCCGCAAATTGCCGCTAACCAGCCGCAATTTCCGGTTGCCAAAGCGGTGCCGGGCAGGCCAGGGCTGGTTTATAATCCCTTCGATTCGAAGGGCGGTCTGATCGATATCAGCGGCTACGCGTCCGGAAGCAAAGTAAAGGATCCAGATTCGCAGAAGATCTTCATCGTCCCGTAGGACGATGGGTTCGCCGCCGTCAGTTGCCAGAGCAATATTTGGTCAGCTCGCACTATTTTCCGTAAATCGCGCACGAAGCTTGCTTTCTAGAAATTATATGAATTCCATGTGGATTCACTCATTACGGTCAATCGGCTCGCTTCGGAATGCTCTTATATCCTCTGTAAAACCTTCATTTGTGCGACTCTTAGTTGCGACCGTCGCCCTCTGCGCGTCCAACGCGCCAGCCTACGTCGAAGAGGGCCCGAGTTGGACGAGCGGAAGCAATGTTACGTTTCAATTCGCTTTGGGAAATGCCGGCCGAACGCTGATCGACGGAAACACTTCGTGGGATACCGCCGGACTGCCAGCCCCGGATGCGTGGAATTCCAACGTGCAAAATTTGCATTTTACCGCGGTGGTAAATCCAAGCGCACCCTTGAGTTCAGGTGACGGGGTCAACACCGTCACGTTTGCCAGCACGATTTTCGGTCAATCGTTTGGTTCGAGCACTCTGGCGGTGACCTATTATCGCTATTCCGGCAGCAGAATGATGGAAGCAGATATTCTGGTTAACAATAATCAGCAGTGGGATTCGTATCGCGGGGACTTGCGGTTTGGTTCAAGCGGATATGCGATTGGCGATATTCGTCGGGTCTTGATTCACGAACTCGGACACGCGCTTGGCTTGGCGCACCCTGATCAGAATGGTCAGCACGTGGATGCGATCATGAATTCTGTAATCAGCGATCGCGAAACCGTTTCGTCGGACGACATCAGCGGGGCGCAAGCACTCTACGGCGCGCCGCAAGCCAGTCCGACCCCAACCCC